>JAFTHP010000040.1 GCA_017457305.1 Clostridia bacterium | reverse complement strand
TGATAAAATCATCTAACGACATATATCTGTCGCCAAGAATTTTTTCCGCTTGCAACAGTACTTGCTGGAATTTTTCCGCAACTTGCGCCGTCACCTTGGCTTCGTAAGCCAGCCCTTGCTTGGATTGCTGTGTGCTAAAAGCCATTGTCTTGTTGTCCAAATCGGACAGTTCAATTAGCTTGCGAATTGCAGTAACATAGTTGTTTACGGTGTCGTTAGTAGGCAGCTTTACTTTAGTGTATAGGTCGTTGAACTTTTTACGGAAGCGCTCCGCTGGCTCAAATTGTGGAGTGTTTGTACCCAAACTGAACTTGCTGTAGTTGTAGGAAACGTTGAACATCAAGCAGTAGTTTTCAAATTGGAAAACGTCGTCATCTTGCTGCAAGTCGTCGTCAAACATACCACAAAACAGATAGTTTTTTACAAAATTGAGCACGTAACTTAGTTTGCCGTTGTTGCGACACAACGCAAGATAATCGGTTACGTATCTTGTGTAGGGATGATCGGCAAGGCAAAATTGTCTATCGCAAAAGTAGGGGATTTCAAACTCTTCAAAAACGGTGCTAATGGTATTTGTGTATTTGGCAACGTCGCTTGCAACAACGTACACGTCGCGGAATCGGCCACCACTACGCACGTAATCTTGCACTTGGCAAGCTAGTGCATACACTTCGTTTAGACGAGATTCGCCACCGAAAATTTGTACAAAGTTATCCGCATTGATGGGTGTGCAATCGCCGTAGTGGTACACGTATTTGCCAATTTGCTCCACGTACTTGTTTTTGTGGTGATGCCCTTCTACAATATTTGGTTCAATGCCGTTTTGTTTGCATATTTTTAGTACGCCATTGAAAATCTCGTTGGTGTACAGGTGTTGTTCACGTGGGTTGTTGCTTGCACAGCACGCCACCACTACCCCTTGACTGTGCAACATTAGCTGTTCCACAATGGCAAGTTCTTGCGCTGTGAAACTTTCAAAGTCGTACAAGTAGAAATAACTGTTTTTTACAATTTGAGATTGAGATATTTGTTCTGTTAGCAAATCCAGCTTGTCGGCAGAGTCAACAAACCTATCGCGAGTGTAATCAAGGTAGGCCTTGTACAAGATGGCAATATCGTGCGCCTTGCCTTGCACTGTGCGTGGAAGGTTGTCGTTTAGCAGTTGTTCAGGGCTAACCTTGCAGTACTTGAGCATACTGATTGTGTCGTACATATCCGCCACAAAACCAGGGGTATCGGTGCCCTTGGTGTAGCAGGTAAGGTTAGATTTTTGATCGCGGATGATTCCGCCAAGCGCCATTATACCCGATTGCTTGGATAGGTAATCGCAAGTGGGAAGTATATCGTTAGCTAGTCTTCTAAATGTGCGAACTTGGCTGTTGAAACTGCTCTTTACCGCGTGCAAAAGCGCCCGCTCCGATTCTAGACTGGTACGGTCGGGGACAATTACTGTATGCATAACCGAAAGGTTAGTTTTGTCCACCCTTTGCAACAGTTGCATAACGTAGCTTGCCGCATCGCAAAAGGTGTTGGATTTGTAGATAGTAATCATCGCAAAGAGATATCCTTGGTGTTTTTGTAGTTATATTGTACCATTTTTGACAATTCACCGCAATAGTTGATGCAGATTAAATTCAGTTTGTTAGCAATATTTCAATTATAGTTGGCAACTGTGGGCAAGATGTGGTATAATACTGGTACTGTCGCAACAGCCGACGGTCACATATAAGATATTTATTTATTGGAGATAGACATGAAAAAGATACTAACATTGCTACTATTGGTGGTTATGCTAACAGCGGTGCTCTCCGGATGCGGCTCAAACGTTTCCCAAACAAAATCCACAGTACGTTGGTGGTTGGGTTCCCACAAGGACGAATCTGGCAACTGGGTTAACGACACCGAAGAATATACGTTTGTTATTTCCAAGGCGGATTTTCTTGCAGAAACAGCTAGCGGCGGATTGTTCAACAGTTACACAGTAAACAGCAAAACATACTACCGCGACACACCAATCCAAGCAAGAGGCGCATCGGAAACAATCAACACCTTTGTAACAGGCGATGAAATTATCCCATACGACGTAGCGGGAACATACACCACTGTTCTATCCAAGGAAGAAAACGGCAACTACAAGTTTGCTACAACAAAATTGATGTGGGCAAGCTACAGCTCAGACGTTTTGGCTGGAACGATGTTGGACGCAGTGAAGGATGCCGAGGAACAAGACGACAGCAAAATTCCACAAACATTGGACGTTCCAAGTAGTGGCACAGTGTTGTACTCTGTTGTTAAAACAGAAGTTGTATTCCATAAAGATAACCAACTTCCACAAAAGTCTTTTACCGACGTTGAAGGTTACTACTTTGGTAAAAAGCATCAAGGCATTTCCAACTACCGCATCGAAACAACCTACGACAATGCAAAGCGCACAGCAAGCGTAGTTTACACAGATAGAGCCGACAGCAGCAAGAGCAGTACCTACGAAGCTAAAAAGTTGCCAACAGCCTTTATTGATGCAAATCAAGTTTTGCTATACGTTCGTAGCTTGGAAAAACAATCTGACCGTTTCCAAGATAACCCATCTGTTACAGTATTTGATCCATTTTACAATCAAGTTCAATCGGCAACGTTTGGCTTTGTTTACGCTCAAGGCGTTCGCCTAAACAACAATGGCAAAGATGTAGACGTAACACTCAATGCTGTTTCTGTAGCGGTTGGATCCAATCCACTACTTGTTCAATACAACCTTCCAGACACATTGACAAACGCAGATAAGCTTCAAGGCTCCGACGGACAAGAACCATTGTACACAACAGTACGTTTCCGTTCAGGATACTGCAGCTTTGAATTGGCAGACTACAACGTTATCCCAGTTGAAGGCAGCAACATCATTGATGAACTTATCAAGCTGGAAAACCCCTCAACAGATAAATAATCCACAACAGAAAAACACAAAAAGCAAGAGCCCAGCGCCCTTGCTTTTATTATTGCATATTAACTTAACATTGCAAAATAAATGATGGTTTTGTCAATAGTAGGGTTGTTTCGTTGGTAAGCAAAACAGCGGAAGAAAACTCTTCCGCTGTTGAAGTGTTATTAGTTGGCTATTATATATGAAGTACTTATGTCTTGTTTCGTTAGAGAGTTCTTGCTTTTGTAAACAAAATTGGATCCATTGTATACAGATATCCACACTCCCAATATTGTGGTTTGCATTACTTGTATTACAACAAAATTATTTGAGACCATATATCTTCAAGGCTTTTTCCATTTATTCGAATCTCATCCATAATGTTTTCTTTAGATGCAATTGTTAACACATCGCCATTTTCGGTACAACAGCACCAGGATGGCTCGAACGGATTATCAAACTCTTGATATATAGATTTTTTGCCATAAAACTTTTTAAGAATAGCAATATTGGCGACACAGATGTAATACTCCAATCCATGATACGCAAAAACCAATTCGTCTCTCCCTTCCGACACAGCCATTTTTGCAATTTTATATGTGTAATTATTGATCACCTTTCCATTTCTATCCAACGCCATATTAACTATTTCCCTATTAGTTTTTTGATCCACCACCAGATACCAAGCATGCTTCCGTAGCTTCCTGGAATATCATAGTGCACATGAGGATTAGAGTGCCCGTCTTGAGTATACGCATCCCATCTTAAATTCCAGTTACCGTTTGCATCATAGAAGTTAATTTGATATCCATCTCTACGATTGTTTACTAACTGAGAGCGAGAGGGTTGTCCCGACATAGGAGTATTATGACCGCCAAAATTCACTTGTGGGTGCAAACCTTTAATAATTGATGGACCAACAGTACCAATTAGTGTTGCAACAGAACCTGCGATATTAAAACCCGATTTATTGTTATTATATATATTTTGATCTCCCTCTAGTACCCAATCTCGTATGGGGTTAAGACCTCCCGACCATACCTCAATAGCATCACTAACACCGAATGCGGCAATTCCAACGCCTACGGTTGTGGTTGCAATTGATGCGACTGTTGCCACGGTGGAAACTGTAGCCGCACTTAATCCGATAGTCGCAGCTGCCGTTCCTGCAACTGCTGCAACAGTACCAGCAGATGCCACGACTGCTGCTGCAAAAGCAACTGCAGTGACAACAATACCCAAGCCTATCAGCATTTTTCCCCACCATGTATTATTCCAGTCGTTACCAAATGCATCATTGTGCATTACTGGGTTATTACCACAGTATGCATACAGATTCAATCCACCAATGGTTTCGGGATCAAGATACTCTAGGCTATCCGCGTTAATAAATCTGCCAGTTGCTGGGTCGTAGTAACGGCTCATCAAGTAGTAGAGTTGTAGGTCGTTATCCCAGTAGTAACCTCTGTATCTAAATGGATTTGCAGTACCAATACCATCGGTATCTTGGGTAATTGTGCAGTTACCCCAAGCATCATATAGGTAAGCGGCTTTCTTGGTAGCACCTTGGTAGATGGCAATGATGTCGCCAAACAGGTTCTTGCGGTAAGTGTATACTGTGCTACCAATAGCAAAGCCAATTATGCCTTGGCTATTGTATAGGAAGGTCTTGGTATAGGATGAAGTACCAGACTTGGTTTCTCTAACTAGGTTGTTACCATCATATACGTAACGGAATACGTTTGGTTGAGTAGATGTAGGAATAGTCTTGCTACATCTAATACCATTAGCATCATATTGCATGGTAGTAGTATAACTGCTACCACTTGGCTTGTAGCTAGCAAGCAGTCTGCCCCTAGTCCAAGTGAGTGTTGCTCCCTTGTAGTTGGTTGGGTTACCAGCACTGTTGTAAGAGATAGTTTTTGTGGTAGTACCAGAAAGAACAATCAATTGTTTCCAGTCATTGCCATAGATATATGCTGTTATTACTCCACCGGTAGGACTGGTGGCTGTAGTATATGCATACTCCCTTACTTCGGTTCTGTTTCCTAGTGCATTATAACTCCAAATGATGGTTTTGTCAAGAGCAGGATTGTTTTCTCTAATAAGTCTGTTAAGTTTGTCATACTCATAGGTTACGTCACCATATTTGGTAATGTTACCATTTGCGTCGTATTCAACAGTATAGGTACTTGATGACGTTGCATTGCCATTTACTAGCGTGTATTCTTGGAATTGAGCAACATACTGCGTTGTACCCTTATCTGTTACTTGCCAGTAACCACCAAGGGCTGTAGGCGCAACCCCAGTAGGGAAGATAGGTGGAGCAATTGGGCCATCATCTTCTACCCAAGTTCTAGTTTGACGTGGGATGTAGCTGTATACATATTTGTGACCATAGCTACCATGAACAACCCTCGTTTCCGTTGGTCTGCCAAGAGTGTCCTTGGTGTAGGTGGTAGTAATGGTAGATTGCACGTTGCTAATCTTTGCTACGGCACTTTCACTAGCTAGCTCATCGGAATAGAAGTTTTTGTAGGTGTAGTTGTTGGTTAGCTCATCGCTAGAAATTGTTGCTTTTGCCGATGATGCTCTGCCATAACTGTCCTTGGAGATAGTCTTTGCAATTTTGCTGTTACTTGTTTGTACCACTTGGCCAAATTGGTCGTAGGTGTAGACTGTTCTTGTACCAGCGATAGAGTCAATTACTACTCGCAGTTGACTGTTTGCACTAATGGCAAGAGAAGAGTCGGTTGGCTCAGTAACAGTGCCAGCCACTTCATTATCTGAGTAGATGTATTTTACTAGTACAGTTTCTGTATTGGTGCAATCGCTTACTTTAATTAGTCGGTCATACTTGTCGTAGTACTTCTTTATCTTTTGTCCATTACCGTAGGTTGTTACACTTTGAGTTGTACCACTTGCGTTGTAGGTAATAACCTTGCTGAGCACTGGTGTTCCAGCAATGTTTACAAGGTTGATATTATCTCTACCATCATAGCCAAAGGTTACTTGTGTTGAACCGTCACTTAGTGCGCCCACAAGATCTCCATCGTAGGTTAGAAGGTTTTTGTGCTCTGTGCCACTGAGTGTGGAATAGATTTTGGAAACCTTGTCGTTGGAAGCATCAACGTACTCGTAGGTTGTTGTTTGATTGCCAGCATCTTTTTGATATTCTAGTTGGTAATCCGTGCCATAGCTATTAGTGTGAGTATATGTTGTGTAGTACCTTGTTTCCTTGCTTGTTGACGGCAAGTTCTTGGTTGTGTAAGTAGTCTCTTCTTCAATATTCATCAAAGTGCTACTTGGGTACTTGATCTTCTTTTTTGTTACAGAGCCATAGTCGTTGTACTCGTACTCAGTAACAATACCCTTTTCATCCTTGACTTGTACTGTTTGGAACTTGCTGTTTACAATTTCTTCTGCAACAGCGCCTGTGCTGTTAGTGCCGGTTGTTACCTTGCGAGCTTTGTACAAGTAGCTAGAGTAGGGAACAATATATTCAAAGGTTGACCTGCCTAGTGTGGACGACATTGTGCATACTGTAACGTTAGCAATATTGTAGGCAACGCCATTGTATACCAAGCTTGCGCTACTTACTTGGTAAAACATGTTTTTACCATCGTTGTACCACACGTTGAAGGCACTTGGGTTTTGCAATCTGCTGATTGTTGTAAGCATAAAGTCCTTATAATTGAACACTACATTTTGTACTGTTGTACTACCGCATTGCAAGTTACAGTAATCTTGCTCGTACCAAGTTTTTGATGCTGAACCATCGTAGGAAGATGCTTGTGTATTGCCCGTGTTAACGTCAATACATTGTAGTTGAGCACCTCTATTGGTGGAGTAAATTTTTACATAGCCAAATTGAACCTCGGCATCGATATTGTAAAGAACTAATCTGGCGTTAAGGCTGTTGTTGGCTTTAGGTAGTTTGATAATACCACTAACCATTTCCGATTCGCGCTTGCTCACGTCAAAGTCTGCTGTGCCCAGCACTTGAGTTCCCTTGAGGATTTCCAAGTAAATTCTTTGAGATCCATCGTTGGATATGTTGTTGGACAGGCTAACTTTCGCAACAGCAGAAAACATATAGGTGTCAAACACTTGGTTTGAAGCGTTTACCGTAAATGTATCGCTGGTTTTTGTGGCACTAGTAATTGTGGTTTCTGAACCGCTAAAGGTGGCTTGTGCTACGCAGGTGTCAGGGAAACTGCCCGAAGATTTTTTAAAGTCTTCTTTTGTTCTGCCACGAATAGGCGCAAGCATAATTTCGCCAGCCTTTTGCTCTGCGGAGTTAATCAGTTCTCCGTCTTCTGCAAATGCATATACCATTGTACTGTAGGCATTTGCTTTAACAGCAGTATTTCTGGACATTGCTACTTTTGTCTGCAATAGTCCATATTCTAGAAAATAGCTGTCTGTTACAGACTCGACTATTGTTGTAGAAGAGGAATTGACAGGTTTGCGAATATAGTTTTTGATTTCGCTGACAGAGCCATTGTTGATGTATTCAAATACCGTCTTTTGATGAGACGCGCTATCTGTTACAGAAATGAGCTGATCACTTGTATTGTATTCAAAGTTCACGATGTCGTCAGATTGACTGTACTTTAGTTGTGTAATTTGCTCGTTGTCAAGGGTAATTTCTGCGATGACGGTATCTGCTTTCTTGATTGTAACAAGTGTAGCTGTCCAAACAAAGTTATATACGTCTCCATTGCCATCTGTTACCTTGGAAATTTTGCCATCGGCGGAATACTCGATGCTTGTGGTCAAATTGCTTGTTGAACTTAGTTTTTCCACAATTGACACTAGTCGTTTGGATGTGTCAAAGTTGAGAGTCATTGTTTTTCCGTCGCTGATGGAATAACCAGTTGATGTTTGAACTAACACTAGTCCGTTTTTACCGCTTGCATCATACCAAACAGTATCGTTGTTTGTTGGGTGTTTAAATGTGTGCAACACGTGTCCTGCATCTAGATAGAGCATATCTTCTTGCTTAGCCTTGAGCGATTGTTGGTAATTGAACATCCAACCCTTTACTCCGTTAGAGATACCATTGGCAGAAGAAGAGCTACAGTTTGCAGCATTGTAAGTCATCGACAGGTCAAAGGGCATAAGGCCACCTTTGGAGCCATAAATGTGCTGTGAAAAATGGAGCTTTCCGTTGCGTGCATTAACAGCATAACCACCCCTTGAACCAACTTCTTTTTCTAGTTTTCCTGTTGGAATAAAGTCGTCATCTTCAACAAATAGCACCTCTACGCTACCTGCATTTTGAAAATAAACATCTCTGCCTTCATCACTTTGAATAGCAATGTAGATGGTTTGTGATTCACTAGACTTCAAGTAGTCACTGATGTCAATTACTGCGTACGTTGTTCCATTTTGTACTACAGCCTGAACGGTATTTGTTGGCATAGAAGATTCCACAAAGTTTGCGTTTGCTCGATAAACACTAAAGTCTCCGCCAATAGCAGTTTGGTCTCCAAGCGCAATATTTTGCGGAATTGTAAGCAAAGCCTTTGTAAGTGTTTTAAAGTTGCATTTAGAATTAGCTGTTATTTTACAAAAAACGCGATTATTAGCATCACAACAAGGGTATGTTGGATGAGATACCGTTCCGCTTGTTTTGGCAACTTGGTAAACATCTACTGTCGCTATGAGTGGTGGAATACCCAACAATATGTCACCAGGATCTAGTGCCCTTGATTGTATTTGTTGTTTGGTGGCAGAAGCCACCATGATGTTGTTTTGATTTAGCCCACTTTTTTGTGGGATTTGTAATAGTTTAGTCATTTTTATGATCCTCCTGTTTGTTAGTAAATATTTGTTTGATGATTTGATTGGCTCCTGTGGCAGAAGCACCGCTTACAATACCGATACCCAGTGCAGACCACGCGTTGTCTACAGCAAGGATTTCGGGATTAGTAAAGAAGATGGCAACACCAAGTAAGCCGCCTGCTAGAGCAGTTATAATTGGAATATATTTATAGGTGTTTTGTTTGTTGAAAAAAATTAGTTTAAATAGCTCCCCAATCAGGTAGCAACAAACAACAATGATGGGGATGCAGTAGAAATTCATGTTATCTACCTCCTGTAAAGAAATTTCAGCACAAAGTCAACTCGTGGCCACGATTAGAACAGTTGTTCTGATTGGCACAAATATTAACACACTTGTTCGACAAATGCAAGTGTTTTTTACAACATTTTTTAAAAAATTTTTTGGCAATAAAAAAAGCCATCCTATTGGATGGCTTAACGCAAAAAAAAATAAAAGCAAGGGCGCTGGGCTCTTGCTTTTTGTGTGTTTGTTATTGTTTGTCTGTTGTTGAGTCGTCTTGTTGGGGCGCGGGTTGTTCTTCTTGAAGGGAAGATGCTGCGTCTTCTGTTGCCACTTCGGTGTTCTTTTCTGTTGGTGACATTACAGGTTGTGTTGCGCTTGGGGCATCTTCTTGGTGGAGAGAAGCAATAACTTCTTCTACACTTTTGCCGTTCATTAGCATTTCCACCTGTTCGGTGTGGATTGTTTCTTCTTCCAACAGCACGCGTGCCATGTTTTGAAGAACATCCATTTTTTCCGTCAGGATTTTGGTTGCAATTGTGTGGCACTCTTCAACGATGCGTCTAACTTCGTCATCGATGATGCCGCTAACCTTTTCGGAGTAGCCCTTTTCGGTGGCGTAGCTTCTGCCAACAAACACTTCGCCTTCACTGCCGTAGTACAATGGACCAATCTTATCGCTCATACCCCACTCTGCCACCATGCTGTGTGCAATTTCGGTTATGCGCTTGATATCTCCACTTGCTCCGGTGCAAACGTTCTTGATAACCAATTCTTCGGCAACTCTGCCACCAAGCGCCATTGTGATTTGGTCTAGTAGGTGTTGTTTGCTCATATGTTGGTTGTCGTTTTCGGGGCGAGTCATTGTGTATCCTGCAGCCATACCGCGTGGGATAATTGTAACTTCGTGCACGGGATCGCAGTACTTAAGGCTGTATGCAAGGATTGCGTGACCAGCTTCGTGATATGCTGTGATGCGCTTGTCCGATTCTGTTACAAGACGAGATTTCTTTGCTGGGCCCATTTCCACCTTGTTTACACCTTCGTTGATGTCTGCCATGGTGATGGAGTTGCGCCCTGCTCTAACAGCCAATATTGCTGCTTCGTTTAGTAGGTTTTCCAAATCAGCGCCAGTAAAGCCAGCGGTGATTCGTGCGATTGTGCGTAGGTTAACGTCTGGCGCAAGGGGTTTTTTGCGAGCGTGAACCTTTAGAATTGCTTCACGGCCACGAACGTCTGGGCGGTTAACGTAAATTTGACGGTCAAAACGGCCTGGACGCAACAATGCTGGGTCCAAAATGTCCGCACGGTTGGTTGCCGCCATAATGATAATGCTGGTGGATGTTTCAAAACCATCCATTTCTACCAACAATTGGTTTAGAGTTTGTTCTCTTTCGTCGTGACCACCGCCTAGGCCTGCACCGCGTTGGCGGCCAACTGCATCGATTTCGTCAATGAAGATGATGCAAGGCATGTTTTTCTTTGCTTGTTCAAATAGGTCTCTTACACGGCTAGCGCCTACACCTACAAACATTTCTACAAAGTCGGAACCGCTCATAGAGAAGAAGGGTACGCCGGCTTCGCCAGCAACTGCCTTTGCAAACAATGTTTTACCTGTTCCTGGAGGGCCAACTAGCAACACGCCCTTTGGTACGCGTGCGCCCATTGCTGTAAACTTTTTGGGATCGCGTAGAAACTCAATGATTTCTTGCAGTTCTTCTTTTTCTTCTTCGGCACCTGCCACGTCGGAAAAACGAACCTTCATGTTTGTGATAGCCTTTGCTCTGCTACGACCAAAATCAATGTTTTGGTTGTTTTGCTTTGCAATTTGTTTGAACATTACCACGCCAAGTAGAACTAGCAAAAGTAATCCGCCAATTGGCATCAAGTAGTCCATCCAGCTTGCTTGGTTAGGATCTTTTACTGTAAATGCGTTCTTTTGTGCAAGTACACTATCTGGGTTGGCATTGATGTATTCGTTGACGATGGTTTCGATGTACGCACGGTCCACCACTGTGAACACGTACTCAATACCTTTGGAGTCCTTGCACACAACGTTGTAGATGTTGATGGCTACGCTAACGTACTTGCCATTGTTTAGGTCTGTTTCAAATTGGCTGCGTGTGATTTTTACTTGGCTGTTACCAAGAAATGTCCACAATAACACCGCCATTAGTATAACGCTTGCTATAGCTATAATATAGTATAACGTTCCTTTTCGTTTTTGTTCCAAAATATTCTCCTTTTGCACCGCGTGGGTGCGCAAATCTCTTTCGAGAGTTATCTTTAGTTTTTGTTTGCTAATTTGCTACATATAATTGTACCATATTGGGCTATTGGTGTCAAATTTTTGTGCATAGTGTACACCTTTGGCAGATACAACAGTACAAGTACAATCATATTACATTATTTTGTTGAAATATTGCTTAAAACTTGTTAAGTATTAATTTGCACACGGTGTCCAATTATCCGCGTTGAGATATTGCCGAAACAATGCTCTCAGCAATAAATGCGGCAACCTTGTTTACAAGCAGTTCTTTTTCGGTGCTCAGGGTGTAGAAGTCTTCCATGCCCTTGTCTGCCACTATCCCAACAATGCTCACGTCGCCAATGGGCGGAAGGTTTTTGTTGGTGGCGGCGCCAGGAACTAGTCCGCCATTGGATACTTGTACGTTGCCTATTTGTTCCGGTGTGCCAACGGCGGCATCAATAACCACAATTTGCTCGGTGGGATGCAGGGACTTGATAAAGTCGTAGCAACAGGAAAGATTCTCGGCGGTTATGTTTTTACTGCGCACTCCGTAGATAAATGCAGGGGTTTGCATTTGCTCGTTTAGCATGCTCCCTACCCTTGGTCCAAGGCTGTCGGAAAAGACCTTTTCCGTGCCGATACATACAAAGACAGGCCGTTTAAGGCGCTGACGTATATCGTTGGTTAGCTTTTGTTTGCTTTTTTCTTCAAAGACACTTACTTCTAGCATTAGTTTTGTTTTCTCCTTGTTTTTGGTAAGTGTTGACCACATTTTTGTATTCTATGTCATTTTGAGCAAAACAAATTGCTGTTGTTTAGCGTTTTTTGTCTGG
>JAFTHP010000039.1 GCA_017457305.1 Clostridia bacterium | reverse complement strand
TGTGCCTTTTATAAACTATTATTACACACATAATATCCCATTTTGCCCCAATTTTGGCTAGTTTTGATGCAATTACACAAGCTAGTCAACTAGATTGCAGTTGCAAAAAAACGTCTAGTTGAACAACGATAACACCAACAGCTATCAAATTAGTGCGGACTTTTTGTGTTGGTGCACAGTAAGGGCAACCAAAAATAATTAACTAAATAAACGTCAAAAGGGAACAGATAAACGTTATCTGCTCCCTTCTTTTTTTGTGCGGTAGTTGTTTTTTTGTATACGCTAACCAGAAAACAACTACCCTTGCTCGTACTTTTTAGACACAAGTTTTTCCGCCAAGGCAACCACTGCGTACATCACTCCTGCAAGTGCACACAACACAATGGTGCAAGTCATCACAAGGTCTAGCCTAAAAACTTGACTGCCGTACACAAGCAAATATCCAAGGCCTTCTTTGGACACAAGATATTCCCCCATAATACTGCCAATCCAAGCCATACCCACGTTAATTTTGAGTGTGGCCATCAGCGTAGGCACGTTGGCAGGGGCTACAAGCTTTGTAAATATTTGCCATCGTGTTGCCTTCATGCTGTTTAGTAGCATAATTTTGTCTTGATCGGTTGCGGTAAATCCGTTAAGTATGCTAATGGTGGTAATAACCACGCTAATTAACACCGCCATTGTAATTATGCTTGCTTTGCCCGTTCCCGCCCAAATGATGATTAGCGGTCCAAGGGCAATTTTTGGCAAGCTGTTAAGTACAACTAGATAAGGCTCAAACACCTTTTTAAGGAAGCTATTCCACCACAAAACAACGGCAATCACGTATCCAAGCACAGTACCAATGGCAAATCCGCACAGCGTTTCCAAGGTGGACACAAATGCGTGGTGTACTATTGTTCCGCTAACGGTAAGTTCTGCAAGGGTTTTGGCAATTCTGCTGGGACTGCTTGTAATAAAGCTATCTATCCACCCAAGATTTGCCGCCACTTCCCAAATAATCAACGCAACAACAAGCACGCCAATTTGTGTGGCAAGCACAGCAATTTTGTTGCGTTTTGCCCTTTGTAGAGCCAGTTTGTGCCCTTGTGACAACTTATCCATAGTTTGCCCCCTTTTGACTGTTAAGCAGGTTGTACAGCATTTCAAATTGCGGTGCAAATTGTGCGCTTTCTCTGCGTTTTAGTGGCGTGTCAATATCCGATAGCCCCGTCTCGTGCACAAGTATCACGCTAGATGGCCTACTGGATAGCACAAGTATCCTATCCGACATGGATATTGCTTCGGAAATATCGTGCGTAACCAGTACCGCCGTTTTGTTTTCTGAACGGATAATTTTGTACACGTCGTCGCACACGGCTAGCCTTGTTTGAAAGTCCAACGCGCTAAATGGCTCGTCTAGCAGTAGCAAATCTGGGTTGGTGGCCAATGTTCGTATCAGCGCCGCCCTTTGACGCATACCGCCCGATAGCTGTGGTGGGTAGTGCTTGGCAAAGTCCCACAGTCCGTATTTTTTCAGCAGATTTTCCACGTATTGGCAGTTAGCCGCTGTTTTGGTTTTGTTTATTTCCAGCCCAAGGGTAACGTTTTTCCAAATGGTGCGCCACTCAAACAGATGGTCGCGCTGAAGCATATATCCAATGCCCTGCGTGTTGTGCCACACAGTTCCGCTAGTTGGGGCAATTAGCCCAGCAATCAGCGAAAGCACGGTGGTTTTCCCGCATCCGCTTGGGCCGATTATGCTAACAAACTCCCCCTTGTTGACCGTCAATGACAGGTCTTTTATGGCAAGTGTTTCCTGTGTTTTGGTGTAAAAAGCCTTGCTCACATTTTTCAGCTGTAGAATTTTCACTTTTTATCACCTGCCTGTTTAATTAGGTTGTAAGGTTTACTTAATTTTGTTTGCAGCGGTGTTATCAACGATTACGTTGTAGTCCACTCGCTGTGTCAGTTCTCCTGCGTTTTGCATAATGTCTTGAAGTCGTTCAAAAGCTTCCACGTTGGTAACAGGACTATCCATCCACACGTCGTACTGCTGATAGTTGTTTATTGCAGAAGTCAGTAAATCTAACGTTGTTCCTTCAAAGTATGGTGCAACAAGCTTTGCTATTTCCGTTGCGCTGTGGGTGGTGGCATATTCCGTTCCCTTCCACACAGCACGCAAAAACTTTTCCACCTTGTCGGGGTGTT
Source organism: Clostridia bacterium (assembly GCA_017457305.1). Lineage (GTDB taxonomy): Bacteria > Bacillota > Clostridia > Christensenellales > CAG-314 > Fimimonas. The sequence continues at coordinate 15,618 of JAFTHP010000039.1, read as the reverse complement.
CGGTAAGGAATTTGTCCGTCACGCTGTAGCATGTGTAGGGAATTTCCCCACTTGCCATACCAATAGCCGACACAATGTATCCCTTGCCTTCCTTTACTAGCTGACTTGCCGCCGGCTCAAATAGTGGAACGTAATCTCCCGTTCCGCCAGTAAAAGCTGGGCCAAGTGCGCCAAACTGGATGGTGTAGTCCATTGTTATGTTTGTTCCGTTTGTGTATCCCTTGCCGTTAAGGATGTATTGCAGTATCATTGCTGGCATACCGCCCGTTCGCCCCATCAGCACGGTGGAGTTTTCCATACCGCTGTAGTCGAAGTTGGGGTTTGGGGTGCGTGCCACCAAAAATGCGCCATCTCGTTTGGTCAGTTGAGCAACCACTTTTGGGTAGTCCTTTTTGCCCTGAAGGTACACGTAGATGTTTGCTTCACAGCCCATCAAGCCGATGTCTGCTTCGTTTGTCAGCAAAGCTGTCATCACGTTGTCCGCTCCGCTTCCGTTGCTGATAACAACGTCTAAGCCTTCTTCTTCAAAGTAGCCTAGTGCCAAAGCTAAGTATTGTGGAGTGTAAAACAAACTGTGTGTAACTTCTGTCAGCCTAATTTGATTGGTAGGTTTGTCGCAACTGATAAAGACCACCAAGCATAACGACGCCATCATCACACACAAGCAAATAGCAATCAGTTTTTTCAAAAGATATCCTCCAATTATGTATATTGCATACTACTCCAACCGCCCAAAAAATGTTCCACCAGCGTAGCTGGGTTAGTAGTCGCATTATACTGTTTGATGCCATATTTTTCTTACTAATGCAAAAAAGTATATAGCAATCTATATTTCAAGCGTAGCTGGGTTAGTAGTCGCATTATGCAGTTTGATGCCATATTTATCTTACTAACGCAAAAAGGGTACATAGCAATCTATATTTGTAAGCATAGCTGAACTACTAATCGCAATATATTGTTTGTTTCAATATTTATCACATTTTCTAAGTCAGCTATTGAAAAATGCCATTATCTGTTGTATAATAGATAGGTTAAAAGGAGGGCATCGCTATGGTAAAAAACGAATTCTACACATTGTACAACGGAGTAACAATTCCCAAAATTGGTTTTGGCACTTGGCAAGTTGCCGAAGGGGAAGAAGCCTACAACAGCGTAACCTACGCATTGAAGGTGGGTTACCGCCACATCGACACCGCCCACGCATACGGCAACGAAGCTAGCGTTGGCAGGGCAATTGCCGATAGTGGCATAGACAGAAAGGATATTTTTGTAACAACCAAGCTCCCAAGCCACATCAAGGATTACCAAGGCACAATCCAACACTTCAACCAGTCGCTAACAAGCCTAGGGTTGGAGTATATCGACCTTTATCTTATCCATGCGCCATGGCCCTGGTCGGATATTGGCACCGATTGCACCCAAGGCAACATCCAAGCTTGGAAAGCAATGATTGAGCTGTACAACGCAGGCAAAATTCGTTCCATTGGCGTAAGCAACTTTCATCCAGCAGATATGCAAGTGCTCATCGACGCAACGGGAGTAGTGCCCATGGTCAACCAAATTCGCTACTTCATTGGCAACACGCAACCTGCTATTGTGGATTACTGCAACCAGCACAACATTTTGATTCAAGCTTACAGCCCACTTGCCACCGGCGAAATTGTCAACAACGAGCAACTTCAACCTTTGGCACAAAAGTATGGCGTAACCGTTGCCAAAATTTGCCTAAGATACTGTCTGCAAAAGGGCACTTTGCCTTTGCCCAAGTCCACTAACGAAGGTCGCATAGCACAAAACTTGGAGCTAGATTTCACCATCGACCAAGCCGATATGACCTTCCTAGATAACATCGGTCGCATCGGCAAAATCAAACCCTACCGCAGTTAACAAAATCTAGCAATACAAACGGAAGCCAATATTGCTATTAACATGAAAATGATTTTTACTTATCAGTATAAGTAAAGGTGCGGTAATTACGTGATAACCTTACTTCGCCAAACAAATTAGCCATATTTTGTTGCAAAAAACAATTGTTTGTGGTAACATAAAAATATCAAAAACGTTTCAGGCAAAAGGCGTGCAGTACCTGCCGTAACAGAGAGTGGGCTAGGGTGGAAATCCCACACGGACACGGGTGTGCATTGTGTAGTTTGCCAAGTTGATTGGGGGAAACGGCGCATTTTTTTGCGAAAGTACTCCAGTTCGGATAGCTCCGTTACAAGCACACAAGGGTAGCACTCACACACGTGACGCTACTAAAAAAAGGTGGTACAGCGACTTATTCAACACAGTTCGCCCTTTTACATAAGGGTAAACTGTGTTTTTTTATTTATCAAATAATACATAGGGAGAACAACAACTATGATGGAAAAAAGTTATCAACCATCTGCATTTGAACGCGATTTGTACAAATGGTGGATGGAACAAGGCTACTTCACACCGGAAGCTAAGGTAGGCGCGCCATATTTCAGCATGGTAGCACCCCCACCAAACATTACCGGACAACTTCACTTGGGACACGCTTTGGACAATGCTATTCAAGATAGCCTTGTTCGTTTCAAGCGCATGCAAGGCTACAACACCTTGTGGCTACCTGGCACCGATCACGCCAGCATTGCAACAGAAGTTAAAATTGTAGAAACCTTGAAAAAATCCGGTATCGACAAGCACGACCTTGGCCGTGAAGCCTTTTTGGAACGTGCTTGGCAATGGAAGGAACAATATGGCGGACGTATTGTTGAGCAGCTCAAAAGTCTTGGTAGCAGTTGCGACTGGTCACGTTTGGCTTTCACAATGGACGAAAAGTGTTCCAAAGCCGTACGTATTGCCTTTGTCAAGATGTACAACGATGGTCTAATTTACCGTGGCGACCGCATCATCAACTGGTGCCCAGTTTGTCAAACAGCGTTGTCCGATGCCGAAGTTGAGTACAGCGAACAAGATGGTTTCTTCTGGCACTATGGATACACAACACCAGATGGTAGCACGACAGTAACCTTTGCAACCACCCGTCCAGAAACAATGCTTGGCGACACAGCCGTTGCAGTTAACCCCAACGACGAAAGATACCAACATCTCATTGGTAAAACAGTAGTTGTTCCCTTTGTCAACCGCGAAATCCCCGTTATTGCCGACGACTACGTAGATATGAACTTCGGAACAGGCGTAGTAAAAATCACACCTGCGCACGATCCTAACGACTTCGAAGTAGGTCGTCGCCACAACCTTCCTGTTATCCGCGTTATGAACGACGACGGCACAATGAACGAACTTGCTGGCGAATTTGCTGGTCTAGACCGCTACGAGTGTCGCAAACAAATTGTTGCAAAACTCAAGGAAATGGGTATTTTGCAAAAGGTTGAACCACACGCCCACAACGTTGGCAGTTGCTATCGTTGCCACACAACAGTAGAACCAATTGTATCCAAGCAATGGTTTGTAAAGATGCAACCTTTGGCAGAACCAGCCATCAAGGCGGTAAGAAGTGGCGAAATCTCCTTCCACCCCGAACGTTTTGAAAAAACCTACTTCAACTGGATGGAAAACATCCGCGACTGGTGTATCAGCCGTCAATTGTGGTGGGGACACCGCATTCCAGTTTGGTACTGCGATGATTGCGGTGCAGAAATTTGCCAACTAGATGATCCAGACGTATGTCCAAAGTGCGGTAGCAAGCATATCCGCCAAGACGAAGACGTTTTGGATACTTGGTTCAGCAGTGCTTTGTGGCCCTTCTCCACACTTGGCTACGCCGACGGAAGCGACGACTTCAAGGCATTTTTCCCAACAAGCGTACTTGCTTGCGGTTACGACATCATTTTCTTCTGGGTTAGCCGTATGATTTTCAGTTCCTTGTACAACACAGGCAGTATTCCTTTCAAGGATGTTTTGATGCACGGTATTGTTAGGGACGAACAAGGTCGCAAATGAGCAAATCCTTGGGCAACGGTGTCGATCCAGTAGAGTTCATTGACAAATACGGCGCAGATACCCTTCGTTTTGCATTGCTCAATGGTGTTGCAAATGGCTCCGATATCCGCTTCAGCTCCGACAAGATTGACGGAACGCGCAACTTTATGAACAAAATTTGGAATGCAAGCCGTTTCGTTTTGATGAACTGCGAAGATAAAACTCTCATCCCAATCGACCAATGCACGTTGAGTCTTGCAGACAAGTGGATTTTGACTAAACTCAACAACACAATCAAGCAAGTAACGGAGCTTATGGAAAAATACGAACTTGGTATGGCGTGCCAAACTTTGTTCGACTTTGTTTGGTCAGAGTTCTGCGATTGGTACATCGAACTAACCAAGCCCGTTCTCTACGGCACAGACGACAGCGCGCGCACAAGCACATTGTCGGTACTAGTACACGTACTAACACAAATTCTCAAGCTATTGCACCCATTTGTACCATTTATCACCGAAAAAATCTACCAAGATTTGCCCGTTCACGGCGAAACAATCATGACAGATACCTTCCCAGTATTCACCGACAGCTTGCATTTTGCTAGCGACTACGATTTGGTAGAAGAACTCAAGGATCTAATTGGTAAGGTACGCAATATCCGTAGCGAATATGGTGTAATCCCAAGCAAACGCATCCGTTTGTACGTAGAAGTTACCGATCCACGCATCAAGGAGTGCGAACTGTACTTGTGCAAACTTTGTAACTTGGAAGAAGTTGTTTACACAGCCCCCAACGCAGACGAAAAGACCGTCAAAGCAGTAGGAACAGCTGCAACTTGCCTTGTTCCACTTGGCGACTTGGTAGACAAGGACAAGGAAATTGAACGTCTAACCAAGGAATTGGAAACTGTAAACAGCGAAATTGCCCGTGCAAATGGCAAGCTTAACAACCAAGGCTTCTTGGCAAAAGCTCCACAAGCGCTTGTAGATGCCGAAAAAGCAAAGCTTGCTCGCTATAACGAACTAAAAGCTCAACTAGAAGCACGTCTTGCCGAACTCAAAGCATAATTACACTAACAGGCAAACTCAAAGTTTAGTTGGACTAGCATTATAGTTCAAAACTTTGATGGACTAAGGTCTAAAGCAAAGTTTAGTTACAGTTAGTCTAACCAATCCAATGTCAACAAAAAAAAGCATTTCACAGTGAAATGCTTTTTTTTACTTTACCAGTTGAAAACATATTCATTTTGTGGTAAAATACTTGCAAAGGGAGAAATATTGTGCTAAAGAAGCTTCACGACAAAAGTAGAATATTGTTTACGGTAGTGTGGATTATTGCCTACTGCCTTCTAATGTCCGTTGGGGATATCTTGTCGGACCTTGTTGGCGTGCAAAAATCCATCACCTTGCCAATAGCGGTGGCGCTGTCCGTTGTGCTATTGTGCTTTGTCAAAAAGCACAATTTGATGTGCAATTATGGACTTTGCAAACCAACGGCAAGCCCCCGTTCAATGCTTTTCTACTTCCCATTGCTGTTGATGCTTGGTGTCAACTTTTGTGGTGGTCTTGGCTTTGATGGCACGGTGGCAGATGCCCTTCTTGCAGTCATCACAATGGTATTTGTTGGCTTTTTGGAAGAAGTCATTTTCCGTGGTTTTTTGTTCCATGCACTTGCCGAAGATAACAAGGTGGTGGCAATTGTTGTATCCAGCTTAACATTTGGTCTGGGGCACGTTATCAATTTGTTCAACGGCTCTGGCGCAGAAATTGGCGCAACCTTGTTGCAAATTGTCTACGCAACGTCGGCAGGATTTATGTTTGTAATGATTCATCACACAAGCAAATCTCTTCTCGTTTGTCTGCTAGCTCACGGAGTATTCAATTCAATTGGTGTGTTTGCTCTTGAACCATCTATCGAAATGCAACTACTAACAGCAAGTTTGCTTGTTGTAATCACAAGTGGCTATGCTATTTATCTTGCTGTTAAAGCAAAAAGACAAAATCAATTTTCAAACTAAAAAAAGGAATCACAATTATGAAATTTAGAAAAATACTAGTAATGATTTTGAGTGCAGTGGTGCTAATGGGATGCACCTCTTGCGAGCCACCAACAAACACCTACAAACAGGTAACGGCAGAAGAAGCAATGTCAATGATGGACAGTCTAAGTAGCCCTTATATCATTTTGGACGTTCGCACCCCCGCGGAGTTTGCCCAAGGGCATATTCCCAATGCCATCAACATCCCCAACGAAACAATTGGTACAGAAGAAATACCTCAGCTTCCCAACAAAAAGCAGGTAATTTTTGTCTACTGTCGTAGTGGTAACCGAAGCAAGCAAGCGGCAGAAAAGCTAGTGCAACTTGGCTACACAAACGTGGTGGAATTTGGTGGAATCAACGATTGGCCTGGCGACATTACCACCGACTAAAAACACAAAACGCTAGCCGATGCCAATGCAAAATGTGTATATGTTAGAGCAATACAAAAAGCTCCCTTGTGCAAAGAGAGCTTAATCAGTAATGACTTTTTATAGTTAAAACAAGGGGTAAGACTTGCTAATAATGGCATAAATTTTGTCTACAAAAATCAATAGGCATTACACCTAATTATTAGACTAACGTAGGGCATTTTTAGTAATTTGTCAGTGCGCCAAAAGGGTTGCACGGCAAAATATTATTTTCGAGTAATATAAGAGCATTTCGCAAAAAAATGCTCTTTTTTCTTTGAAAATTACTCAACCTACTCCATTTTGCTCTGCTCTATTTGCATACTACTATGCCACGCATAATATACAAAAATAGTGGTATTTAGCGCAGTTTTAGCTAAATTTTTGCTGTTTGTTATAATTGTTCATCAAGCGGTCAACAATGATTACAAGCACAAAACACACAAATTTTGTCACTACTACATAGCATATACCAAGGTGAAAAGTTTTTACCTTTGGCACAATTTTTACTGCAAGTTGTAGTGGCAAATAATATAGTTTAATTTGTGTTGTTTTGTTCTAACAACTTGTAATGGAGGTGGCGTTGTGATAAAAAGAGGAGAATTGTATTACGCCGACCTTAACCCTGTTGTCGGTAGTGAGCAAGGGGGCATTCGGCCTGTGCTTGTTTTGCAAAACGATGTTGGCAACAAGTATAGCCCCACAATCATTGCTGCGGCAACCACAAGCAGACTAACCAAGGCAAAGCTCCCGACGCACATACAAATCCCGCGTGAGGGCTGTCATCTAGCCAAGGATTCGGTGGTACTATTGGAACAAATCCGCACTATAGACAAAAGTCGTATCCGCGAAAAAATTGGCGAACTTCCCCCAGAGCTTATGCAACAAATCAACGATGCCCTTTTGCTTTCCTTGGGCTTTTATCCATAAAAAAAGAGAGAACAATCACGTTCTCTCTTTTGTATTTTTCAATTAATCTAAAACCCAATGCTTCCAGCGCCAAGTGGGATGTAATCTTTGTCGGTAACTTTAACGTAAGCCAAGCCAATTACGCCAATACTTGCGTTTTTGTCAACGTAGTAGACGCTACCATTAGAAATAGCAATGATTACCACCTTTTCTTCGCGTGGAGTTTTTGGATAAATTACAGCGTCAATTTTCATAGTGAATCTCCTTGTTAGATATTAAGGTTACGTTCCATTTCTTCCTTCATACTGCGGCTGCAGATGATGAACATAAACACAGCATTTAGCAGTGCGCTAAGGAACACAACAAAGTCGATGATAGTTTTTGGCTGATACCAACCAATTGGCTCAACAACCCACAGCACAATTTGTGGTAGTGCGGCAAAGAAAGTTGCCGTGATAAGTGTACTAAACAGCTGTCTGTTCTTTTTGCGAAGAAAAATAATCAGCAAATCCAACAGCACCACAGCCAAGCAGTATACCCAAGGCAGGATGTATTCCACAGTTAGCCAAGCAAACTTGCCTTTTGTAATTATCAACTCAAAGGCAATTGCGCACACCGTAATCCAAAATAATTCGGCCTTGATTATGTTAACAATTTTGGACCTTCTGTTGATGGGTAGCATCACGCCAAAAATCACAAAGATGATACTAACAGTCACGTATGCCGACCAAAGGCTATCTGGTGTTACAATAATGTTTAGTAGCACCGAAAACAGCATCAAGGCAACTAGCAACTTATTAAATTTTGTACGGAAAAATGGTCTTTTTGTAGAAATAACCAACTTGGGATACTTCACAACGGAGTTCATTTCTGTGTACATTTGGTTGTTAAGGTTGTTGTCCGCCTCGTCCAGATACGCACCGCACAATGGGCAGTTTGTCTGTTGATGGTGCACGTTAACCTTGCATTTTGTGCAATATTTCATATTTTCTCCAATAGCAGTAGCTACTTGATTTGTGATGATATTTGTTTTAGAGCGGTGTAAGTAAAAGCTATTTTTGCTGGTAGCAGTCTTTTTAGTTAATTGATGATTGATACCGCCGCCAAAAAACATGTTCAAGCCAAGCAAAAATTATTCTTCGTCCCAAACTTCCGTTTCTAGTGTAAGATCAACACCCAGTTCGGCAAGTTTTCTAAAGTAGAACTTTTCGCAATCCCTTTCGGCGTAGGCGTTGTTCATTGTGATAACGCACACGTCGTTGTATGTTGCCACGGCAAACTTGTTGGTTTTCTTTGGTGGTTTGCCAAAGGTAAACTCGTATCTTACAACGTGGTCGGCAAATTGTGGTGGTGCTGATATTCTGCCCAGGTTGGATAACGTACTGCAGTTTACAACACCTTCGCCACGACCTTTTACCACCATACTAACAACCTTGCTCTTTAGCCACAGCGGAACAAACTTTAGTATTGGGTTAGATCCGCTGTTGTAGTTGAAGCTTACCATACCCCTAAAATATTCGTCTGTAAGTTGACGCTTGCTTTGTTCCTTGATTTGTGCAATGGTTTGTTCTAGTGTTAGACCGCCAAGGCTCTCAAAAAAGATGTAGTTACTAAAGTTACGCATTGTTTCTACGTTATACCATTTGCGTAGGTCAACGGGTACAAGAATACGTATTGGTCGTTTATCTTCCTTGTTGGTAACGTTGGTCAGTTTTTCCAAGCCCATCAGTTGGATGGCACCCAGTAGTTCGGTAACAGTTGCGCCGTAGCTTTTTGCCACGTTATAAAGTTGAGTTGCCGAGCACACCCCACGAATAACTGTGTGAGTCTTATTTTTGATGGGTGTTCCCTTCAATATTCTTGTTCTAACTGGTGGTGGGCAGGGTGGTGGATTGTGTTTTACTGCAACGTTGGGGATGTTATCCCTAATTTCTTCCAAGGTAGGATTATCCCTGTGGTCGTAGCAGTTTGTTTTGTCGCACGCAATGCCAAGTTGAGCAAAGTAGCAACGAAGCAAGCTGTTCACAAAGGTTACGCCCCCTTGACCGTCCGTTGCCGAGTGGAAAAATTCCACACTGATTTTGTTTGCAAAGTAGTGAACCCTAATTTGACTACGCTTGTTGTCCACCTTCATGGGCAAGCAAGGCTGTTTGTTTTGTTGCTGAACAACAATGGGCGCAGCAGGCTTGTCAATAAATGGCCAAAACAGCCCCATTTTGATTGTTCCGCAAATGGTGGGGAAGCGTGGATACACGTTGTTTAACGCATATTGAAGTGCAATTGGATCAACAGGCTTTTTAAGCTGTACGGAAATGGAAAAAACAGCATTGCTTGGACCACGAGCAACCATGGGGTACATCAATGCCGAGTTATCCAACTTGTACCAAGTTTTAATATCCTTTTGTTCGCGAGCGATGGCAAACAGACGTTTGTCTAGCAATCTTTTTTCATTGGCTTGCTGTTGTTCGGCAGTCAATGGCCTTGGTTGCTTTTGCTTGCGATTTTTTGCGCGCTTTGCCTTGGCAAGCGAAGCTTTCGCCTGTCTAGTAAGGGTGGTGCTGTTGTGCAAAGTTTGATCGCTTGCAACATCCATTGGTTCAGTTGTGGATTTGTTATCTATCATAAAAACTCCATTAGTAACAACATTATACCACACTTTTACAAGTAATAACAGCCCCTTTTTTCATTTTTACAAAATTTGTTGATTTTTCCAAACTAAATGACAAAAAAAACACCTTTTCAAGCCTTTTTTCAACAGTATTTGATACAACAATTTCGACTATCTACAAAAAGCAATTTGTATCTATCACCTTTTGTCGATATTCACGTCAATTCTTACCTTTTTTACCTTTAACAAAAGTGCCCAGTTTTGCCGTTGTGGTATTGACTTTTGTGGCAAAAAGGGGTAAAATATAAAGTGCTGTAATATGCACTTATTGCACTCGTCAACACTATGTGTTGAAATTTGTCGATAATTGTACAAATACCACAATTTGTGGAAATAACTAGCAAAGGATTAACAAACAGTGAATTTATCCCTTTTACTAAACGATTTTGTATTTGGCAACGAAAACTTTGGCCTAAGCCTAGGTCGAAGCCCCGCGTTGCACATTTTTGGCTTTGAAATATATCTGTATGCTATCTGCATTGTAACAGGTATGTGCCTAGCTATTCTTTTTGGCGCTTTGTATTTCAAAAAACGTGGCTACGATCCCTACGACATCACCGAATACGCACTTGTTGTTATTCCCCTTGGTGTGTTGGGCGCACGTGCCTATATCTACATATTCCCTTGGGCAGGTAGCGTTCCCAACTGGTCCACCTTTTTCGATTTTCGTGGTGGTGGATTGGGTATCTACGGTGGCGTAATTGTAGGCTATCTTGCCGCAATGGTGCTTGCTAAGATCAAGGGGCACCGTTTTGGCATTGTTACCGACTGCGTAATGCCCGGCGTAATGCTAGCGCAAAGCATTGGTCGTTGGGGTAACTACTTCAACCAAGAAGCCTACGGCGAGCTAATCACCACAGTTTACGATGCTCTGCCACACAGCCAAAGCGGACTATTTAGTAACTTCAACGGTCTTGCCGTTTGGATCCAGTACCCATCCATTGGTCAACCACAAGGATGGTACCAAGCAACCTTCTTTTACGAAAGTTTTTGCAACTTTATCGGTTTTTTGCTGTGCGTATTTGTGCTAACACGTAGCAAACGCTACAAGATTGGTTGGTGCACAGCCTTCTACGGCATCTACTACGGTATTGTTCGTTTGGTAATCGAAGGTATGCGTACCGACAGCTTGTACCTGTACATTGGCAACATGCAAACGGACATCAAGATTTCCCAACTTGTATCCATTTTCACCATTTGTTTGGGCATCATCACCCTTTCCAACGTGTACCGCAAGGATATCCACAAGCTGTACAAAAAGTTCTTCACCAGCGACCTGCACGAACTTCGTGTTTCCAGATGGCTACTTATAGCTCTTTCGGCTGTGTTGCTTGCTTTGGGCATTGTGTTCTTTGCTTTGGGCGGCGAAAGTAACTTCATTTTGGCGGTTGTACTAACAGTACTTGCAATTTATAGCGGTTTAGGTGCATGGTCGGTTTTCGATCGCTTGCAACTGTACGACGATCAAGGCAACCTAACAGTTAGCCCAGATAACTGGCAAACGGACAAGCAAAAGTACTACACAGCAACCATTTGCTACTCCGTTGTATTGGCGGTAATTTTCGTATTTGGATTGTTCAGTTTGCTCAAATGGGGCATTATGGACGGCGTTGCCAACGGCATTGTGCTGTTTGTAATTTGCACAGGCTTGTGCGTGGCAATGGTAATGTTCAAGTACATACCAACTCTCAAGTTGTTGAATAATGCAACAGGTAAGGGCAACTCAACAAAACTAAACAAGTTTTTGCTATTTGTATTCCCACCAAAGGTATACCAAGACTACGGCGTAGAACACATTACCCCTTGGGTAGATCCCGATAAGGACAAGAAAAAGAGCAAAAAGTAAACCTTTCCCACAGTTTTGATGGACGGGTGGTATCGACAATAGTAATATCACTTGCACTTGATATTTGTACAAACTAAAAAATCCCTTCACAAAGGAGATTAACTATGCGTAACTTAACACTTTTAACAGACTTTTACGAACTTACAATGATGTACGGATACTTTCTTCACGGCAAAAAGGACCAAGTTGCCACTTTCGACTTGTTCTTCCGCCCCTTTGAAGAAAGCAGTTTTTGCATTGCCGCAGGACTAGACCAAGCCATTGAGTATATCAACAATCTTCATTTTACAGATGATGATATCCAATACTTGCGTGAGACTAAGGCTTTCAACGATGACTTCCTTAATTGGCTCAAAAACTTCAAGTTTACTGGAACAATCCGTGCCGTACCCGAAGGCACCGTTGTGTACCCCTACGAGCCAATGCTCATTATCACAGCTCCCATCTGCGAAGCGCAACTAATTGAGCCAGCATTGCTAAATATCATCAACTTCCAAACGCTCATTGCAACCAAGGCTCGCCGTGTTTGTCACGCAGCATATCCCGCAAGCGTGTTAGAGTTTGGTCTTCGCCGTGCGCAAGGCCCCGATGCAGCAATCTATGGCGCGCGTGCCGCAGTAATTGGCGGATGCACCAGCACAAGCAACGTTTTGTGTGCGCAAATGTTTGGATTGCCACCCAAGGGCACACATGCTCACAGTTGGGTTATGTCATATCCAACAGAATTGGATGCTTTCATGGCGTATGCAGACACCTATCCAAATAATACCTTGCTTCTTGTGGACACCTACGACACATTGCGCAGCGGTGTTCCCAATGCAATCAAAACTTTCGATTATCTCAAATCCAAGGGCTACCAACCAATTGGTATCCGTCTAGATAGTGGCGACTTGGCATATTTGTCCAAGGAAGCACGCAAAATGCTAGATGAAGCTGGTCATAGCGATTGCAAGATTTTTGCTAGCTCCGATATCGACGAGTACGTTGTTCAAGCTCTCAAGCAACAGGGCGCTTGCATTGACATCTATGGCGTAGGCACCAAGATGATTACAAGCAACAACACCCCAAGCCTTGGCGGTGTGTACAAGCTTTCCAACCTGCTAGATAATGGTGTAAACTACCCCAAAATGAAAATTAGCGATAACCCAATCAAGGTAACAAACCCTGGTATCAAAACGGTTTTCCGCATTTTCGATAGCCTTTCGGGCAAGGCATTGGCCGATTTGATTGCTCTTCAAGGGGAAACAATCGACACCTCCAAGCCACTTACCATCACACACCCAACTGAACGTTGGATGCAAAAGACCATCACAAACTTCCACGTGGAAGAACTGTACGTGGACGTATTTGTAGATGGCAAGCAAGTGTACACCAGCCCTGACGTTTACACCCTTCAAGCAAACTGTCAACGCAATCTGGACAGATTGTGGCCAGAATACAGACGTCTATCTCAACCACACAACTACAAGGTGGACTTGTCCGACAAGCTTTACCAACTAAAGCAAACAATCATTGCCCAAGAACTATCTCAAAATAAGTAAGGCTATTTCACAAGCTCTGGTTGTATTTTGGCTACAAATTGCTGGCGCTATCATCTGCGTTTTGCTCAGTCAGGTACCTCCAGTAACTTCCTTCGCAAGAACGCAGCGCTAGCTTGCACTTTGCTAGCCAAATCGCTTACAGCTATTCAACCATTTCTTGTTCAATAGCCTTGGCAATTTAACAACCTTATCAAAGCCGTCCCTAGCGCTTTAGCTCTAGGGAAGGGGGACCGTGAAAACGGTGGAAGGGTGGTTTTGCACTTATTATTTCACAGTAATCAACAACATTTTTTAACAAATTTATGCAATTTAGTAAAAGTTTTCGTGGATACAATCCGCAACAAGTAGACAAATATATTGCCGAAACGGCTCAAAGGGAAAGGGATATCCGTGTAGCGCAAAAGGATAGAATCGATCAGCTAACGGAAGAAAATGCCAGCCTGACCGAACAACTAAGGCAATATCAACAGGATGAGCAAGCAATTAGCAAGTCACTTATCGAAACGCAAAAGCTAGTTGAAGAAATGCGCGGTGATGCCGAGCGCTTTTCCCAACTGGTATTGGCGCGTGCCAAGCTGTTCTATGCTTCTTGGCGAGCATACAGCAAAACGCTTGTTGCAACCTTGTCGGCAGAAGAAGTGGAAGCATTCAACAAGATACAAAAAAAGTTGGAGTGCATCATCAATGCCTACGAAGGGAAGGACGTTGCTAGTGAACTATCCCAAATGGCAAAAAACATCCGTCAATCCACCGAACAATCGGTCAGCGCAACGGACGTTACCCCCAGCCAAACAACAATGGGTACTTACAAAAACCCCATCAAGGCAGTAGAACAAGCCATAGATTTGAGGGAACTTGCAACCACCGACCTAAATTTGGAAGAAATCTGCAAGGACCTTGGTCTAATCTAGTTTTTGTAACATAGCTATAAAACAACCTAATCGCATTGAACTATCAATGCATAATTATTCATAACTATTTTGTTGTAAGTTGTTTGCTTATAGTAACAATTTTAACTTGTCTTTTTGCAGGTTAAAGATGTTTGCTATAAACTATCTACTTGCATACCCCATCAAAAATCTATTCATTATTTTTTGTTCGTCAGTTTTTATTGCCATCTCGAGCGCAGTCGAAAAATCTCGGTAGCCAATCAACATATAATCTCAACCTATTCAACTTATCTCGTTCAATTATTTACAATTTATGTGGGAAGTAATACTAGAAAGCCTACTAGACAGTGCCAAAGCAGCGCCATTTTTGCTTGTTGTGTATCTGCTAATAGAGTTTTTGGAAAACAATGCCAAAACTAAATCTGCCACAGTACGTCTACTCAACGGCAAACTTGCTCCCTTGGTTGCAAGTGGTGTTGGGCTAATTCCCCAATGCGGTTTTTCCGTTATGGCAACGGACTTGTACAACCAACGCTATCTCAAAACGGGCACCTTGATTGCTTTCTTTGTTGCAACCAGTGACGAAGCTTTGCCCATTTTGTTAACCAACAGCCAAACGGCAAAGGTGGTGTGGATAGTGGTAGTAGTCAAGTTGGTGTATGCGGTGTTGCTTGGTTACCTAATCAATCTACTAGATAAACGCAAGCTTTCAACCACCTATCAACTTCAACAAGAAGGCTGTTGCGGTCACGAAATGCACGAACACCATCACAGTTTTTGGCACTTTGTCAAGCATCCGCTACTGCACACCCTAAAAATTTTCCTGTACTTGTTTGCAGTAAACGTAGCATTTGGCTTGCTTTTGTACTATTTTCAAGATGCTATCGTGGGCTTTGCCTCAAAGCTTGGCATCTTCCGTCCATTTATCACAAGCATTATTGGCCTTGTACCAAATTGCTCGGCAAGTGTAATCTTGGCGGGTATGTACACCAACAGCCTGATAACTTTGGGTAGCTTGATTGGTGGCTTAGTTTCTTCTAGCGGACTTGCCTTTGTCATTTTGTTCAAACAAAAAGGACAACTCAAGCGCAACTTGGTTATCCTTGCCACAATGTACCTTTCGGGTGTACTCATTGGTATGGTTACCGACCTCATTTTGTCCTACATCCCCATGCCCATCTAACCCACACGTCAATATAACAAAAAAACATCCACCAGTATGCGTGTTATCCTTAACAGAGAACACGCAATGAATTGCAACAGGGTTGCATGAATTGACACTACGTGTCATGAATTGCAGTAAACTGCGTGAATTGCCCTACGGGCATGATATTCGTTGCAATTCAATTCATGGAGCAACGCGAGAAATCATGGCGAAGCCAATTCATGATGCGTCAGCATCAATTC
>JAFTHP010000038.1 GCA_017457305.1 Clostridia bacterium | reverse complement strand
TGGCGCAACGTAAGGGATTCGAACCCCTGACCTTTGGTTCCGTAGACCAACGCTCTATCCAGCTGAGCTAACGATGCACAATATTCCTTTCAAAATGCTAACATATTATAACCCAATGCAAAGTAAAAGTCAACTAATTACACAAAAATACACAAATATTCTGCAATCTTTTTGAGTAATTTGGGTTGCAATTAACGTGATGGGGCGGTTTGACCTTTTGTTTGGCGCTCAACGGTGTCAAAAAATGCGGGTATTTTGGCAATTTTGCCCGATTGCTTGCCACACGTGTTGTGTGCGTGGTATAATTTGACTATGAAAGCATACGATTTTGACAGAACAATTATAAAAAGCAACAGTTTGCTACAATTCAATCTGTTTTGCTACATCCGATTGCCCTATCTGCTATTGTACACGCCTGTGCAATTTGTATTTTGGCTGTTGTACGTTTGTAGGATAATCAACAAAAATGCCTTTTTGCACGGATTGGCATTTTTTGTGCATTTTATCCCCAAAAAAGAGTGGTTTGTAAGGCATTTTTGGGATAAGAATATGTGGCGTTTCAAGGATTGGTACCTAAAACAACGTCAAGACGACGACTTGATTATTTCCGCATCCCCCCGCTTTTTGGTAGAAGAAGCATGTCACAGGTTGGGGCTAACTGTCATTGCAACGGAACTGGACCTATACAGCGGCAAGCTAACAGGGGCACATTGCTACGGCTACAAAAAGGTAGAGTGCTACAAGGCTCAATTTGGCGACACTCCGTTAGAGGCATTTTACTCCGACAGCTACTCCGACATCCCTATGTTCAAGCTAGCTAAGCTAGGATACTTGGTAAAGGGCGACACAATAACCCTTTGCTACAAGGACGGTCAATGCTTGGTGGATATTGACGAACAACGCCACCTAAAAAAGGCTCAAAGAGCCACAAAAGAGTGATATGAAGATAACATTTGTGGTGGACGGCAATCTGCACGGAAAAACGCTGTTGCAGTATTTTGAGCAAAACCAGTATTCCACAACGCAAATCAAGCGGATGAAGTACAACGGCAACATCAGCGTAAACGGTCAAACTGTCACCGTGCGCTACACCTTGAAAGAAGGGGACAAAGTGCTTTTGGAAAGCTACGAACAGCCCCAAACCCCACAATTTGCTCAAAATAAGGCACAAATTGTCTTTGCGGACGAATATTTGTACGTGGCGGAAAAGCCTTTTGGTGTGGCAATTCACCCCGACAGGGCGCACACAAACGAAACCTTTGGCAACATGCTGGCAACAACCTTTGGACAAGGTTTTTCCTTGCACTTGGTTACACGTTTAGATAAAACAACGCAAGGCTTGGTGCTAGGCGCATTGGACCAAATAACGGCAGAAAGGCTCAACAGGATGATGTTTGAGCATCAAATACACAAAACGTATCTAGCAGTGGTATGTGGTTGCCCCGAACAGCAAAGTGGAACTATTGACGCTTGTCTGTCGCGTGATGACGCTACCAACAAAACAATAGTAGATAGCTGTGGCAAACAAGCGATAACAACCTACAAGGTTATTGCCAAGTACGACAACTTTACCTTGATGGAGTTGTGCCCACTAACAGGGCGCACCCACCAACTAAGAGCACACATGGCACATATCGGCTGTCCCATAGTTGGTGACAAGCTGTACGGCGCATATCTAGGGGAAAGGATAATGCTTTGCTGTCACAAGTTGCGTTTTTCCCATCCCTACACCAAGGAAGAAATTACCGTTGTATCCAACTGCAACTGGCAAGAACAAGTTGATATTTACTAATCAAAAGGACCTATTCGGCACAGTCGAACAGGTCTTTTTTTTGCCCTTTTTTTGATGTTGAATAAATCAACAAGCCTTTTAGTAAATACCAAACAGCTAACAATTTACTGCCAAAAACCTTGGCTAATATTGTGTTTTTTTTTGTTAAACTTGCAACAAAAAAGCAGCTATTTTCTTTGTGAAATAACTGCTTGTGGTTTTAGTGTAGTGCACAATTAAAGGTGTTAAACAGCTTTAATTGTATGTTTGTAATAACATTTCTTGTGCAAATTATAGCAATGGGATAGTATCTAGGAAGCAAATATCTGTGCGGTCCTTTGCATCGCCTTCTGCCAAAACAAATGCCTTTTTGCAGATGATTCCGCCAGCAAGCTCAACAAGCTTTTCTAGGCCAACAAGGCTGTTGCCTGTGCTTACAACGTCATCGATGATACCAACTTTTTTACCCTTTAGCAAATCGGCATCGTGCTTGGAAATGTACAAACGTTGTTCCTTGCCTGTTGTGATGGAGGAGTTGATTACAATGGAAAGTCCATCTTGCATGTAGAGCTTCAAGCTCTTGCGTGCAACTGCGTAGAACTTGTGTCCAAGCTCGCGTGCAATTACGTGTGTAAGTTGTAGACCTTTGCTTTCTGCTGTTAGCAAAACGTCGCAATCAGCAACCATCTTTGCAAGTTCCTTTCCGCAATGTTCTGTCATTTCCGCATTGCCGTGAAGGTTGAAGAAGCAAATTTGTACGCCGTTTGGTAGTGGAAGAATTGGTAATTGTGCTTTGTAACCGTGTAGGTCTACTTCGTAAGTTTTCATAACACACCTCTGTATGTAATTTGTTGTATGTCAACAACAAGGTGTATTGTACTACATTAATCGTGCAATGTCAATGACATTTAACTTTTTGCTACCACAAATTATTGTCTTGTTGTACGTTTGTAACGCAACGGAACAATATGTTTTAGTGTTGTTATAATCTTTGTCAACTTTTTGGTTTTGATGGTCGTATTGGGTGGTTGTTTGATATATTTTGAAACAATCTACCATTGACTACTTGTGTGTGTAGTGGTATAATGTATGTGTAGAAGGTTGTGCTTTTTAGCTGTATCTACTTACTAGGCACTACCTGGAGGACTTCAAATTTGTCAAATTGTTATCAATACATACAACAAAATCACAACAAGCACGCCTTTGTTAGTTATATGGGGCACAAAATCCCTATGGAAAGTTTCCTAAAGGAGATTGACCGCTTTGCTGCGGGATTGTCTTCCTTGGGGCTAGTCAAGGGGGACGTTGTTACCATTTATTTGCCCACATGCCCACACAGCCTTGTGGCTTTTTACGCTTGCTCGCACCTAGGACTAGTGGCAAACATTGTTCACCCGGTAACACCTTTGCCAATGCTAAAGGAAAACTTGCAAAAAACGCAATCCAAGGCGCTGTTGTTCTACGACATTTTGGTCAGGGACGAAAAACCCCTGCAAGAACTTGGCCAAATACTTATTCGCTGTTCCATTGCCGACTACGTTACTTGGCGCAAGCCAATCTTTGCCTTGTACGGAAATATTGGCAAAAGGGAAAAGGTTATCAAGTACCGCAGTTTGCTAAAGGACGGCCTGCAAACCCCAAGTGTTGGCACGGCAGATGATATCGTTTGCTATATGCACAGTGGCGGAACTAGTGGCGAAGCCAAAATTGTGCGACTAACCAACAAGGCATTTAACGATGTTGCAACGTCCTTATTGGATATGTATCATCCCGTTGCCACAGGCAAGGAAACAAGCCTTGTAACGTTGCCTGTCTTCCACGCATACGGATTGTGCGTAGGAGTGCATACGTCGCTAGCGCTAAAACTATCTTTGGCGCTTGTACCCAAATTCAACCTAAAGGACGTTAACAAGTGTTTTGCAACCCACAAGATAACAATGTGGGCAACAGTACCAGTGATGGTAAAAAAGATGCTTGCATACAAGCCCTTTAGAGGCAAGCACATCAAGAACATCGACGTAATTTGGTGTGGTGGGGACGTAGTTGACGAGTCTTTGGTGGAAATGGCCGACACCGTGCTTGCGCGTTACGGAAGTAAAGCCCGCCTAATGCGTGGCTATGGTTTGACGGAAACTTGTGGGGTTTGCGCAGTAAATAACTACCAAAATTACCGCAAAAACAGTTGCGGAAAACCATTGCTCAACTGCAAAGCCTACGTCGTGGACGAACAAGGCAACGAGCTTCCAGCAAACACCCTTGGCGAAATTGTCATTTGCACCCCAGGCCTTATGGACGGATATATTGACGGTGGCGAAAGCTTCGACACACAACGGGGTGGTGTAAAAACTGGCGATATTGGCTACATTGATAATGACGGATTTTTGTACGTTGTTGATCGCAAAAAGCGTTCCATCAAGATTGCTGCAGTAAACGTGTTCCCTGCCGAAATTGAACGTTGCATCAAAACGTTGCCACAAATTGTCGAAGCGTGTGTTGTGCCATACAAGTACAACCAAAAACAATATCTAAAGGCTTACGTAACACTTACCGAGCCAATGGATAACGACCAAGCTACCAAGCTTGTAGTGGATGTTTGCAGCAAAAACCTTATGCGCTATTCCGTTCCAAGACTTGTAGAAGTTCTGCCAGAAATGCCCCTCACAAAACTTGGCAAGGTAGACTTCAATGCTTTGCAAAAATATCCATACACGCAAGACTAGTAATCTTTAAGTGTACAACAAATGCTGTCTAAAACTCAGTTGTTGTACAATATGTCAAATAGGAATCATTTATTTATGGGCTCATTTATCTTTGCGGCAAATGCAGTTTTGCCACTTATTATACTCATTGTTGTAGGCTATTTGCTAAAGCGAGTAGGATTTTTATCCGACAGTTTTCTTAACACAGGAAACAAGCTGGTGTTCAAGGTGTTGCTTCCAGCATTGCTTTTTTACAACGTGTATAACATTGAAAATATTGGACAAATCAACTGGACTTTTGTGCTTTACGCAGTTTGTGCTATCATTGTAATTTTTGCTGTGGCAATGGTTGTTACACCTTTGTTTGTAAAGGACAAGGGGCAATGCGGTGCTGTTATTCAAGGTATTTTTAGGAGCAACTTTGCCCTTATCGGCGTGCCACTTGCAACAGCATTGTTTGGAGCGCAAGGGGCAGCTGCAGCTAGTGTATTGTCTGCATTTACTATTCCATTGTTCAATATGCTTGCCGTTGTAGCACTTACCGTTTACAACAATCAAGCTCCACAGCTAGAGCAAGCTTCGCAAAAGAAATCGCCATTTATCAAGGTGCTCAAGGGCACAGTAACTAACCCATTGATTTTGGCGGTTGTTGGCGGACTTGTTGTTTTGCTTATCCGTGCATTGTTTGTTGAGTTGAATTGGTCATTTAGACTAAAGAGCTTTACTATCTTTGATAGCGAAGTAACCTTCTTTTACAAGGCTCTGCAATACGTAGCCAACACCGCAACGCCATTTTCCTTGATTGTGTTGGGTGGCAGATTTACCGTTTCGGCGGTAAAGCGTTTGTGGAAACCTGTTCTTGCTACCACACTTATTCGTTGTGTTGCCGTTCCTGCTGTTAGCCTTACTTTGGCATACTTGTTGTTTCCATCCCTTCAAGGACAGCATTTTGCCGCCTACATTGCAGTATTTGGCACACCAACGGCTGTGTCATCGGCAATAATGGCAAAGGAAATGGGTGCCGACGACGAACTTGCTGGTCAAGTGGTGGTTTGGACAACGTTGCTATCGGCTGTTACCATTTTCTTGGAAATTGTTGTACTTCGTGCCGTTGGCATCTTTTAAGCAATTTGTCACAAAAATTTGCCCAGATTATCCGTATTGTACATAAAAAAGAATATATTTGCCCTTGCAAATATCTAAAAAGAGTTATATTATTATTTTGTAAAACAAAAAATCATATAAAAGGAGAATTATTTCAATGATTTTGGATCAATTTAGTCTAAAAGGTAAGGTAGCTATCGTAACAGGTAGTGACACAGGTTTGGGACAAGGTTTTTGCAAAGCTTTTGTAGAAGCTGGTGCAAAGGTTATGGGTGTTAGTGTGGTTTCCAGCCAAGCAACACAAGATATGCTCGGTGCAGAAAACTTCCAATATATGGTAGAAAACCTAATCACCATTGAACCAATCGACCGCATTATCGCAAAGACAATCGAAACATTTGGTCGCGTAGATATTTTGGTAAACAATGCTGGTATCATCAAGCGTGAAGATGCAATCGAATTTTCCGAAGCAAACTGGGATAGTGTTATGGCTGTCAATGCAAAAACAGTATTCTTCTTTAGCCAAGCAGTTGCGCAACAATTTATAAAGCAAGGCGGCGGCGGAAAGATCATCAGTGTTGCCAGCATGCTAAGTTACCAAGGCGGTATCCGTGTACCTAGTTACACAGCAAGTAAATCTGCCGTTAAGGGTATGACAATGAGCATGGCTAACGAATGGGCTAAGTACGGAATCAACGTAAACGCAATTGCTCCAGGATATATGGCAACAAACAACACACAAGCTTTGCGTGCCGATGCAGAACGTAGCGAAGCTATCTTGGAACGTATCCCAGCAGGTCGTTGGGGCACACCAGATGACATCATGGGCGCAGGCGTATTCCTTGCTTCTTCCGCATCCGACTACGTAAATGGTTTTACACTTGCAGTTGACGGCGGATGGCTTGGTCGCTAATTACTAGCAAAATTTTGGGGAGGACACAACTGTGTGTCGTCCCCATTTCATTATACAAACTAACAACAATTAAATGTGCAACAAAAAGGTGTTAAATATCGTTACTTGTGCAGTATGCTTGCAATACGATTGAACTTTTGTTGTACAAAACGGAGCGTTTTTGTATGCTAATTAAACACATTGTAAACCAGGGCAAGGAGCACTACGTTGCTTTGGTAGAAGACAAGTTTTATCTTGTTGAAGGGGATATTTTTGGCAAATATACAGTGACGGACAAACAGCTAGACGGACAAGAAATTCCCTTTTGCAATCCATCCAAGATTGTTGCGCTTGGGCTAAACTACTACAAGCATGCCGAGGAATTTGGCTCTAAAGCTGCAGTAGAACCGCTAATTTTTCTAAAGCCAACAACTAGTATTATCGCAAACGGCCAACATATTTTGTTACCACCTGTTGCTCAGCACGTTGAGTTCGAAGGGGAAATTGCGGTAGTTGTCAAGGACACTTGTCGTGACGTTGAAGTTGACCAAGCGGCACAACATATCCTGGGCTATACCATTGCCAACGACGTTACCGAGCGTATCTTGCAAAAGAAGGACGGACAATGGACTCGTGCCAAGGGTTTTGATACCTTTTGCCCACTAAGCGGACTACTTCAAACGGAGCTAGACCTATCCAACACGGTACTAACCACACAAGTTAATGGGGTAGAAAAGCAACGCGGCAACAGCTGTGAAATGATAAATAGCCCCCTTGCGGCATTGTCCTTTGTAAGCAAAGTGATGACCTTGCACGCTGGCGATATTATCCTAACGGGTACGCCACAAGGTTGCAGTAAAATTGTTGATGGCGATACAGTTACGGTTACCGTCCAAAATATTGGCAAATTGACCAATTTTGTAAAGCAAAAATAGCATTTTTCGGTGTCTGTTTTGTGCATAAAATAATACAGATTTTGTATGTACTAAATTGACATATAAAGTTATAATATAAATACTCGAAGTTTGCAAAGGGGATATTATGCCCTTTTTGCCATATTTTGAGGGGTACAAATCAAAAAAATACATACGGAGAAGTTATAGGTATGGACAACAAATTTTTAGAACTTATGGAGTGTACAGGTATCATCCCTGTAATTAAATTGGAAAAAATTGAAAATGCCGTTCATCTTGCAAAAGCATTGTACGATGGTGGTATTCACGCAGCAGAAGTTACCTTCCGTGCAGCAGGTGCCGACAAGGTTATTTCCGCAATGACAAAGGCTTATCCCGATATGTTTGTTGGCGCAGGCATAGTACTAACAACCGAACAAGTTGACGCAGCTATTGCAGCTGGTGCAAAGTTCTGTGTAGCACCTGGTCTTAACCCAAGAATCGTTAAGCACTGTATGGATCAAGGCGTTCCTTTCTGCCCAGGTGTGGCAAACGGTAGCCAAATTGAACAAGCTATGGAGCTTGGTTTGAACTTTGTAAAATTCTTCCCAGCAGAACAAGCTGGCGGAATCAACTATATCAAGGCCATTTCCGCGCCTTACTTCCAAATGAAGTTTATGCCAACAGGTGGCGTAAACGAAGGCAATCTCAACAACTACCTAGCTAACCCCAAGGTTGTTTGCTGTGGCGGTAGCTGGATTGTTCCAGATAAGCTTGTAAAGGAAGAAAAGTGGGAGGAAATTACTGCTCTATGCAAAACTGCCGTTAACAAGATGCTCAACTTCCAACTTGTTCACATTGGCGTAAACTGCGATGACGAACAACAAGCCATTGCAACAGCGAAGCAATTTGAAGCATTGTTTGGTTGGGGCACAAAGGTTGGTAACAGTAGCGTATTTGCTAGCACACAAGTGGAGTGCATGAAGGGCAACGGACGTGGAACACACGGTCACATTGCAGTATCCACAGGTAACGTTAAGCGTGCTGTATGGCAACTATCCAACCAAGGCATTGCTTTTGACGAATCATCCTTCAAGTACGATGCCTCCGGTCGCATGACAGTTGCTTATCTCAGGGATGAAGTTTTGGGCTTTGCAATCCATCTTGTAGAAAAGAAATAATCGCACATTGCCGATTTTTATTACACAATAAACGTTTTTAAGGAGAAATTATCATGACAAAAGTTGTTACTTTGGGCGAAATTATGTTGCGTCTTTCCACAAACGGTTACACCCGTTTTGTTCAATCGGACAATTTTGACGTAGTATACGGTGGCGGCGAAGCCAACGTTGCAGTATCTTTGGCAAACTACGGTCACGAAAGTTACTTTGTTACAAAGCTTCCTAAGCACGAAATTGGTCAATGTGCCATCAATGCACTTCGCCAATACGGTGTTCACACCAACTTTATTGCACGCGGTGGCGAAAGAGTAGGTATCTACTTCTTGGAGACTGGTGCTTCTATGCGTCCATCCAAGGTTATCTACGACCGCGCACACAGCAGCATTTCCGAAGCTAAGGCAGAAGACTTTGACTTTGACGCTATCTTCGAAGGTGCAACATGGTTCCACTGGACAGGTATCACACCAGCCCTTGGCAAGGATGCACAAGAAGTTTTGGAAAAGGCACTTATCTGCGCTAAAAAGCACGGCGTTACAGTATCTGTTGACCTAAACTACCGCAAAAAGTTGTGGACTCCAGCCGAAGCACAAGAGTGTATGACACGTTTGATGAAGTACGTTGACGTTTGCATCGGCAACGAAGAAGATGCAGAAAAATGTCTTGGTTTTAAGCCAGGCGAAACAGACGTTACCAAGGGCAACTTGGAGCTTGGCGGATACGAAACAATCTTCCGTCAAATGAAGGAAAAATTTGGCTTTAAGTACGTTGTTACTAGCCTTCGCGAAAGCTACTCTGCTAGCGACAACGGCTGGAGCGCATTGGCTTACGACGGAAACGAATTTTACCGTTCCAGAAAATACGAAGTTCGTATCGTTGACCGCGTTGGTGGTGGCGATAGCTTCAGCGGTGGTTTCATCCACGGTTTGCTCAAGTACAACGACTTCAAAAAGGCTTTGGAATTTGCCGTTGCAGCAAGTGCACTAAAGCACACAATTCCTGGTGACTTCAACCTTATGAGCGAAAGCGAAGTAGAAACATTGATGAACGGCGATGCTTCTGGCCGTGTTCAAAGATAATGAAGCTTTTTATCCGTTCGCACGACCTTGGGGTAAAGGGCATTGATAACGTTGTTGCACAAGTTTGTCATCACAACCTAGATGGTGTTCAGCTTGTTGCCTACAAAGTTATGGAAGACGTGCCCTACACTCCAGATGGTATAACTCAACAAAAAGCCCAACAAATTGCAGATGCTTTGCAGGGCGCTGGCAAACAAATTGCACTAATCGGTGCCTACTTTAACCCCGTTCACTCCAACAAAGACAAGGTTGCTAACTGCACGGAAGTGTTCAAAAGCTATCTTCGCGTAGCAAAAACCCTTGGTTGCGATATGGTTGGTTCGGAAACTGGCAGTTTTAACGACGACAAGTGGACTTATCACCCATCCAACCGCACCGACAGCGCACTTCAAACTGTTGTGGAAACCTTTTCCCACTTGGCTGATTACGCCAAGGATCAGGGCGTTTGCATAGCAATGGAAGGGGCATTTGGTCACGTTTGCTACAGCGTAGACAGGCTAAAGCAAGCAATTGATCAAATCAACAAAGACAACGTCAGGGTTATCTTTGACCTGTATAACTACTTGGATATTTCCAATGTTGACCAATGTTACCAAATCTTGGAGCACGGCTTGCAAGTATTTGGCGACCAAATCAAGATTTTTCACATCAAGGATTTTGTTGTTGTGGATGGCAAGGTTAAGCAAGTAGGGGTAGGCAAGGGAACACTAGATTTTGAAAGAATTATCACAACAATCAAACAATACGTCCCCAACGCCAACTTGGTGCTAGAGGGAACAACAGGCGAAGATATTGCCTTTGCTGTACAACATTTAAGGAGATATATTTAGCATGAAATTTGATATTCGTTACAGTAACCACCCAGAAGATTCCAAGCATTACGATACTGCTACGCTACGTAAGCACTATCTAATTGAAAAGGTTTTTGTTGCAGATGACATTGCACTTACATACTCTCACCAAGACCGCATCATCGCTGGTGGCGCAATGCCAGTTAGCGGCGACCTTGTTTTGGGAACAACCAAGGAGCTAGCAACAGATTACTTCCTTGAAAGACGCGAAATGGGCGTTATCAACATTGGTGGCGATGGTGTTATCATCTTGGATGGCACAAGCTACGCTGTTGGTCACAAGGAAGGTATGTACATCGGTATGGGCACAAAGGAAATTATCTTCCGCTCCAACGACGGCAACAATCCTGCTAAATTCTACATCAACAGCTGTCCAGCACACAAAACGTATCCAACTGTTCACATCACAAAGGAACGTGCAAACCACGTAGAGTGCGGCGAAGCAGCAAACCTAAACAAGCGCGTAATCAACCAATTTGTACACCCAGCAGTATGCCAAAGCTGTCAACTTTCTATGGGTATGACAGAACTTGATCCAACAAGCAGCTGGAACACAATGCCATGCCACACCCACGAAAGACGTATGGAAGTTTATATGTATTTCGATTTGAAGGCAGATAACGTTGTATTCCACCTAATGGGCACACAGGAAGAAACTCGCCACATCATCATGCACAATGAACAAGCAGTTATCTCCCCAAGCTGGTCCATCCACAGCGGTGTTGGAACAAGCAACTACACCTTTATTTGGGGTATGTGTGGCGAAAACCAAACATTTACCGATATGGACCACATTGGTACACTCGACCTCAAATAATTGACAATAAAAATTGTTCAATACGACAACTAAGGTTGTTAAAGTGGTTAACATTGCAGTTTTCGTAACCACTACACACTAATCTACAAATTATTTATACTTAATTTTTCATAGGGAGCAATACTTATGGCATATCTAAAATTAAAGGACATCAACAAGATTTATCCAAATGGATTCCATGCTGTTCACGACTTCAATTTGGAAATTGAAAAGGGCGAATTTGTTGTATTCGTAGGTCCATCTGGTTGTGGTAAAAGTACAACTTTGCGTATGATCGCAGGTTTGGAAAATATCAGCAAGGGCGAGTTTTATATTAACGATGTTCTAGCAAACGACAAAGGACCACGCGACAGACAGGTTGCAATGGTATTCCAAAGCTATGCTTTGTACCCACACCTTTCTGTTTACGACAACCTTGCTTTTGGCTTGACACTTCAAGGCGTTGACGAAGACGTCATCGAAGAACGTGTTTATGCCACAGCAAAGATTTTGGGCTTGACCGAATACCTGCAACGTAAACCACGTGCTTTGTCTGGCGGACAACGTCAACGTGTAGCTGTTGGTCGTGCAATCATCCGCAAGGTTGGTATTTTCCTTATGGACGAACCACTTAGTAACTTGGATGCTAAGCAACGTGTTACTATGCGTTCGGAAATTACACAAATTCACCGCGAAACAAACGCAACAACAATTTACGTAACACACGACCAAACGGAAGCTATGACAATGGCAGACCGTATCGTTGTTATGAAGGAAGGATATATCCAACAAGTTGGTACTCCATACGAATTGTACTTTAATCCAGTTAACATGTTCGTTGCTGGCTTCATTGGCGAACCACCAATGAACTTCTTGCGCGGTACAGTTAACAACGGCATTTTGCAAATTGCCGAAGACGGCGAAAACGTTGATGCTCAACTAGACCTTGCTCCAATTTTAGATAAGGAACTTATTGATCAATACAATGGCAAAAAGATGGTTTTGGGCTTCCGTCCAGAAAGTATTGTTCTTGGCGAACAAGAAAATTGTTCAGCTATTGCTTGCCAAGTAGAACTAACAGAGCTTCTTGGCGACAACACCAACGTTTACGTAAACATTGGTAACAGCAGATCTGTTTTGAAGGTTGATCCACACGATACTCCAGCAATGGATAGCGAACTAACCTTCTATATACCAAACAAGAGCATCTACCTGTTCGATAGCGAAACAGAAGATGTTATTCCAACAATAAAGTAATTATCCAATGCAGCCTTGACTTACAAGACAGGGCTGCATTTGACCAGTAAAAGGCGAAAACGGTGACAAACGCATCTAGGGACAACAAACGCAGAGAGTTTATATTGAACGGTAACATTTTTGCAGTGGTACTAAGGATATCATTGCCACTGATTATGCTTGCTGTATTCAACTATATGGCGGGTATAATTGATACTATTGTTGTTGCCAAGCACGATAACGATGCGCTAAGCTCCGTTGTGATGATTGACCAAATAAAGAACCTGTTTTCTTCGCTAGGAGCAGGGCTTGCAACGGGCGGTTCCATTGTTGTAGCAAGGCTAATTGGTCGTAACCAACTGGATACGGCACAAAAGTCGGCCAACACGTTGCTGACCATTGCCGTTAGTATTGCGGCGGTGCTGATATTGCTGTTGCTTCCCCTTTCTAGGCCAATACTTCGTATGGCTCAGCTAACGGAAGATATGATTGACCTTGGTATTGGGTACTTTAGGGTGCAAATATTTACCATTGGTATCACGTTATTCAACTCGGTGTTTTTGGGGCTGGAAAAGGCGCGCGGTGCAACGGTCAACATTTTGGTAGTCAACCTGTTTGTGATGGCTCTAAAAATTGTGCTAACGTTAGTCTTTGTAAGAATTTGGGATGGCGCAACAGTAATGGTGGCGGCAGCGACGCTAATTGCCAACCTGTCGGTAACATGCTATGCGTTGTTTATGTTGCTTCGTCGCAATTATCTGTTCAAGTATTCGCTAAGAAATTTGAATTTGAACAAAACCTTTATTCGTCCACTAGTGCGACTTTCTGTTCCAGTATTTTTGGGCAAGTTTGTTTTTAGTATGGGCAAGGTAATTGTCAATTCTTTGGCAATGAATTATGGCCCCGATGCTCCCGGAGCGCTTGGTGTATCAAACCATATTTCTGGTAGCGTAACAGGTGTTACAAACTCTTTGGAAGATAGTTCTTCTTCCGTAATTAGCCAAAACCTTGGCGCAAAACAGCTCAGGCGAACAGTGCAAGCATTTTGGTGTGCGCTGATTATTAACACAGTTATAGCTTCGGTGGGCGTCACGTTGCTGTATGCTTTTTGTGGCAAGATAGCAATGTTCTTTGCTGACGGAAACGTTGCAAAGGCGCAACTAATTGAAAGGATTTTCCGTTACGAAGGTATTGGCATAATTGCCCTTGGTATAACGGCGGCAACAAATGGTTTTGTGTACGGTCTTGGCTACACAAAGTTGTCAATGGTAGTCAATCTGTCAAGATTGTTTGTATTCCGTATTCCAGCAATGCTTGTTATGATAAATTTCTTCCCACAGCTTGGTGCCGAAAGCTTGGGTATTGCAATGTTTACATCCAACATTGGTATTGGACTGATGTCCGTTGGTATCGCCATTTGGTGTATTATTCAAGTAAAACGCAACGCAGTAAAAGATAGAATTTGATACTGAACAACGGTGTTTTTGCCATGCTAATCTTGCTAGCAAAACACAACTAAATTCACACAAAAAAACATGCTGATGCAACTTGTCAGCAAGCAAATATCTTATCACATAATTATTGTGCTATATGCACACTAAAGGGGTTAAATGCTATGACTAAGCAACTTAACGCAACTAACTTTAACAAAACTGACAGACCAATCAAGATTTTGCAATTTGGCGAAGGCAACTTTTTGCGTGCTTTTGTAGATTGGATTATTCAAGATTTGAACGATAAAAATATCATCAACAGCGGCGTTGTTGTGGTTCAACCTGTTCCCATGGGCAGAATCAATGACCTTGCCAGACAAGACGGTTTGTACACCCTTTGTCTAGAAGGTATCGACAAGGGACAAAGGGTGCAATCTCGCCAAATTATTGACGTACTTAACGACTTTGTAAACCCATACGACAACTATGAAAAATTCCTTTCCTATGCTCGCAGTGCGGACTTAGAAATTATTGTTTCCAACACAACGGAAGCAGGAATTGTGCTTGATGCAAATGATACAGACTTTTGGAAGTGCCCAACTTCCTTCCCAGGAAAGCTGTTGTCTTTCTTGTACGAAAGATACATTTTCTTCAAGGGCGATATGGACAAGGGGCTTGCTATTATCCCTTGTGAGCTTATCGACTACAATGGTCAAGCTCTCAAAAAGGTACTAAATCAACTTGCTGAAATCCGCAATATGGAAGGGGATTTTGTTGAGTGGCTCAACAAGGCAAATCACTTTACTGATACTTTGGTGGACCGCATTGTTCCCGGATATCCAAGGGATACAGTTGAACAAATTTGGCAAGAAACTGGCTTTGTGGATAACAACGTTGTCAAGGGGGAAGTGTTCCACTTGTGGGTACTATCCAAGGACGAGTTTATCCAAAGCAAGTTCCCTGCTGACAAGTCTGGACTAAACGTTATTTTTGCCGACGACATCACTCCATACAAGCAACGCAAGGTAAAAATTCTAAACGGTGCGCACACAGCAATGGTACCCGTTGCATACCTTTGTGGCGTTGATACTGTTGGCGAATCCTTGGAAGACAAGGAAATATCCACCTTTATCAGACAGCTTATTTTTGACGAAATCAAGCCAACAATTGCTTTGCCAGAAGATCAAATGCAAGCTTTTGCCGAAAGTGTACTAGAACGCTTCCAAAATCCATTTGTTCGTCACGAACTTATGAGTATTGCACTAAACTCCACAACCAAATTCAAAACACGTCTTTTGCCTAGCTACAACGATTACGTTGCAAAGTTTGGCAAGGCTCCAAACCACATTTTGTTTGCCTTTGCAGCACTTGTAACCTTCTACAAGGGTGTTCGTGGCGAAGAACAAATTGCTCTAAAGGACGATCAACAATACTTGGACTTCTGGGCAGAGTTGTGGAAAAACAAAGATATGACAGTAATTGCACAAAAGGCGCTTGGTAACGTGTCCATTTGGGAACAAGATCTTGCAACGGAACAAAACGTAAAACTCGTTGCAGGCTACCTAAAGGATATCCAAGCAAACGGCATGCGCAAGGCAATGCGTAAAATTATCAAGTAATTGACTAGCTAATTGCAACACAATTCCAAATAAATAGATTTTTGGTAGGTTTTTAATGGTAGAATACATCAAGATTAACCCAGAAGATAACGTAGCGGTGGCGCTATCCGACCTGCAACAAGGCGGTTGCTACTTGGGCGTTACTCTTTTGCAAAACATAACAAAAGGACACAAGTTTGCCCTTGCAAACATCAAAAAGGGGCAAAACGTCATCAAATACGGTGCGCCTATTGGCGCGGCCACACAGGATATTGCCGTTGGGGAGCACGTTCACACCCACAACATGGCAACAAATCTCAGTGGTCAACTTACCTATTGCTACTCCCCCAATGGTCAAGTACTAGCAAGCGGAAAGAACAGAACGGTGCAAGTGTACCCCAGATATGACGGAAACGTTGGTATCCGCAACGAATTGTGGGTAATTCCACTAGTAGGTTGTGTAAACTCCCAAGCGCGCGCCATTGTAAAACAGTTTGAAAAGTTGCACCCAACGCTAACCAACGTTGATGGTGTTCACGCATTTACTCATCCATATGGATGTTCACAAATTGGTGCCGACCACCTTCGCACACGCACATTGTTGCAACAAATGGCAACCCATCCCAACTGCGGTGGTGTACTTTTGCTTGGCCTTGGTTGCGAAAACAACCGTTTGGACGAATTTATCCAAACACTTGGCGAGTATGACACAAACCGCGTTCGTTTTCTTATCGCACAAGACGTAGAAGACGAAATTGCCACAGGAATTCAACTGTTGGAAGAATTGTACCAATATGCCCAAAATGACAAACGTGTACAAAGGGATATGTCTTGTATCCGTGTTGGCCTAAAGTGTGGTGGCTCCGATGGTCTTTCCGGCATCACTGCAAATCCACTTGTAGGTATGTTCTCCGACTATATTGTATCGGTTGGCGGAACAACAGTACTTACCGAAGTGCCCGAAATGTTCGGCGCAGAACAACTGCTTATGGACAGATGCGTTGACCAAGCCACCTTTGAAAAAACGGTAAAACTCATCAACAACTTCAAGCAATACTATCAAGATAACCATCAACCCTGCTATGAAAATCCTTCCCCAGGCAACAAGGCTGGCGGAATTACCACATTGGAAGATAAGTCGCTTGGTTGCACTCAAAAAAGCGGTACAAGCATGGTGTGTGGTGTAGCATTGGATGGAGAACGCATTGACCACAGCGGATTGAATTTGCTAAATGGCCCTGGTAACGATATGGTTGCTGTAACTAATTTGGGTTGCGCTGGATGCCACTTGGTATTGTTTACAACTGGTCGCGGAACACCATTTGGTGGATTTGTTCCAACAATCAAGATTTCCACAAACAGCGCTTTAGCAAGTCACAAATCTAACTGGATAGACTTTGACGCAGGCACCATTGTAACGGGTGATAGCTTTGAAGCCAAGCTCAACGAACTAGCCGATTACGTTCAACAAGTTGCCAGCGGAAAGCTAACCAAAAACGAATTAACCGACAGCAGAGAAATTGCTTTGTTCAAAACTGGTGTTACATTGTAACATCGTTAAATATAACAACTAAGAGTATTAAAGCTCGAAAATATGTACATTTAAGAGGTCTATAATGAAAGAGTTTCTAGGTAAAGAATTTGTTTTGAAAAGTCAAACAGCGCAAACCTTGTACTACGATTATGCGCAAAAGATGCCCATCTTCGACTTCCACTGCCATCTTCCAATTCAAGAAATTTACGAAGATAAAAAGTTTAGAAGCATCACCGAAGCATGGCTTGGTGGCGATCACTACAAGTGGCGCTTGATGCGTGAACTTGGTGTAGACGAAAGCTACATCACAGGCGACAAGTCCGATTGGGAAAAGTTCTACAAGTATGCCGAAGTTATTCCATATGCTATTGGTAACCCACTTTACCACTGGACACACCTTGAACTAAGACGTTTCTTTGGTATTGATTTGGTACTTAGCCCAGCAACAGCAAAGGAAATTTATGACCTTTGTAACGAAAAACTTCAAACACTTACAGCACGTGCTCTTATCAAAATGGGTAACGTAACTCGTTTGTTCACAACGGACGATCCTGTTGACGACTTGCATTGGCATCAACTTCTTGCGGCTGACAAGTCATTTGACGTAGAAGTTAAGCCAGCTTTCCGTCCTGACAAAGCCATCAACATCGAGTTGTCAACCTTTGTTCCATATATCAACAAGCTAAGCGAAGTTTCCGGCATCAACATTGATGGTATCGACAGCCTTTGCAAAGCGCTTACAAGCCGTATCGAATTTTTCGATAGCGTTGGATGCTTGTGTTCCGACCACGCACTAGACGTTGTTATGTATGCTCCAGCAACAACCGAACAAGTTGATGAAATTGTAAAGCTAGTTCTTGCTGGCAAGGCAATCACAGCTCAACAAGTTGAACAATACAAGGGTTACGTTTTGTTGCATCTTGGTCGTGAGTACCATCGTTTGGGTTGGGTTCAACAATACCACATTGGTGCGTTGCGCAACAACTCCTCTCGTTATATGAAGGTTCTTGGTCCAGATACAGGATTTGACTCCATCGAAGACCAACCATTTGCAAAAAAGCTATCTTGCCTTCTCAATGGGTTGGATATTACCGACCAACTCCCCAAGACAATTTTGTACTGCCTAAACCCACGCGATAACGAAGTGCTTGCAACAATTATGAACTGCTTCCAACAAGGTGGCATTGTAGGTAAAATTCAATTTGGTTCCGCTTGGTGGTTCAATGATCAAAAGGACGGCATGGAACGTCAACTTATGGCACTATCTCAAGTAGGACTACTTTCCAAGTTTGTTGGTATGCTAACAGATAGCCGAAGCTTCCTTTCCTACACTCGTCACGAATACTTCCGTCGCATACTTTGCAATATGCTAGGCAACTTGATTGAGGAAGGGGAATATCCTTGCGAGATTGAATTTGTTGGTCAAATTGTTCAAGACATTTGCTACAACAACGCAATGAACTATTTCAAAAAGTAGTTTTCTCCTATTGATTTGACTCTATCTTGCGATAACGTTATCAACGCAAAAAAAAGCAAGAATCACAGCTAGAAAAACAAAATATCAGCATATACAAAAAAAGGACAATGTGGTTTACGCATTGTCCTTTTTTTGTGCAATAAAGTTGTTAAAAGTATCAACTAATATCGTTAAACATTTTTAGTTGTAACGTGATGTTGTTTGTTGCCAAGTAGATAGATTGTCTAGTTTAGTTCTCTGTTGAAGTAGGCAAGTAGTTGTTGAACTTGACTGGTGGAGAGTATTTTGCTCCAACTAACTCTGCCCGCTTGCGTATTTCCATATTCGGCAAAGCGTGCAGTTTTGTCGCGGTTGGTGTCGTTCCACTTGTCAAAGCCAAGGGGAGTTACGTGGCTGTCGTAGTGGCAGTTGACAAAGCTTGTCTTGCCGTAGTCACGCCAAGGTCTTGCCAAATATATGCTGTGCTCTAAAACACCTTCTTCCTTGGTGAAGTTGCAGTTGTAAAAAACCATGCCAATTTGTTGGCTTTCGGCGTGTGCTGGCGCAACAATAAAACCACCCTTGCGACTATCCTTGCGGTAAACAATGGTGCAGTTTTCAAACAAACAGTCACCACATCCAAAGATGAAATCTACCGTACCTTTCAAGGTGCAATTGGTGTAAATTTGCTTGCATTTTATGCTTTTACGTAGTTTGTCTTTCAAAAAACCATCGTATCTTTCAATCAAGTCATCAGGTAGTGGACCGCAAAACAGGGTGTCTTGTTCGGAAACAAAGGTGCAGTTTTCCGCAACAAAATTATCTCCGTACACAGTTAGAGCAACTTCCTGCCCCTTTGTGGGGCTATCCCCGCTGTCGTTTGCTATGGTCAAGTTTTTCAACGTAACGTTGTCTGCACACACGGCAACTGTGTAGGTTCTAAAGGTAACTAGTTCCAGTCCGTCTTCCCCAATTTTTTTGGCATAGTCGTCCCAAACGATTACAGTGTTTGCTCCCTTTCCAATGATGGTAAGGGGCTTGTTTATTTCCACTTTTTGTCTGTACGTGCCTTCTTCTAGGTAGATAGTGGAGTTATCCTGTGCGCCGTCAAATAGCTGTTGAAGGTTAGTATTTTGTGTTGCAAAGTATTGCATAGTGTTCACCGCCTTTTGTCAACTTGATTATACTACACCCGTCACAAAAGTTAAAGATTTTTTTACAAAAAAGCTCAAAAAATCTTCTTACCCCCTCGCTACAAGAAAAAAGAAAAATCAATATGGACAAAACGGACACAAAAAGGCTAAATTTAGGCAATTTTTATCCATTTTTGGTATGGATTTTGCCATTTGGATAATGTAAAATCATTGTATCTCTACAAGTGGGGGATTTTCCGCCCTTTTTCCGCTTTTGTTATTTATATATTTATATAAGAATTTTTTAAAAAATCATTAAAAAACGCAAGCGAATACTTGGGAGATTTGTTACGTAAAACAGTTACCAAGGACAGTTATCACAAATGGCATCACCAAGCTTAACTTTCAAGCAATATCGCACAACCGACCTAACAATTTTTGCTTTTTTAAGTGTTGTTTTCGAAGCAATTGTTACTCTTGGGGCAACAAAATGGTTTCCAGGCCAGATGTATTCCATAACAATTGTGTATGCAATGTTTGTTTTGGTGCTTATGCGTTGGGGTGGATATGCGGCAATCACGGCACTATTGTGCGGCGCAACCTACTGCATTGTAATGAAGGCACCTTTCCCAATGTTTGTGGTGGTGTGCGGAGGCAATTTGTTTGGACTGTTGGCATTGCTCTTGCACAAGTTTGTAGGCAAGCAAAAAATCCGCGACAGTGCTGGTTGGACGGTGCTGTATGTAGCCGTATGCTACGGTTGTATTTCTATAGGTAGATTGCTGTTTTCGTTGTGCTTTGAACTGTTCGACGAAGTTGTAAAGTACATTTTGTACGATATGTTATCGGTGGTTTTCGCACTTGTTGTAATGCTGTTGTGCAGAAAACAAAATGGACTGTTCGAAGATCAAAAGCACTATCTATTTAGGATGGAAGCAGAGCGCAAAGCCAAGGAAGCGCAAAGCTCTGGCAATAATTAGTTAATTTGTGCAGAAATGCACTGTTAAAATAAATGAAGCAACTTGCTTCAAGGCAAAGCAGTAAACAAATGGGAGGAATTCCACGTGAAGGAACAAGTAATGGACAAGTACATCATCTACGATGAAGAAACGCAAACCTACTCTATGGATCCAGAGCAGGCCGTTCGCGATGATGTAGAAAAACACCATTGGTTAAACACAATCAAGACAATCATCAAGGATTGGCGTCTATATTTGATGCTAGTTCCAATGTTGTTTGTATTTTTCTGTTGGCGTTATTTGCCAATGTACGAGTTGTTGGGGGCATTTAAGTACTCTAACTCTTCATTGGATGTAGCGGATCAACAATATGTAGGTTTTTACTACTTTGCTAGGTTGATCAATGGCGACGTATCACCAGACTTTTGGGCAGCATTTAGAAACACATTTTTGCTCAGCTTCTACGGTATGTGTTTTGGTTTTCCAATGCCAATTATCGTTGCTTTGTTCTTTAATGAAATCAAGTCCAATATATTGCGCAGTACGTTCCAAGTAATGACATATTTGCCAAAGTTTATGTCCACCGTAGTTATGACAACGTTGACAATCATGTTGCTCAAACAATCCGACCTTGTTTCAGAAATGGGTGTTGTTTCTAACTTTATGGTAAAACTTGGGTTAATTAGCGAAGATGTTGGTGCATCGGGATTGCTCAATGGACCACAGTATTTCCGTGCAATTTACCAAATTACTGGTATTTGGGAGGGCGCTGGTTACGACAGCATTGTTTACTTTGCCGCAATCATTGCCATTTCGCCCACCAGTTACGAAGCTGCGCAAATTGACGGTGCTGGCAAGATGGCACAAATGAGATACGTTGTGTTGCCTTGCATCCTTTCTACAGTAGTTATCATGCTTATTAACCGTATTGGTTCGTTGTTGAGCATCGGCTATGAAAAGGTATTGTTGCTAACAGAAAACTCCACATCCTACACCGTTTATCAAACGGCAGAAGTCGTTTCCACTTGGGCATATAAGCAAGGTATGGCAACCAGCGGTGAAGGCGGAGAGCCCGGTTTGGCATCGGCAGCAGAAATGATGAACAACCTGACCGGTATGATTTTGGTTATTGGTGCAAACACAATTGCGCGCAAAGCCACCGATGTATCACTTTACTAGGAGATAAATTATGAAAAGAAAATTAGAAATATCAGAACTTATCTTCAAAATTATAGCTTACACATTTTTGGGTATTTTTTCCATTTGTTGCTTGTATCCATTTGTATATGCAATATCCGCATCCATCAGTGGCAAGCAAGCTGTAGACTACAACCAAGTTATTTTGCTTCCAAAGGATATTCAGTTTGATGCTTTTTCCAAGATGTTTGGTAACAACATGTTTTGGAACGCCTACACAAACACCTTGTTCCTAACTATTTTTGGTACAATTTGGGCATTGTTTGTTGCAATTTTGGGCGGATACGCTTTGTCCAAAAAACGTTTGCTGTTCCGCAAGGGATTCAACTTCTTCTTGGTATTTACAATGTGGTTCTCCGCAGGTATGGTTCCACAATACCTCAATTATCTTGCAACAGCCGAAGCATTTGAATCCATTGGCATTATGGACAGAAAATGGCTCATCGTTATTGCCATGGGTATGGCAGCAATGAACGTAATTTTGCTTCGTAACGCATTTGAAGGTGTTCCTTCCGAAATTGAAGAAGCAAGTATCGTAGATGGCGCAACAGAATTGCAAATTTTGACAAAGGTTTACATCCCAATGAGCAAATCTACAATTGCCACGGTAGCATTGTTCTTTGCTATTTCTCGTTGGAACGGTTACTTCTGGGCGAAACAAATGTTGCTTGGTCAATACTCAAACGAACAACCTCTTCAAGTGTTCATCCGTAATCAATTGGATTTGTATATGGACAGCGACTATATGGCATCATGGAACGAACCATATTCTCACTACTCCGAGTTGTACGCATTGATCGTGTGCGCTATTATCCCAATTTTGATTATTTATCCATTTATCCAAAAGTATTTCGCAAAAGGCGTAAATATGGGCGGTGTAAAGGAATAATTTTTCTTTGGTTACTACCGTAGGGTAGACCTACGGCTAACAAATAAAATCTAAAACTATTTTATAGGAGGAAACTATGAAAAAAACAAGAATCATTATTGCTCTAGTTTTGGCGATCATGATGATGACATCTGTGGTTTTGACAGCTTGTAAACCAGATCCACACGTATGTACACATGTATGTCCAGAATGCGGCAAATGCACAAACAAGGAATGCACAGATCCTATCTGCGCAGACAAATGTGCAGGACACACAGCAGCTCACACCTGCGAAAGTAAGTGCCCAGACTGTGGCGGATGTCTAGACTTCGCTTGCACAGATCCAGCTTGCGCTACAAAGTGTGATTGCGAAACTGGTGGTTTGGAATATGCAGAAGGCACAATCCTTCGTCTTGCTGCTGGTTACCAAAAGACATCCCACGCTATTTCTTTCCAAGATTCAAAAACCATGGAAGATGCTGGCGCAGTTAACGGCGTTTTGACATTGGCTGATGGAAAGCAATACAAGCTTGGCGACCTCAAACCAACATGGGTACAAATTTCCGAAGACCTTGGAATTGTCTTCGAAGATAAGTTCACAGGTGCTGGTAGTGCAGCTAAGGAATTTGACTACTGGAAAGACACAGGCCTACAAAACGTAGATATCGTTGCTGGTTCTGCAGAAAAATTGCAAGAAGCTGGCGCTGCAGGTTCTCTCATCAACCTTGCTGAATACCTACAATACATGCCAAACTTCTATGCTTACTTGCAAGAAAACCCAGTTGTTCGTTTGTCTGTAACTGCTGACGTAACAACAGGCGCTATCTACATGAGCCCATACTTCGATGGTGTTGACGATATCGAACGTTTCCCACTTATCCGTGCTGACATGGTAGTAGCTCTTTTGGACGGCGAAACAGCATATGCTGGTGCAAACCGCGCTGTTAACACATCCGCTTATGAACCATACATCACAGAAAACTACACAATCGAATCCTTGAATGCTGATGGTACAGCTACACAAGTTATCACAAAGGATTACACAAAGGCAGAAAACATCATTGCTCAAATGAACAAAGCTGAAAACCTAACAGGTGACCAAGCTGTTGCAATGTTCCGTGCATACATCGATGCTATGTATGGTGATGTTTACGCTAAACGTTCCGACCTATTCCTTGGCTACGATGCAGCTTGGGATGCTGACGAACTTGTAGCTCTTCTTCGTTGCGCTGTTGCTTCCTTGAACGACACAGACGGAAAAGCTATTGCTGGTTTGTTCTCTCGTGAAACATCCAACCAACAACGTGAAGTTGACTTGTTCCGTTTTGCAGGTTCTTTGTTCGGCGTTCGTGGTATGGAATCTCGTAAAGATTACCTCTACTTCGGTAGCGACGGAAAACTTCACAGTGCACGTTCCGAAGAAGCAACATGGGTTGCTCTTGAAAGAATGAACGCTCTTGTTCAAGAAGGTCTTATTGCTATCAACAACGGTACCGTTAAGAGTGCTGACTATCTTGCAAAAGATGCTGGTATCGTTTCTTACGACTACTGCCAAACACAAACAGTTATGAACGACACCAAACTTCAAGAAGGTGAAAAGTACACAGCTATGATGGTTCCTGTAGCTAAGTGGTACGATGGATCCAATGCTAACGGCGTTTACATGAGATTTACAGAATCTTGGCGTTCTGTTAAGACAGACGGTTGGGCAATCTCCAAGGCTGGTGTTTCCAAGGCTGATGGAACATTGGATACAGACAAGCTCAACGCTGCTTTGACACTTATCGACTTCGCATTCTCCGTACAAGGTCAAATCACAATGTCCTACGGTTCTGACGACTTCATCAAGGTTAAGGATGCATCTGTAGAAGTAGAAACATGGGAAGATGTTGCTAAGAAGTACGAAACATTCAACTTCAACGGCAGACAAATGCCAGTAGTTTCTGATGCTATGTATGCTGAACTTCAAGAAATTGCAGCTGGTAACTACACAAACTACGCACGTTTCTTCCTTGGTTCCACACTTAACGGCTTCCCCAAGAGCCAAGCTTTCGAATATCAATGCACACACGTGGTTGGTAAAGAAGGTGCAGGAAAAGTTTCTGCAGCTATCGGTCTTGGAACAATCAAGCACCCAGTACTTGGTGTAGCTGAAAATATGTGGTACACATCCATCCCAACATCTTTGCCATTCACAACAGCAGAAAATCAAGAAATTAATGGATACAAGAACCTATCCAACAACTTCAAGACAAGCAGTGGTACTGTTACAAACTTGATGCTTCTCTTTATCGAAGATGGTTACTCTGTAACACTTCTTACAGAAGAAAAAGCTGACACACCAGCTGCTATTGCAGAACTTGTTGGAACAACATGGCAAGATAACCTATACCTCAAGGTACAACAAGCAGCTTGGGAAAGAGTTCTTGCTTACTATGAAACAATCAAATAGTATTTACTAATTCAATTAATAATTACAAATCACATTAATGTTGTTGCTGGGGGAGGAATTCCCCTCCCCCAAGCTTCAACAAATACGGAGGACTTATGTTTAAGTCTCAACTTAAGTTTCAAAAGATTATTTGCTTTGTAGCACTGATAATGGCAGTGATACTTTTTGCATATTCTCTTGGTTTTATTACAGAGCTTTACGAACTGTTTTCTCCCACAATTGGTGTAGTAAATGGAAAAGTTGTCGATTTGGCTACAAAAAGACATCCACTTACCAACGAAATAATTGAAGACTATATTGTTGGAAATGAATTTTACTTTGAAATTCAAACGTATGTAGTAAGTGAACTACACAGGGTAGTTAATGAAAATGGTCAAGTTATTACTCAAACTGTACAAGTAAAGTATACTGGTTTCAATGATAGGCTTGTAAGTGCCGCATTGGCAGCACTTGTGGTTACATTGAGTTTGCTTATAACTAGTTGCAACAAACGTCGCAACTACTATATCAGCAATTATGTTGCAATTGGTGCAACGGCTGTTTACAATCTTGGATTTGCAGGTTGGTTATTTGTAAACCTTGCTAAATATCAAGCCAAGTTCAATGCTGTTGATCATCAAGCACTAATTAAATGGTTTGCCGAAGAAAAATTCAAGGAAGTTGATACAAATGTTATCTGTTTCTCTTTGGGTTACGTTTTGGCTGCTCTTTTGATTGTTGTAACAGGATTGTTGGTATTTAATCTAATTTGGAAAATTACGCTTATGAAGCGTGAAAATAAACTGCTACAAAAGTCTGCACAGGAGGTGTCCAATGCTTAACAATGACAAAAAGCAAATGAAGTTGGACCGCATGCGTTACACAAAGAACGCAATGTCCTCCAATATGGCGCTATTAGCTATTGTTGCCAACGTGGTGTACTTTGTTGTGATGTACAAAATTAACAATAAGGCCATGTACGAATTGATGATGGGCGCATCCGTTATCACAAATCTACTGTTTATGTTAACAGTATTTTTGTGTAGTGAAGGCGTAAAAAAATACAATATCAAGTACGCTGCTGCTATGATTGTTATTGGAGCAATTGAACTTGTTCGTATTTTTATTTGGCCGCTAAAACTACACAATACCGAAACAAAGATAACGGTTCCTGGTCAAGAACCTATCATGACAACCGTTCTCAACGATGGTCAGTTTGTGCTTGTTATCGTTTTGCTCGTATGCGCTGCCGCTTTGCTTATTGCTGGTGGTATAATCGGTGTCATCAGAGGAAAACAGCTTGCCGCTTACAACGAATCGCTTAAACAAGCAGAGCAAAACTAGGAGGGGGGAAGCATGGCAGATTTAAGTCTACAACATTTAGATAAAATTTACGATAATAAGGTTCAAGCTGTCTTCGACTTCAACCTAGATGTAAAAGATGGTGAATTTATCGTTTTGGTAGGTCCATCTGGATGCGGCAAGAGCACAACTTTGCGTATGGTTGCAGGCCTAGAAGATATCACCAAGGGTAAGCTGATTATTGACGGCAAGGACGTTACTTCCATGCCACCAAAGGATCGCGACATTGCAATGGTTTTCCAAAACTATGCATTGTACGGCCATATGACAGTTTACGAAAACATGGCGTTTTCCTTGATGCTACGCAAGGAAAACAAAAACGTTATTCACCAAAAGGTTATGGCTGCTGCGGAAATTCTTGGTCTTGTTGACCAACTAAACAAAAAGCCCAAGCAACTTTCCGGCGGACAACGCCAACGTGTTGCAATGGGACGTGCGATTGTTCGTCAACCAAAGGTTTTCCTATTTGACGAACCACTTTCCAACTTGGACGCAAAGCTTCGTGGTAGCATGCGTCGCGAAATTATGTTGCTTCACAAACGTTTGGGAG
This sequence comes from Clostridia bacterium, assembly GCA_017457305.1. Taxonomy (GTDB): domain Bacteria; phylum Bacillota; class Clostridia; order Christensenellales; family CAG-314; genus Fimimonas. The sequence continues at coordinate 15,487 of JAFTHP010000038.1, read as the reverse complement.
CAACAATGATTTACGTAACACACGACCAAACAGAAGCATTGACACTAGCAGACCGTATCGTTTGTATGAGCATGGGTTATGTTCAACAAATTGGTACTCCATTGGAACTTTACGATACACCAGCGAACTTGTTTGTTGCAAGCTTCATCGGTTTGCCACCAATGAACTTGTTTGATGTTGACGTACTAGAAGACAAGCTTGTTGGCGAAGGATTTGAATATGTCCTATCAGCGGAACAAAAGCTTTTGCTAAGAAATTACGTTGGCAGTCAAATTGTTTTGGGTGTAAGGCCAGAACATATTGATATCAATGGCGATATTGATATGGATGTAACCAACAACGAAAACCTTGGACAAAACACTCTTGTTCACGGTCACATCGGCAAAAAGCACGTCGTTGCAAAGATTCGCGACTGGTGCAACTACAAACCAGGCGACAAGGTACAAATGAAGTTTACTCACGTTCACTTCTTTGACAAACAAACAACAAACGCAATAAGATAAAGAGGGTATTTAGATGAAGAAATTTTTGATAAATATTGGTAAAAGCTTGAAAGAAAGCTTGCGTAAATTATTGGTTTCTTTAAAAAGAAGACCTCACAATATAGCTTTTGTTATGTTGCTTGTTAGCTTTTTACAGTATTCACTTAATCTCACGGTTATTTCCAATACAACAGCTCAATTGATGCGTTCCAATATGGGTTTGTGCAGCTTTGTTATTATGCTATTTTCAACACTTTCCATCGTTTGCTTTTTGAACTCATTTCCTAAGCGTCAAAAACCAAGATGGATAATGGTTGCATTGTATTTAGCAATGGTAGTTGTTGTAATTATTTGCGATTTGTTCTATTCTGATTCAATTTCTAAGGCATTAGCAACAGGATATTTCGATGATTACGACTTTATTCCAAAAGCGCAAACAACAGTTGTTACCAATGCTATTTTGCTCATTGTAACATTAGTTTTGACAGCAACAATACCTCTCTACGGCAAACTTCTTAGAAAGATTAACACCTCTATCGAAGTTGAATACACCGAGACTACCGCCGAAGTGGAACTTTCAGAGGAATAATAATTATTCAATCACCATGGGCAGCAGACGACATTTGCCGTTTGTTGCCTTTGTTTTTATGGATAATTACCTATTGTTTCATAAGATGCAAAAAAATAGTATGCAAGTAGCAACGGTTTGCTTAAAGTGCAGCAGTATTGTTGATAAGCTAACCTTGATAAAAAAGAGTAGTCTAAACAGGTTTGTTCCGTTAAGATGAAACAACTTTAGGCCATTGCTAGCACTTTGGTTGAGAAAACCGCTGTTTTGTGATAAAATACAATTATTAACGTATTTTCAAGGAATTTTTTATGGCAAAAAATAAACACACCGACAACAATCCGCAATATACCCGTACGCGTACCACCGCAGAGAATCTTGATCTCAAGACTCAAGCAGTAGAAACATTGATTAATAGTGATGAGGAAAGTGCCCCAGAAGTAGGTGCCGCTGAAATAAGACAATACACATCTAGTGGCCTAGATAGAATCCCATCTTGGATCAAAGCAGTATTTTTAAAGTTTTGGTTTGATGGTGCAATGTGTTTCTTCTTTCTATGGGGACTTGGCAACGTGCTTAAGGGCTGGGATATTATAATTGTTCTGGCATTGGCAACGGGTATTATTACCGATTTGCTACTAAACAATATTTTTCGTTTTACTGCAAGCACTCCACATGAAAACGACAAGTGGATGATGTTTCATCCCAAAAAGTATTGGACGCTATTTGCCAATATAGCTTATTCTGCAGTAATTGTGGCATTGGTAGTTATGACATATAAAGGGATAAACATACTGATCAATGGACCGGAATCGGAAGAAGTTACTGTTGCAGTTGAACCGTTCTTGTACGGATTGCTTTACCTTGTTTACGACTTGATTTTTATTGGATTCAAAAATTTGTTTGTAAAGATTATCAAGGATGCTAAGGCAAAATCTGCTTCTAAGCCATTAGAGCAACCAACACAAGAGCAGGAGTAATTTAGCTGTAATTGCTACGACACAATAGACATATTGTTGATTTGTTTTTCTAAAACTAAAGCACGCAACAATGTGCCTTATGAAATCAATAATTTCTAATTAACATACGGATAAATCACTTTTAAGCATACAACTAAAACTATTAAAGGGGATAACTATGCTAAAACCTATTTTTACAAGTTCCACTTCCATTTGTATGGAATGGCAAAACAACCTTCCCTACTATACCGAAAAGGAATACACAATTTTGTTGGACGGCAAGCAAGTTGGCACATACAAAACCAACATTTTTTCCTTGTTCGATTTGCTGCCCAGCACAACCTACGAAATTAGTGTAAAGGATACCGACATTGTTGTGCAAGTGCAAACAAAGGCGGAAACAAATTGTTTTTCCGTTAAGCAATTTGGCGCAGTAGGTGATGGTGTAACAGACGATACTGTTGCTATTCAAACTGCTATCAACTGTTTGCCAGTTGGCGGTAGACTGGTAATTCCCGAGGGAAACTACATCACGGCTCCATTGTGCTTGAAGAGTGATATTACCATCGACTTGCAAAAGGGGGCTACCCTTACTGCTCACACAGATAAGAGTCGCTATCCCCTTATACCTGGCGAACTTATGGACTTAGTAACTGGAGAAGCTGTACAAGTTGGCACGTGGGAAGGTAATCCTGTTCGTATGCACCACGCGCTTATTTTTGCAGAGTACGTATCCAACGTAAACATTGTAGGACAAGGCACATTGGAAGGCAACGCTCACAACATTGGTTGGTGGATTGACGTTAAAAATCAACCCAACGGAAGACCGCGTTTGGTGTTCTTGAACAAGTGCTCCAACATCACTTTCCACGGAATTACTGGCCAAAACTCCGGTTCTTGGCAATTCCACCCATATTTTTCAAATCACGTGCGTTTCTTGGATATTTCCATCAACGCACCAAAGGATAGCCCTAACACCGATGCTATCGATCCAGAAGCCTGCGACTACGTGGACATCATTGGTTGCAAGTTTAGTGTGGGCGACGATTGCATTGCTATTAAATCTGGCAAGATTTATATCGGACAAAAGTATAAAACACCAGCTAATCATCATACAATCCGCAACTGCTTGATGCAATTTGGACACGGTGCGGTAACACTTGGCAGCGAAAATGCTGGCGGAGTAAAGAACCTTACTGTTAACAGATGCATTTTTTACGCCACAGACAGAGGCTTGCGTATCAAAACACGTCGTGGACGTGGTAAGGATGCCATTATTGACGGCGTAACCTTTGAAAATATCCTTATGGACAACGTTTTGACACCTATTGTCATCAATATGTGGTACAACTGTTGCGATCCCGACCGCTACTCCGAATACAACACAACAAGAGAATCGTTGCCCGTTGACGACCGCACTCCATACCTTGGCGAGTTCTGCTTTAGGGATATGGTATGCAAAAACTGTCACGTTGCTGCGGCTTATTGCGACGGTTTGCCCGAACAACCAATCAAGAGCATTGAGCTATCCAACATTCAGTTTACCTATGCTGACGAAGCACAAAGTGGTGTTCCCGCTATGAAAAACAATGCTGTAAAACTGTGCAAAAGTGGCTTGTATTTCGACAACGTAACCAAGCTTGTAATCAAAAACGTAACAGTAGATGGCGTTGAAGGCGACAGAGTAATTGCCAACAACGTAACGGACTTTGTGGAGGAATAAATGTACAGTCAAATTGAAAAATACATTGATCGTTTGCTCAACGAATCAACCCCCGATGCCCCACTTTGGAATATCGAAAGCATCAAGCAAGGCAAATTGCCCCATTGGAACTACATCGATGGATGTATGTTAACGGCACTACTTGAACTCAACAAAATCACTGGCGAACAACGCTATTTTGACTTTGTTGAACAGTTTGTAGACTACTACGTTTTTGAAGATGGCACAATTCGTGGCTACGACAAGGCAAAATACAACTTGGACGATATCAACGAAGGTCGCGTGCTATTTGAGCTGTATCAAGTTACAGGCAAGGAAAAGTACCAAAAAGCCATTGCTTTGCAAAAGAGTCAACTAGATGAGCAACCACGCACCTGTACAGGTAACTTTTGGCACAAGCTTATCTACCCTAACCAAATTTGGCTAGATGGCTTGTATATGGCGCAGGTGTTTTCTGCATTGTGGCACAGCAACAACGACAAGGACTTTTCCGACATCGTTATGCAAATATCCAACGTGCACAACCTGATGTTCGACCGCAACAAAAAGTTGTATTACCATTGCATTGATTGCTCCAAGCAAGCCTTTTGGTGCAACAAGCAAACAGGTCTTTCCCCCAACTTTTGGCTACGTTCCATTGGTTGGTACTTGGTGGCAATGGTGGACATTTTGCAAATCGTACCCAAGGACGTTGCAGATCAAATTGCTCCAATATTTAACCAAGCAATTAGTGGTATTGCACAGTACGTTAACCCAACAAACAACATGCTCTACCAAGTGGTGGATTGCCCCGAACGAGAAGGTAATTACCCTGAAACAAGCGGAAGCTGCATGGTGGCGTATGCTATGCTTAAGGGCGCTCGTCTTGGCGTGTTGCCTAACTGCTATTCAACGCTAGGCAAAAGCATTTTTGACGGCGTTTGCACCAAATATTTGAAATGTAACGATGGTCAACTCAATCTTGGTGGAATATGCCTTGTTGCTGGCCTTGGTCCAGAAAACAATCGCAGACGCGACGGCACGTTTGAGTACTACATTTCCGAACCTATTGTAGAAAACGATGCCAAGGGTGTTGCTCCCTTTGTGTTGTGCTACACTGAAGTTCTTCGCAAACAATAACAAAACATCATTGCCTTTGGCAAAAACAATAAAAAAATTGCCACAAGCAGTATCTTGTGGCAATTAGTATTTTGTGTAGTTATATTAGTTGTCCTTTTTGCGTTTTGCGTAGTTGATGGGGGAGCAACCAAATTGTTTTTTGAACACTCTGCTAAAGTACAATGGTTCGTCGTAACCGCACATTTGTGCAACCTTGGAAACGTTGTACTCTTGGTCAAGTGAGCTAAGTAGTTTTTCGGCAGTTTGCATACGCATATTTGTCAAATAGCCGTGTGGTGTGATGCCCATTTCGTTTTTGAACAGCTTGCGCAAGTAGTCGTAGCTAAATGGAAGGCTCTTTAGATATTCATCCAACTGGTAGTTGCAGTCGGGAAAGTTCTTAACAATGTTGCTCTTTATTGTTTCCACAACCTTGCTCAGCGGTTTGTTGCTTTGGAAAGCAATAACGTAGTTGACAATTAGGTTGCCCAAAGCAGAAACAAGTAGTTGTTTTTTATCCAACGAACTGTTAAAATAGAAGAAAGCATCTTCAAACGCGCCCAAAATATGCTTGTCGCTGTCGTCAGCAATGGATGTGGCGTGTTTGAAGGGAAGTGTTGCATCTTCCATGCGGATGTGGATGTTGGTAAATCCCTTTACGCTAATATTTGTGTGCGCGTGTTGTGGGGGTATGATAACCAAATCCCCAGCAGAGTAGTGCACGTTTGCTGCGTCGTCAAAGATAAACTCTCCTTGACCGCTAGTGCAGTAAATAAACTCCCAGTTGTCGTGAGAGTGCTTTTGTACGTTATAAGTGCGTAGGTGTTTACCTACATGTACAATATCGTTCATAGTAAAAAATCAACTCCGTTTTGTCCATATTAACACACGCAAACCGTTTTGTCCATATTTTTTTAGCAGAAAAGTACAAAAAGTTACAAAAACACCCCAAAAGGTCGTAAAATATACCATTTTTGTGACAAATTGACAAATTGGGTAACAATGGATACCCTTTTTATGTATAAAAAATAATTAGGGTATTTGTACAAAATATCCCAAAACAACATCTTTTGTCTATCAAGGAGGAAGTACTGTGATAGAATTTGAAAAAAATATGCGTTTTCCACAAGGCAAGCAAAAAGCATTTACGTTGAGCTACGATGACGGCGTAATGGCCGATAAAACCCTTGTGCAATACTTGGCCAAATATGGTGCGTTGTGCACCTTTAACCTAAATAGCGGTCTATTTGACACTCGTGGCAGACACAACAGTATGAACGAGGAGGAGTGCTACCAAACCTTTGTGGATACCCCGCACGAAATAGCCCTTCACGGACACAGACACCTGTTTTTAACAAAGGTACCAACCTACCAAGGCATTGCGGAAATTGTGCAAAATAGGCAATATTTGGAAAGCAAGTTTGGTCGTGTAGTAGACGGTATGGCGTATGCATTTGGTGATTTCAACGAAGAAATCAAGCACTATTTGGCTTTGTGCGACGTAAAGTACAGCCGTACAACCCACTCGACGGGCACTTTTGAGCTACCAGCCGACTTTTTGCAATGGAATCCAACCTGTCATCATGTTGACAAAAACCTGCCAGCACTTACCAAAGCCTTTTTGGAAGCAAAACCACTAGAAGAATACAAGCACAGAGAAAGTCTTCTTTTCTACGTTTGGGGACACAGCTACGAGTTTGATGACAACAACGATTGGCATGTAATGGAAAATCTTTTGGCACAAGTTTGTGGCAGAGATGACGTTTGGTATGCTACCAACGGACAAATCTACCGCTACGTAACCGCCTACAACTCCCTTGTTTGGTCGGTGGATGACCTTTGCGTGTACAACCCATCTGCCGTTGACGTGTGGGTGGAGCGCAACAAAGTGCTTTACTGCGTTCCAAGCGGACAAACCATCAATATCAACAAGTAAAAACCAGCTTTGTTGGCTCTTGAATGAAGCAAAAAGGCGGATATTAGCTGAATAATCAACAAATAACATAAAAAGGAACTTTGCACGGTAGGCAAGGTTCCTTTTTTTTTGCATATATTACTTTGTTGTAAATGAAATTGTGTTGCGGTGGTGTGCTATTTGTTGGTATTACTATTTGCCAAGTTGAGCAACAAGTAGTTGTGCAAATTGTTCCCTTGGGGATGTTGGTTGGTCGTCACTTTCCACGTTGTTCAATGGTTCCCACACAAGGTCAGGCTTGCGTTTTGTAATATATTCTTGGGCATAGTCTAAGCTTTGTTGTAGTTGGGCGTCCTCAAGTTCTGTCCAAACAACCATATTGTATTGTTCAAACATTTTGCCAATTAGCACTTGAACGTCTGGTTGGTAGCGGAACAAATCTTCCAATGCAAAGGCAAAGTCGTTTGCAATTTCGTAGTCGTCATTAGCCTTTACAAAGGGCAACACTACCGTTAATTTGGTGGCTTTGTGAACAAACACAAGGCTCTTTTTTCCGCTGATATACATCAACTTTGCTCCCCACACAAGTAGTGGATTGAGTGTTTCCGTTTGCACCATGTTTTGAGCAAGCCCCTTTGCAAATGGGTCGTTTAACGTGCTTAAAACAGGCAAGTTTAGTCGTTTAACAGCTTTTTGTGTTGCATAGATAATCATAGGTGTATCTCCTTGTAACTCAATTTAGTATGGAATTCAAATATTTTTGCAGGTTCAATTTTTGCAGTCATTTAGTCAACTGCATTTTTTTTGTAAATAAAGTATAACACAAATTGCACACAAAGTCTAGTGGTACATTATTATGGCGTATACATGATGTTTTCTGCTGACGTTTTGAGCATATTTTCTAATAGCTGATAAAACGTTGCGTTATATTTCAATCGCAAAATCTTGCCACAACTTTATATTTTTGGTGATTTTAGATGCAATAATACCGCAAAAACTCCCTTTTCTAGCGGTTTTCACTCAAACAAAAATAAACAAATAGTTTTTGCTGTTTGCTAATTATTTTTTACAAAAGTATTTACAAGTATCTATGCCTTTGGTATAATTAGGAAAAATTATCACAAATAGCATTTGCTATACAAGGAGGAATCTTATGAAAAAAATCATATCTTTGCTTCTGTTATTAACATTGCTTGTGTCGATATTTGTTGGTTGCGATAATAGCAACAACGATGACAAGGGTAACGGAGGCGGCACTCTTCCTAGAGGAATGAGTGGAACTGATGCCGCAAAGCTTCTTCTTGCCAACGAACGTCTAGATGGAACGTTACTTCAAGCTGACGGTAGCATTTTTGTCGATGGCGTAGAGGTTATGAATAATCTTGCACAAAAAACTAGGGAAAGTATGGCTGCATTGAGAGGAAAAGGTGGCGTGTCCACGTTTTCTACCGCTAAGTCGTCCAAAACAACAATTAGTGGTCCCGAAACTAGGGGAAAGCTAGAAAAGGATGACGAGTACTTTTACTGGAGCGAATTTGACGAATACAACAACACCTACGAATATTTCGAAAACCTAACGCAAAATATCATTACTAGTGCGCAAATTGCCGCAGATTTGATTGATCACGTAAAAAAGCACGTCCGTGTTGTAGACAAATGGGTTAACAACAACGATGTTATCAAATACTACTTGCACGTTGAAGAAAACTCCGAACTGCTCATTGAGCATTACACGGGCGAAGGCTTGGATTTGTTGAACATTTGCACTCGTTTTAGAAACGAAGATGGCAAGGACGTTTACCAACTGTACCGCAAGTCTGTTACTGAGATGTACGAAGAGCGCATGACCTATATCCCTGGGGAAAGGTACGAACTGTCTATGATGCACAGGGATAACACCATGGACTGCTTTGTTGCCGACCACTCAAAAGGCTACTGGGAAAGCTGTATACTGGGTATAAGGGAAGGAAGGCATGCTAACATATCCTATTTTGTAATGAAGGACGACCTTTGCTACGAAGCCATGGTGGATGCCGAAGCTGACCAAATCCAAATGCTAAAGGTAATGAGCGCAGACACAGCAACGGACATTTTCCACATTTCTCCCGACACGGAAGCCCGAATCACCCTTAAACTAAGTGGCTTTGACGGCATAAAAAACGTTCAAGCACCCGTTGCTGACGTTATCTACAACCAGGAAGCAGGCTACGCAAATCTTGCTAGTTGGGAAACGGGCGTTGTCAACTTGGAAAACGGCAAAACAATCAACTACGGCGACACATTTGTTGACGGCAATGTGCGATATCAAGGCGTCACAGTTGGCTCTTTCGCGGGGGACGTGTACGCAGGGGATATGCTCATTGTTGTTCAAGGTAACGGCCAAGAGGAACAATTTGAAGTTTTCAAGCAATTTTTGCAGGAAATGGGGCTAACCTGCCGTCGAGATATCGACTTGGTGCTTGCAGGTGTCAATGCGGCCTATGCCGATGCAATTAGCATAGCCAACTACTATCAATGGAATGGTGTAACAATTGTCAACCAAGAAAAGGTTTTTCAAGGTCAAGCGGTGGAGCTAGAACGCTTTGCCGAAATGCTTGCCCACTACACAAACGTTAAGGATGCGCCAGTAGTTGACATCAACGATACAACTGCTATGGAACTAAGCATCAACTTTGCTCCCATCACGGCAAGCAGTTTTAGTGGTGCTGCGGTGGATGGCTTGACCGTTTCGGTACAAAGCGCATCGCTAACCATCGAAGATACAACCCTTTATGTCAAGGATGAGCCCTACAAGGTAATGTTTGCCTTGGAAAGCTCCAATGGCGGACTTGTTCACGTCGATGTAGAAACGGCTACAACGGCGTACAACAACGAAAAACCCTTTACTGTAACAGCATCCAACGTTCAATTTACCCTTCCGCAGCTAGCCGAAGGCAGCTACACGTTGGTAGCTTACATTGCTACTTCTGACGGAATAAGATCGTCCAAGTACACAGCCCTAACGGACGTTAACGTTAGTGGTCTTCCACTAAACTTGCAAAACGTTGAACTTTATGCAACCAAGGACGAAAGCGGTGCAATGGTTATTACATACCAACAAATAACCGACTTTACCATTGAATTGACAACCGACAAGATGGGCTACCAGCAATTTGCAGAGGCTGTTTTTCAATTGATATTTCAATTTGGCACACCTACCGAGGTAATCGAAGTTGAGTCGGCCGGTACTTACACACCGCTAACTGGTAACGAAACGGAAATTGCTAGCGGCACCTACCGCGTTGGTTACAAGATAGAAAACGGCTCTCACACAGTAGAAGGCTACGTTTACATACAATACACCGCAAAGTAAATCAAAACCAACCAATGGGTTGATGCAACAAGCATCAGCCCATTTTTATATGCACACAGCTTGCGTGTCGACAAGAGGTTGTCAAAGGTCAAATACTACCCAAATGGAAGCAATTTGTGTTGCGGTATTTGGATAAAGTGCTTTTTGCCACATTTTTGTGGCTTTTGGCAAAGTTAGCAGGGCTATTTGTTCAAAAATATTCTGCAATCAGTTTCTTTATTGTAAAAAATAATGTATAATATACTTATAAAGTTGCACAGCGGTGCAAAATCACGCAAATGGTGGTGTATTTATGAAAATTGCAATTGTAACAGGCGCATCCAATGGTATGGGTAGAGAGTTTGCCAAGATTTTGGCGCAAAATGAACAACTAGATTGCATTTGGGGCGTAGGTTTGGAACAAGATCTTTTGGACAGTTTGGAAGAAGAACTTGCCCTTCCTTTGCGCAAGTTTGCAGTAGACTTGACAACTGATGGTGTACAACAAGTGGTGCAAGCACTACAACAAGAACAACCAGAAGTCCGTTGGCTAATCAATGCGGCTGGTTTTGGCAAGTTTGGTCGTTACGACGAGATTCCTGTAGAACAAAGCACCAATATGATTCGCCTAAACTGCGAGTGCTTGGTGGAGCTTACCGAACGCGCTTTGCCCTATATGACAGAAGGCGCCAAGATTGCTCAATTTAGCTCTGTTGCAGCATTTCAACCCACACCCTACCAAAACGTGTACGCCGCTACAAAGGCATTTGTACACAGCTATGCGCGCGCATTGAACATCGAACTCAAGCCACGCAAAATTTTGGTAACAGCCGTTTGCCCCTACTGGACACAAAGCGGATTTTTTGATAGAGCCGAGTGCACCGAACAAAAGGTTGTAACCAAGATGGTTGCTTTGTATCAACCAGACCAAGTAGTAGCCAAGGCTTATCGCGATATGAAGCGCGGCAAGGACTTTTCCATGTGTGGCTTTATTGCACGCAGTCAAACACGTTTGGTAAAGTTTATGCCAATCAAGTTTGTTATGAACACTTGGGTTAAACAACAAAAGTTCAACAAACGCTACAAGTAAGCAAAATTATTGCGTTTACAGGCTTTTTGCCTATTTACATATTGAGCATTTTATGCTATAATATAGTGTAGCATAATAGTGATGCTCCAAAATTTTTACAAGGTTGGAAGTGGACGTATGGTAAATCAAAGAAGAAAACTTGCCGCAAGAGCTACATTGTCAATTATCACTGCCCTTTTGGGTATTTTGTTGATGCTGTTTTCTTTGGTGGCAGAAAGATTGCTCGGTTCTGTTGAAGTTAGCGTTCTTATGCTTATCAAGCAAATAACACTTATTGGTGGTGGCGTACTTTTGCTACTTGGTATCATTTTTATCATTGTTAGCATTGTGTCTTTCCAAAATTTCGAAAAACAACCTCGTTTCTACGAAGAAGGAATTCGCATTATCAAGGAGCCAACGTTGCAACCACAACCACAGTATGCACATCAAGTGTATATTCAAAACAACGAGCCTACAACTCCACAAGTTCAACAACCACCCGTTATCTACAATAGTGACGAAGTTACGTATATTCCTAGTCAGGAAGCTTACCAATTTGTTCATATGGGTGCGGCACAATCTGTCGAAGACAAGTTTGAACAAATCAGCAGGATGGACAAGACTCAATTTGTTGTGTACATTGCACGCTTGTTCAGCTCCAAGGGATATTCTGTAAAGCTCACTCCCGTTATGGATAACCACGACGTAGACTTGTTGGTAGAAAAATCTGGTGTTACCCTTGCAGTTGGTTGCTTGCTAACAAACCGCGTTATGACAGCCGATGACCTCAAGAGCATTGTTGCCGGCAAAGCTTACTATCCAGTAACTGGATGTTTGGCACTTACAAACACCTTCTTCGATCGTAGCGCATTGGATTATGCTCGTGCACAAGGTATGTCTTTGGTAGACCGCAACATCATCGCACAAGACTTTATGAAATAACATTTTCATCTAAAATTAACAAGACCACTTTGCTTGGTGCAAGGTGGTCTTTTTTTTGCTTTTTTGTGGCAATTTTTTGTTGCAATGATGTTTAATGTTGTAAGTTAGCGTCTTTAATGGGGTTAATTGATACAACGTCGTTGTTGTTGTCAGCTATAATATAGATAAGCGTGCGCGTGTGCGCATATTATTGATATATAAATATATATGCAATAAAGTAATCATTATTATTGTGACACGCACCCTTCTTTTGTGCAAGCGGGGCATTTTTGGCAACGGCTTTTTGTTGGACTTTTGGCAAATAAGCATACCGTTAGTACAACTGCGGCAACAATAGCTATCACGGCAAAGGCAACTTTGTTTTGTTGCAGTAGTAGGTGTGATTGGTATATCAGTAGGCACAGTAGGTAAGAAAGGGAAAGTTGAAGCAACATCGAGCGCATTGCTTGCTTGTGGCCTTGTTCGGCAAAGCTAGCCGATATCGCCGCCACGCAGGGAACTGTTAGTAGGTTGTATATTACAAATACGTATCCGCCAAAGGTGGATATGCTGCTTTCTATTCCGCTGGGCAGTAGTATCTCCAAGGTGGATACAACCGTTTCCTTTGCCACTATTCCGCTTAGTGTTGCCACGGAAAATTGCCAACCGCACCCCATATCGTTGAAACCTAGCGGATAGAACAAGGGCGCAACAATCTTTCCCACAAAGGCAAGTATGCTGTTTTCCGCCGATACCATTTGCAAACGGAAGTTGAAGCTTTGCAAAAACCATATAACAACGGACGCTACAAAAATGGTGGTGCCAGCCTTTGTGACAAAGCTTTTGCCTTTGTGCCACATCTGCTTAACTACACTTTGTAGTGTGGGTAGTCGGTAGGGTGGCAATTCTTGCAAAAAGATATCTTCATTTTGTCTTTTGTTGCCAATAAGCTTGATGATAAGCGCACCAACAACTATTGCAAAAAGGCTCACAAAGTAAAAGCTAATGGCAAACCAACTGTTGCCGCCCAGTATTCTTGTGGTAAAAAAGGATATTACCGCCATCTTTGCGCTACAAGGGGTAAGTGGTGCCAGTGTGATGGTTGCGTGCCTTTCGTTTGCTGCCTTTATGGTACGTCCTGCGGTAATTGCTGGTACCGAGCAACCGCAACCCAGCACAAAGCACGCAAAGCCCTTTCCACCCAAACCAATGGCGTGTAGTAGTTTATCCATAACAAAGGCGATTCGGCTCATATATCCGCTACCTTCCAACAAGGCAATCAAGCCAAATAGTAGGCAAATTTGCGGAACAAATGCCACAACCCCCATAACTCCGCCAATTATTGCATCGGCAACAAGGCTTGTTAGCCATGGAATATTTGACTTGTCAAGCAGTTGTGTGGCAAATTCTTGTAGCAACGGAGTGAGTTTTTCTGTAATTAGATTTGTTGCCCATCCGCCAATGCCGTCAATGGACAGATAAAAAACCAAACTCATCACTAAGGCAAATATTGGAAAAGCCAAAAACTTGTTTAGTACAACGTTGTCTATTTTTTGCGTTAGTGTTGGCTTTTGCCGTGATTGAATTTTTACGCATTGGGATAGTATTTGTTTCAGTTTGTCGTGCGTTAGTACTGCTTTTTCCTCTGACGGAAGATTGTTGGGTAGCGGTAGCGGTTTTGCGGGAGTAATTGTTTTGTTTAGGCAGTAATCCATTAGCTGGTCAACACCCTTGTTTTTGCTTGCCGATATGCAAACAAACTTGCAACCAAATATTTGTTGTAGTTTGGTTGTGTCAATTTGTATTCCATGTTTTTCCGCTTCGTCCGTCATGTTCAAGGCAACAACCATCTTTTTGCCCAGTTCCAGTAGTTGGGTTGTTAGGTACAAATTTCGTTGAAGGTTGGTGCTGTCTACTATATTAATAAGGATATCCGCTTGACCGCTTGTAATAAAATTGGCGGTAACGGCCTCGTCTGGGGTAAAAGGGTTCAAACTGTATGTGCCAGGGGTATCTACTATATGCACGCTTTTGTTCTTTTTGTATGTGCCAGCCTTTTGTTTCATAGTAACGCCCGGCCAGTTGCCAACCTTTTGGTGGGAGTTGGTTAGTAAATTGTACAAGGTTGTTTTACCGCAGTTTTGATTTCCTACTAGCGCAATGGTGATTTGCGGTGTGGTGGGGTTGGTCATGTAATCTCCTTTACTACAAAGTATTTTGCTTGTTGCTTGCGGATACAAAGGGTGTATCCAATTATTTGTATTTCAATGGGATCCCCAAGCGGTGCTTGTTTTGTAACAATCACGGTCGCGTTTGGCGTTAGTCCCATTTCGTACAAACGAAGCTTTGTGGGGTTAGAAAGAAGGCAACGCGTTATTACATATTGTTTTTGAGGTGTTGCATCGCTCAATGAAATTTCTTGAAAAATTTTGTCATTTTTTTTGAAAAAAACATTTGACATTTTTTATTCCTCGTTGTATGATATGTAGGCTTTTGCAAAATCACAGCTGTTTTTCAGTAAAATGTTTAACAAAATGTGACACATATCCAATAACAATGCATATTGTAATGGTGTTGAACAAAAGCATATCAAACCGCAATTTGGTGTCAATATTTGCTCAAAAAGGTTTTAAAAAATTTTTTAAAAAAAGTTTAAAAAACTTTGAAAAAATAGTTGACACAATATTGTGGCTGTGATATTATAAGTAGGCTGTCGACAAGATAGCGCCACTGATGTGGCAGAAAGGAACATTGACAACTGCATAAAACAATATAAAGTTTAGAGTAAAATATTAATCGAGTGTTAATATGCAAAATTCATATAAACGATTTTTGCTGCAATGACGCAGAGTTAATAAGAGAAAATTTATTCAAGGATCTAAAATTGCTTGCGAAAGCAAGCGCAATCGTAATTATACGATCAAGCTACAAAGAGCGTATGGAGGATGCCTTGGCACTAAGCGCCGAAGAAGGACGTGACAAGCTGCGATAAGCTGCGGGGAACTGCAAATAAGTGTTGATCCGCAGATTTCCGAATGAGGAAACTCACTGCATAGAAGATGCAGTATCTTCACACGAATACATAGTGTGTTGAGGGGAACCCGGTGAACTGAAACATCTCATTAACCGGAGGAAAAGAAAGTAAATTAACGATTCCGAGAGTAGTGGCGAGCGAAATTGGAAGAGCCCAAACTTTTAGTAGTGATATTAAAAGGGTTACGGACCCACATAATCACTAAATGTTGGTAGTCGAAGCAGATCTGGAAAGGTCGGCCAAAGAAAGTGATAGCCTTGTAGGCGGCATCGACATTTAGGTGGTGGGTATCCAGAGTACCACAGGACACGTGGAATCCGGTGGGAATATGCGAGGACCATCTCGTAAGGCTAAATACGACTTAGTGACCGATAGAGTATAGTACCG
>JAFTHP010000037.1 GCA_017457305.1 Clostridia bacterium | reverse complement strand
TAACTTGCAACAAGCATTGCAACAGCACAAACCAACGGCGCTGTACGTCACCAGCCCCGATTATCTTGGAAATTTGGTGGATATAGCCAGCGTTGCAAAGGTGTGCCACCAACACAACGTACTACTTGCTGTAGATAACGCACACGGAAGCTATTTGAAATTTTTGAATCCTTCCTTGCACCCCATTGACCTTGGTGCAGATATCTGTTGCGACTCTGCACACAAAACCCTACCCGTGCTAACTGGCGGTGCATACCTGCACATATCCCATAGCGCTCCGTCATCCCTAGTACAAAATGCGCCAAATGCGCTATCTTTGTTTGGCTCAACTAGCCCTAGCTACTTGATAATGCAATCGCTTGACCTAGCCAACCAAACATTGGACAGCGACAAGTACAAAGCACAACTGCAACATTGTTGTGATGATGTAAGCCAGTTAAAAGCAAGCCTAGCAAATATAGGTTACCAGCTGTGCGGAAATGAGCCACTCAAAGTTACCTTGGCGACCAAGGGCTACGGATACTTCGGCGCACAAGTTGCCCAACACCTACAAGACAACAACGTTTACGTGGAAATGTTCGATGACGACTTTGTTGTGATGATGTTTTCGCCATCCAACAATGAAGCAGATTTCCAACACACGTTAAAAGCGCTAGCTTGCCTTCCACAAAAACAAGCTATACCGCAAACAAACATTGAGCCACATCAACCCCAACGTGCAATGACCTTGCGCCAAGCAACACTTGCTTGCACAACGGTGCTACCTGTTAGCCAGTGCCTAGGAAGGGTGTGCGCCCAAGCAAACGTTGCGTGTCCGCCATGCGTACCAATAATCATGTGTGGCGAAGTGGTCGACCAACAAACCATCGACACACTACTCTACTACAAAACAACCCACTTGCAAGTGGTAAAGTAACCCCCACAGCTTTTGCGGCAAGTTGTTGCAAAAATAAGTCAAAAAGTGTATAATAATGTCACTATGCTAAAAATCAATCAAATTTGGAAAAATATTCTGCTCGAAACAGAAGCAAAAGTATCAACGTTGGCGTACGATTTGTACATCAACAGCCTTGAGCCTGTGGGAATTTACCACGACAGGCTAATTTTGGTTGCCGAAACACGCGCGCTGAAAAATATTGTGGACAACAACTACAAAGACGTGCTAAAAAAGTGCATGGCGGTTGTTTTTCCCAGCCTTATTGACGTAGAAATCATCACCGAAGATGACCTACCCAACGTTGGCTCGGTAGAAAAAGAAGTAAATATTCCGCTGGGCAAAGGCTTTGTTCCCATTGGCGAAGAACGTGCAACCTTCGTTTCTCAATACACCTTTGACAACTTTGTTGTGGGCAAAAGCAACGAGTACGCTGCCGCAGTTGCAAGAGCCATTGCGGAAAACCCCGGCACAAGATACAACCCATTGTTCTTGTGGGGCGGCGTAGGACTAGGCAAAACCCACCTTATGCACGCCATTGGTAACTACATCCAACGCACCTTCCCCGAAAAACGCATAATGTACGTAACCTGCGAGCAGTTCGTTAACGAGTTTATCGAAAGTTTGCACGACACCAAAAACCCCAACGCAATCAAGAACTTCCGCGCAAAATACCGCAAGTTGGATATCTTGATGATGGACGACGTTCAATTCCTTGCCAAGAAAGAGGGTACTCAGGAAGAAATGTTCCACACCTTTAACGAGCTGTACCTTTCCGACAGACAAATCATCTTGTCAAGTGACCGCCCACCAAAGGAAATTCAAATTGAAGAACGTCTAAAAACACGTTTTGGCACAGGTGTTATTGCAGATATTCAACCACCAAACTTGGAAACACGTATTGCCATCCTTCAAAAGAAGTGCAATGCCAAGGGCTACAACGTTAACATCAAGGTGCTAACGTTGATTGCGGAAAAAATTACCACCAACATCCGCGAAATGGAAGGTATGCTAAACCGCATCATCAGCTACAGCACACTTGTTGGCGGCGATCCAAACGACATCAACATGGTTAACGAAGCGCTGAAGGACTACGAAGATTCCTCCAACGACATCATCGATATTGAACAAATCGTTGCCGCTACCTGCGAATACTTTAGGGTTAAAAAGGAAGACCTTGTTGGCAAAAAGAAGACAAAGGATATTGTTATCCCACGCCAAATTTGCATTTACCTTATTTGCGACATTTTGGGACAAAGCATGCCACTTGTTTCCATTGGCGACTACTTTGGCAAGCGCGACCACACCACCATTATGCACGCACGCGATAAAATTAGCGAAGAATGCAAAAACAGCGACGTCATTGCTAGCCAAGTCAAAGATATCCGCGACAAAATCTACAACAGATAAATCAAATACACAAAATAAAAAAATCCACCAGTTTTTCTGGTGGATTTTTTTCTTATACCAAATTGTTAACTAAATTTGTGATCTTCTTTTAATTTGCTTGGAAAGGCGAACAATTTCGTAAACGGCAGCGATAACAGTAAAGAACAACGTCATACCCATATCGCCCCAAAATGCACCGCGGAACTCAGCATCTTCCCAGCACAAATCAAATGCTTCCTTGGCGGTCATTTGCAAGCCGTATTCTTCTGCTGCAGCGGCGCACTCTACCAAGTACACACCGTAAACGGACAAAACCATTGCAACAAGTGTTACTGCGGTTACAATACCTATCATAACACCGTTTTTCTTGCCGCCAAACTTTTGGTACAACAACGCACCAACAAAGAAGGATACAAAGGCGGACAATGCGGAAATAAACCCTGCAATGTACAACACAAATGCCAATGCTGCACCGGCTAGGCCACCAATCAATGCACCAACAAGTCCCTTGAGATAGTTGTTGGGAGCAGATTGGAACTCTTGCTCGTCTTCGGCAATAACTGCGTTGATTTCCTGCACGCAAGTGTTATCAATGGAGATTGTAAAACCTTCCACGTTTGCCTTTTTGCTGTCGGCAAAATCTAGTGGGTTACCGCAAACAGGGCAGTATCCTGCACCAAGCGCACCATTTTGAGAGATGATGGCAAATATCTTGCCCAAATCCCTATCCAAACGTTTTACCAATGCACCAACAGTAAAATCGTTTAGCCCAAGGGTAATTCCGTAAGGAGTAAATTGGTAGTTGAGTTGCTTTATTTTTTCTGCACGCAACTCGGCATCTATTTGCATTTTTTGTACTTGCGTTGTAAAGCAAGAAACGTGAATAAGTACAGGAGCAACGGCGTCTAACATGCGTACTTGTACATTAATTTCGTAGTTGTTGAGCATACCGTAGGCATAGTTGCCGTTGATGTGCAACCCTGCACCTTCAAAATACTTTTTAAGTTTTCCGTTCATAATAACACCCTATTTGTTTTTAAGTTCTTCCAAAATTTGTGTAAGAAGTTGTTGTTCTGTTGGTGGAGCATTGCGTGCAGCTTCTTCGTCGGCAAGACGTTTTTGTTCGGCAAGCTCTGCAAGGCGTTGTTCGCAAAGAGCATCAATTTCCTTGCGTGTTTTGCCAGCCTTGCGGAAAGCACGTAGTTCTTCCTTGGTGAAAACCTTTCTTTTGCTTGTAGCTTCACCCAGTTCGGCATTGGCAAAGTTGATTGCCTTGATGATAATGAACAATACAAAGGCAATTAGTAGGAAATCCAAAATAACTTGGATAAAATTGCCATAGTTCCACAGGATAGCTTCTGGGTTGGCAACTGTTAGCTCGCCGTTTGCGTCAGGCAAATATTGTGGTACGCCATTGAGTACAATGCACAAACCTGCTGTGCCCCCTTGAAGACCAAGAAGACTCAATATTGCTGTGATAACTGGCATGATGATGTCGTTAACCAAACTGCTGGTGATTTTGCTAAATGCACCACCAATGATAACGCCGACTGCAAGGTCAACTACGTTACCGCGTTGGATAAACTTTTTGAACTCTGCAAAAAACTTTTTCATTAGGTTTCCCCCTTTAGATAGATTGAGAAAATAACAAACTGTCATTTTGTAATATTTTAGCACTAATTGTCGGATTTTACAATAGAACAACTGCATTTTGTGCACATTACCTTTGCAACAAAAAGTTTTACTATTGACAACAGGGCAATTTGAAGATAAAATAAAGACACAACCACCTCAAAAAGGAAAAACAACTATGTACTATTGCGAAGATTGTAACGTAAAAAATCCCACCAACCGCTGTAGCCGCTGTGGAGCAAAAAATCTTAGAGAAATTAGAGATGACGACTACTGCTTCTTTGGCGAAATGGAGGCTACCGCTGCCGAAAACTTAAAAAACAAACTACAAAGCGAGGGCATTGGATGCGCCTTGATACCTTCTGGCACGGGAATTCGCTCTCTGTTTGCACTAAAATTGGAAAACTGCTTGGTTTTTATTGAATATCGCGCGCACGACTACGTGGCAGACCTGTTCGCCCAAGAAGCTCTGCGAAAAACCGAATTGCTAAAAGACGAAGTTGTCCCCAATCTGGACAAGCTGTTTGCTCTACCCAACGACGAAAATAAGATTAGAAAAAGAATTAAACTGAACAAAACGGAAAACTTGATTGAGCTGTGCAAAAACGTGATCCTTTCCGCCACCAAAGGTGCCGACCTTGGCCCCATCGCGGGCGATGAAGTGGAGCGGGAAAGCTTTTCACTTGATGACCAGAATAACTTCCGCTACTACTATTTCGCCAACGAGCAGTACGAAGTATGGATAAACGCCTACACCATGCGCATCTACAAAGCAAACAAAACAAAATAACCTACCCCTTGCACAACAGCGAAACTCCCCTTTCGCTGTTGTTTTTATTTGCAAACAAAAACAGCGGAAGAAAAACTCTTCCGCTTTTGAGTTAATATGAAATTAGCTGGCCACTTGGGACAATCGGACTATTTTGTCTTTGAAAAGTTCCTCAAATTGCTCGATTGTTCCCTCACTTATCAAGTCCTTTTGACAATGAAAATATGGATTTCTATCTTTATATTGGAATGAGAATACATATCCGTTACCAACATCTAAAACTCTTTTTACAGCACTTATTGACCTAGTATATGCTTGCTCATTTGTATGAGTAATCATTATTCCCTTTTTCAATAAAATAGTAAGTTTTGTGGAACAAAGTTTGGGGACGTCTTTCTTAAATGGTTGTGAAACAATAAGAAAAATCCATAATGCTGGTCCTACTAAACCAAACAATACTACCAAATGCACTTTAAGCGCATAATAAATAATTACTGCTAACATTATAAGGGCGCCAGGAATACCACCGATCAAGCCTATCTTTTTGTTGTAATTTATAATATATTTTTTCAACTCGCCCGATGGCATTCCGATAAATTCTATCATAACAAACTCCTTTATTTGTCAAAATTTGGTAGCGGTGTGTTATTTTTGGGTGTATCGGGGGTAAAACTTCCTCCCCATTCAAATAGTTGAAAGTTACTATTCCAAAAAGCATTAGATATTACAAAGGAAACGTTTGCAACAATCATGCCTGTTGCGACAGCTATTTCTGCTTCTATTCCAAGAACTGTTCCTGTCCATGCAGTGGCTGTACCTACTGAGCCAGTCGTATATGCATACTCTGTTCTGCTAGTAATATTACCACCTACATCATAACTCCAAACAATGGTTTTGTCAATATGCAAAACAGCGGAAGAAAAGATCTTCCGCTGTTGAGTTACTTGATTAGGTTAATGATAAGGTCAATCATCAAATCCTTTTCTTCGGGGCGAGATTGCGCCACCATTACGGTAAGCGCTACTAGCGTTTGGTCGGCAATGCGCTTGGTGTGGTCGGCGTTGTACAGCATGTTGTTCTTGTGCATGAAGTACACAAATATTGCTGCGGCAATGCGTTTGTTGCCATCAACAAAAGAGTGGTTCTTGGTGAGAAAGTACAGCAAATGGGCGGACTTTTCCAATGTGGTTGGGTACACGTCCTTGCCAAAAGCCGTTTGGTAGATTGCACCAATGCTGGAACCAAAGCTCTTGTCCTTTTCCACGCCGAACAACGTTGATTGACTGCCAAAGCTCATGCTATCTATAACCTTGCGGCACTCGTCGTAGGTTAGGTGGTAGGTATCCGTTGTGCCCGTTGCCTTGGCTAAACATTGATGGTCGAAGTCGTCCAACATATCCAATGCCAGCTGGAAGTCTTGCAAAAGTTGATTTATTTGATAATCTTCGCCACCCTGTTGGTTGGGGGAAAATTTTGTTGTTTGTAGCATAATTGATCCTTCTTTGCGCCCGTTGCGCTGGTTACTTTTTGCGTTCGTTTTTGTGCAGTAGCACGGAGAATACTACCACTGCGGCCAGGCATATTGTTGCCAAAACTATCAGCCATGGGTAGTGCGGTATTGCTTGAATAATGGGGCTATTAAACTCCCCAAATATGTAGGAAGCAATGGGAAACAATGCAAGTAGCATCACTGCAATGCTTGTTATCATCCCTAACAAATACAATTGACTTTTTTTGCTCATTGTGACCTCCCTACTGCTCGCTACTTTGTTGCTAAAAACAACGCAACCTAATTATAACAAGAGCTAGACGTGCCTACGTCTTTTGCACAACCACGTGTGTATTGCTCTTGTGTTGAACACATTATACCACACAGCACCACAAAATGAAAGTTGTTTTTGTAAAAATAGCTCCATTGAACAATTTAGTTGCAAAAAATGGCTTTGTGAACTATAATTAGAAAACAAAAACAACACTTATCGAGGTGTAGCGCAGTTGGTAGCGCGCATGGTTCGGGACTCAATCACCACACTCGGCGTATAATTTTCGAGAAGAGCCGAAAACCCTTGAAAACACTGACTTTTTCGGCT
>JAFTHP010000036.1 GCA_017457305.1 Clostridia bacterium | reverse complement strand
TTTACTTGTATTTTCAGACATTACGATAAATTGGGATGTAAAAGACAAAAATGTTTTGAAAACATCAAAAATATCATGAATTGTGATTTTGGCTTTGGATGTGATTTATTGGATAATCATACTGTCAACTACAGATTTTAGTGAGGTCAGCAATTGGACTAAAGATATTCACTGGATTGGATACGAATTGCTTACAATAGTGTGGGCTTTGATTGGTGGAGTTTATCTGCTTTTGGGTTTGACAAAGACAAAATATGATGAAGGGGATAAAACCATCCCTTACTCCGATTGATTACCTATTTAATAAAAATTATTACCGCTGCAGATAATTTTCTGTGGCGGTATGTTTGCAATGTCGATATGGCGCTAACGCGCTCGATATGTGCCACTTTCTGTCACTCGATATGGCGCCGACGCGCTCGATATGTTTTGTAAACAAAACTCGATATTATTACCGCTGCAGATATTTTCTGTGGCGGTATTTTTTTTGTTCTACTTTCGTCATGGCTTTGCGTCCAACTGTGTTGTATTTGGCAATGAATAGTAAAAAAGTGGGGTTTTTGCTCTTTTTTGGCATTTTTTTGCATTTTGTATTGAATTGTGTATTGATTTATGCTAGAATATATAGTAATTTGGTAACTTTGTGCATACACTACACGTTTGCTCTTTGTTACACGATTTTGCTGCAGTTTTTGTACTAAAAGGACTGGTGGCAGTATCACCCTTCCACCGCAAGCGCTCCCCCTTCCCTAAAAGTTCTTTTCGAACTGTTAGGGACGGCATTGCTTCGCGCCCTTACACAAGGGAGTCTATGCAGTTGCAAGCGGTCCCCCTAAAAGTTATTACCAGTTATTGGGGAGGGTTTTAGGCAAGATTGCAACTTAACATATTGATTAAAAGGAGATTTTTTATGGAAAACGTACGTATTCAAGATGACCTTTATACCTTTGTCAATCAAAAAACACTTGACGCTTTGGTAATTCCCGATGATATGCCTGTGGCTGGCGGTTTTGCTGAACTCAGTCAAGACGTTGAAAAGTTGATGATCAACGAATTTGTTGAATTGACTAAATCTGGTGTTTATCCAAACATCCACATGGAACGCGCTTGCAAGCTTTTTGCTGCCGTTCAAAACACAAAAAAGCGTAGTGCACACGGCATCACACCTGCTTTGAAGTATCTTGCGCCCGTTGCAAAGCTAACCGACGTTAAGAGCCTTAACAGACAACTTGCCAAATTTGTGCTTGCTGGACTTCCACTTCCTGTACGCATCAGCGTGGAAACAGACATGAAGGACACACTTAACCACTGTGTTATGATTCAAGGTCCCGACTGCATCCTTCCAGACGTTAACTACTACAAGCCCGAAATGGAACAACAAAAGGCGGCTTTGCTTGGTATGTGGTCTCAAATGACAGCGCAAATTCTTGCTCAAACCAAGCTATCTGCGGAAGAACAACAACAATATCTTGCCGACACACTTGCTTTTGACGCCATCATTGCAACACTTGTAAAAAGTCAAGAGGAGTGGAGCGAGTACACAAAGATGTACAACCCAATGAAGACTTCCAAGGTTAACAAGATGCTAAAACCATTGGAATTTAGAAAGATGCTCAAAGGTCTGTTTGGCGAAGTTCCCGAAAGAATTATCGTTACCGAACCACGTTACTTTGAAAACTTCAACACCCTGTTCAACGAAGAAAACTTTGAGCTTTACAAGCACTGGGCTTACGTAACCTTCCTTGTTGGATCTTGCTCACTACTTAGCGAAAAATTGCGCGATCTTGGCGGTAGCTACCGCAGAGCACTTTCTGGCATCAAGGCAATGAGCTCCGTTCAAAAGTACGCTTACCAACTTGCAAGCGGATACTACAGCGAACCCGTTGGCTTGTACTACGGCGAAAAATACTTCGGCCACGAAGCAAAGAAGGATATCATTGAAATTGTTCATCAAATCATCGATACCTACAAGGAACGCATCCAAAACAACGATTTCTTGCAACCACAAACCAAGGAAAAGGCTATTTTGAAGCTTTCCACAATGGGCGTTAAGATGGGCTTTCCAGATGATATCAGACCTATCTACAACGAACTTGACTTTGACGAAACCAAGTCCTTGTTCGATATTGTAACATCCATCCGCAAAAAGCTTTACGCTAACCGCCTATCCAAGCTCAACAAGCCTGTTGACCGCACCGAGTGGGCTATGCCAGGACATATGGTTAACGCTTGCTACGATCCAACCGTTAACGATATCACTTTCCCAGCGGGCATTTTGCAAGCACCTTTCTACTCCATCAAGCAAACCCGTAGCGAAAACTTGGGCGGTATCGGCGCAGTAATCGGCCACGAAATCAGCCACGCTTTCGACAGCAACGGCGCTAAGTGCGACGAAAACGGTAACCTTAACAACTGGTGGACAAAACAAGATACTCGCTTGTTCAATGCAAAAATCAAGGCTATGATCAAGCAATTTGACGGAATTGAACTTCCTTGGGGCAAGGTAAACGGCAAATTTATCGTTAGCGAAAACATCGCCGACAACGGTGGTATGGCTGTTACGTTGCACATCATGTCCAAGATGGACGAGCCAAACTATCAAGAATACTTCTACAACTGGGCGCGCGTATGGTGCCAAAAGGCTAAGCCCGAATACCGTCAACTTTTGTTGCAAGTAGACGTTCACGGCCCAGCAATTTTGAGAGCAAACATCACCCCACGCAACTTCCCAGAGTGGTACACAGCATTTGGCGTAACCAGCAAGGATAAGATGTATATTGCTCCAAATAAGAGAGTAGTAATTTGGTAAGAGTTCCGACCACACGCGCATTGGCGCAGGCATAGCCTGATTAGTAGTTGTATTATCTAATCAACTAAAATTATGCTATTATTGAGATAGATAATACCCCTACCAAACCAGCTTTGCTGGCGCAACTTGCATTGTTGAGTTGTGTACGCATAACAAGTAACTAATAATACTGCTACAAATCAATGTAGCAGTATTTTTTTTGATATAGTGGAGATTTTTGCTATTGAAATGTAGTCTTTTGTGTGGTATAATGAGTGGTAGAGTATTACAAATGGAGAAAGGGATGAAATATTATCTTAGAGTTTTTCTTTCCAGTGTGTTTGCTGGGCTGTTGATTTGTCTGGGGGCGCTGGGATATTTGTGTAGCAAGCAGGCTAATCCAATTGGTGGGGCGCTGATTTTTGGCTTTGGTTTGTTTGTTATCTTAGTAAAAAAGTTGCATTTGTTCACTGGCAAGGTGGGCTTTATCTTTGACAACAAGCCAAGCTACTTGTTGGATTTGGCGGTGTGCTTGGTAGGAAACTTTGTTGCAGCCGCCGCTGTTGGACTATCTCTGTTTGCCTTGACCGACGGAGTGTGGGATTTGTCCAGCTTGATGGTTACGGCACGTGTTGTTGCATCATCAAAACTATCCCTTGGCGCTGGCACGACACTAGTGTTGTCGATGCTGTGCGGTGTGATGATTTTCCTTGCCGTGCACCTTTTCAATAAGGACGTTGCGCCCCTGTTCAAGGTTGTGTCGGTGTTTGTTGCCGTTGCAATATTTATCCTGTGCGGATTTGAACATTGCGTGGCAAATATGTTTTACTTTTGCTTGGCTGGCGAACTTTCCGCCAAGGCATTTGGCTATCTTGCCGTTATGATTGTGGGCAACAGCATTGGCTCGCTGGCTGTCTACTGGCTAGACAAAGGAATTACAATTCTTACCCCAAAAGGAGAGTAGTATGACAAAAAGTATTTTGCAAAAAATATCCAAACTTGGCAACCTTGTTGTTGCGTGGTTCAACTTTTTTATGTTCTTTGCAATGCGCCCTTGTTGGAGTGGTATTTCCAAGACCTTGGGCTACGAAGATAGCGGTTCTTGGCTGGTGTTGAACCTGCCTGTTATCATTTGGATTTTGCTTGGTTTGCTGTTTGCTACCAACATTGTGCTGTACTGCCTACTGGGCAAGAAAGGCCGTTCAATGCTGTACAGTTACGTGCTTAACGGCGTTAACTGTGTATTTTTGGTGGCGGTGTTTGTTATCATTGCCCTTGGTGCAAAGGACTATATGGACTACATTTGGCCAAGCTTTTGGGAGTATTTTTTCTACACCCTGGCAACCCTTGCGCTATTGTGGTTGGTGCTTGTTTATCCACGCACGGCAGCTGCAAAAAGCAAGTTGTACAAGCGTCTTGTCGTTGTGATCGTGCTTGTTGTAATGGGCTTGAGTTTGGTAAACCCAACCATAAACGATATCCACACAGGTGCCGTTGTGTACGCTGTTGAAGACCAATATCAAATTGTTTTCAGTAGCAAAACGGAAGCTCGTGCTTGGGTGGAAATTGATGGCGTTCGCTACTACGACAACTACAATGGCTCCAACCGCAGTAACACTCGCATCCACAAGGTGACCGTGCCAATGAATGTGCTCAACGATGCCGGCGCATACGAAATTCACGTGCAAAAGATGACCTATCGTGGACCTTTTGGCGGTTACAAGGGCAGGGATATTAGCGAAAGTTACACCTTCCGTGGTGTGGACGCAAGCGACGGACTGGACTACTATGCAATTAGCGACATCCATATGGGCAGAAAAATAAGCGTGGATGCCTACAAAAATTGCGGTAAAAAGGTGGAACTGCTTGTGATGGCTGGGGATATCGTCAGCATGATGGATAGTTTTGACGATGCAAACTTGACCAACGTTATCGCCCACGATATGACGGGCGGATCTATCCCTGTAATTTATGCGCGCGGTAACCACGAGCTAAAGGGCAAATACAGCGAATACTTTGACCAGTTTGTGGGAAGCTTCAATGGCAAGTTCTACTACAACGTGTGGCTGGATAACACCTACGTTGCCGTGCTGGATATCGGCGAAGATCACGACGACGATTGGTGGGAGTACTACGGAACGGCCGACTACGAAAAGTATCGTGCCGAGCAGTACGATATGCTAAGTCAAACCTTGGGCGAAGGCAAGTACGCATCTTGCGACTACAAGATGGCGGTGTGTCATATTCCACCTGTGTTTGTCAACAGTCGCAAAAACCACGAGCATTGCAAGGCTACACTCACCGATTTGCTCAACAAATTGGATATAAACATGTGCATCAGCGGTCACCAACACGATTTGCTCATCTTTGAGCCAGATACAGTAGTGCCCAACCAAAAGCTCACCTACAACGAAAGCTACAAGCCGGGCGGAAAAACCTACAAAGGGTACGTTACCGACTTCCAGTTTGTCAATATGCTAGTTTCCAAACGTGGCTACGAACAGCTGGACAGTAGCGACCTTATTGGTGTGGATAGCCAAATCGGCCTGCTAGTTAGCGTAGACTTTTCCGCCAACACCCAAACATGCACCTACACAAACAGCTTGGGCAATGCCGTTAGCGTTGTCAACCCCTTTGCCGACATCAACTACGGCACAACCTTTGCCTTTGACCTTGCCACCAACCACCTAGTAAAATAGAACTATCGCCTAGCAAAATGGTAATATTTTTACTATACAAAAAATAGTCGTATTGGAATATAGTCGTAAAAGAATATACGCATAAAAAAAGAGTAGACACCGCGTCTACTCTTTTTGTGTTGTGATAAGTAAGTTGTATTGGTTTTCAAATGAAGTATCGTTGGCAAATTGTACAACGTAGCAAAGGCAATACCACTAGCCAAAGCTAATACCACTCGCCGAAATGCGAATAAAACTGCGCAAGCAATAGGGTTATTCTACAACGGACAAGCTGATGTAGAAAAGATTTGTGGTTTTGTCTTTGGTTATTGTGTGGGTGCCGGCATCTAGTGTGATGGTAATAACGTTAGAGGTGCTGCTGAGCTTTTCGTCGTCAATCTTTATTGTGTAGGACGTGCTACCGCCAAGCACCAAGGTTAGTTGCATTGGTTGTGCAATGGTAAAGGAAATGGTGGTGCTACTTTCCATTTTTAGGCATTGTTTGTAGGTTACGCCGTTGTAGGTAACGGTGCCTTTGCTTGTGGACAAGTTGCCGTTGATGGTAAAAAATTGCGACTGCTTGCCGTTGTCAAATGCGTGGCTAACGCTCTCACTAATTCCGCCTTGAGTTGGTTGGTCGGTTGGATTATCTGGGTTAGGATCATCTGGATTAGGATTTGGATTTGGTGTGGGGTTGACCGTTGGGCTATCGGGCAAAACAACTTTGCCTGTGTAGCTTGTGATGGCATTTTTCAATGCGGTGTTAACTGCATAGCTACTGTTATCCGCATCGGTAAACTGCCACTTAAAATCTCCACATTGCACGCGTCCTGCATAAGCAACGACATTTAACTGCGCTTCTTGTGCGGTTTGAACGTTATAGCTGTACATTGAGCTGTTTGTGTCAAAGTTATTGTAAGCTGTTGCGCCGCTTAGTGTAACAATGCTAGTAGGTACAACTTGGTCACGGCTGGTTGCGTCAAAGTAGTCAAAGCTGGTTGTGTTTTGGCTGTAAGGGACAAGAGCATTACCGCCAACAATCACGTTGCCAAATGCCTTTATCATACCGCCACTGTCGCCACTAAAGGTGCCGTCCCCCTTGGCATCGGTGCCCTGCTCTGAGATGAGCATTGGGTTTTTGCAGTTGTTGAAATAGTTGTTTTCTACAAATATGGAGCAACCTTCTGTTGCGCCAATTCCGTACTTGCTGTTGCCATCAAAGTAGTTGTTGTAGCTGTGTACGGTTGCCGCCCTAACACGTGGATGACGGCTATCGCTGTGGTCGTACCAGTTGTGGTGGTATGTGATGCAGTTGGTGGACAATTCTCCGCTTACGCCAAGCAGGTTACTTTTTCCTGTATCCCAAAAGTGGTTGTAGCTGAAGGTAACGTTGGTGGACTTTTTGCAGTCCATTGCGCCGTCGCCCTTGTCTTGGTCGGCGTCAGAGCCAGCCATGCCGTAGAAGAAATCGCAGTTGTGCACCCAAACGTGGTGGTTATCTTGTTGAAGGCTTACGCTATCCCCTTCTTCGCTGTGGCAGTTCATAAATCCAATGTTGCGGATTTCAACGTTGGAACAGTTTTTTAGTCGCACGCCAAAGCCGTTGAAGGTTGCGTCGTTGCCAATGCCTTCCAAGGTGATACCGCCTGTGAACTTGCTTAGCCCACAGTCCACTTCCAAATCGCCCTTTTGCAGTACCGATGGGTTAAGGATGTTGCCAATAAAGCGGATGCACAGGGGCTTGGTTTCGTATCCCTTTTTGAGTGCTAGCAGTATGTTTTGTAGTCCCACTTGGGTGGTTACGGTGCTTTTGCCCGTTTGGATATCCATTTGGATGGTGTCAAAGTTGTTTGTGGTAACGTACAGCACGCGCGCGTTGGATTTTAGTGTGCCATCGCTGTTGTATGCGCCGTTGCAGTCGCCCCCAACAAAGGAAAAACCTTCTCTAACGTGGGCAATGGCGGTTTGCGTAAAGGTTACCGATGGGGTTTGTTGTTCAGCCCCGTCAAATACTGGCACAATTTGTACTTGGTGCTCCCCTGCAGTTATGCCAACGATGTCGGCGCGGAAGTGGGTGCCGTAGTTGCGGATAAGTTGGCTGTCGATGAGCTTGCCATCGCAGTAGACGTTGTAGGTTGCGTTGCCTAGCGGTTGCCACTCGACAAAGATGGTTTCAAAGCTAGCACCTGTTAGGGTGAGCACAATTTTGCCCGTTTCTTGGTGGCCAGCGCACTTGTCGGTGCAGATTTCTTCTGCGCAATCAGCATTGGTGCACTTTTGGCAAATAGGACAGCTGTTTTCACACACGTGTGGTGGCTTGTGACCAGCGCATTTGTTTATGCAAGCTGTTTCGGTGCAATCAGCATTGGTGCAGTATCCGCAAGTTTCGCAGATGCTTTCACAGCTGTGGTGACCTTGGCACTTATCTGCACATACGCTTTCGGTGCAAGATTGGTCGGCACACTTTCCGCAAATGGTGCAAATGGTGGTGCAAAAGTGTGTTGGTGGAGTGTCGTGACCACCGCATTTATCGGAGCAAACAGCTTCGTTGCAGGTGGTATCTAGACACTTTCCGCAAGTAGGACAAGCCCTGTTGCATTGATGCGGTGGCTGTGCGTGACCAGCGCATTTGTTGGAGCAAACACTTTCGGTGCAAGTGGTGTCTTGGCACAATCCGCAAACATCGCACTTACTTTCGCAACTGTGAACTGGTGCGTGACCTTGGCACTTGCGTGAGCAAACGTTCTCGGTGCAGTTTGCGTTGGTGCATAGCCAGCAAGTGGGGCACACGTTTTGACAAACGTGCGGTTCTTCCGGTTTGTCACACGCCACTAGCGACAAGCATATTGCCATAACTAGCAATAAAATAAGTATTCCTTTTAACTTTTTCATAGTTTTACTTCCTTTTCAAATAGAAAATAGTAATGTTTTACTATGCATTGACTGTTATCTTCATACAATGCGGTAGCTGTGTACAAAAATGCACTTACTACCCATTATACAAGCATTATACCATATAATTGGTGTAGTTGTAAATATCCAATCAATAAAAATACCGCTATGGAATTATCCACAGCGGTAATTTGTTTTGATTTGTGTTAGATCAGACTATTGAACAATAGATGTTGAGAAATAGCAGGCTATTGAGCAATAGATGGTTGATTAGCTGAAAGCGGTTTTGACGGATGCAATGCGAGCAAGCGCGGTTTTGTTGCGAAGGCGCATACCTGTATGGTCTGTAACTGAGCAAAAAACCGATGATTGCAAAGCAGAGCGCCGTCCAAAAATCAACCAGATATTGTGAGATAGCCAAATTAAATTATAGTTCTGCGAAGTACTTAATTGTTCTAACCATTTGGCTTGTGTAGCTGTTTTCGTTGTCGTACCAAGAAACAACTTGTACTTGGTATGTATCGTCGTCGATCTTTGCTACCATTGTTTGTGTTGCATCGAACAAGCTGCCGTAACGCATACCGATTACGTCGCTGGATACGATCATATCTTCGTTGTAGCCGTAGCTTGGTGTAGCAACGCTAGCCATGTGAGCATTGATTGCTTCCTTTGTTAGGCCCTTAGCCTTTACTACTGCTACCAAGATTGTTGTGGAACCTGTGCATGTTGGAACGCGTTGTGCAGAACCAATGAGTTTTCCGCTAAGTTCTGGAATTACAAGACCGATAGCCTTTGCAGCGCCTGTTGTGTTTGGAACGATGTTTTGTGCAGCTGCGCGAGCACGACGAAGGTCACCCTTGCGGTGTGGTCCGTCAAGAACCATTTGATCGCCTGTGTAAGCGTGAACTGTTGTCATGATACCGCTTTGGATTGGAGCAAGGTCGTTAAGAGCCTTTGCCATTGGAGCAAGACAGTTTGTTGTGCAGCTAGCTGCGGAAATGATTGTATCTTCAGCTGTTAGGATGCCTTCGTTAACGCCGAAAACAACTGTTGGAAGGTCGTTTCCTGCAGGAGCAGAAATAACAACTTTCTTAGCACCAGCGTCGATGTGAGCTTGGCTCTTTTCTTTGCTGCAGTAGAAACCTGTGCATTCCAAAACTACGTCTACGTCAAGTTCGCGCCAAGGAAGGTTGATAGCCTTTGGTTCAGCGTAGATTGTAATTTCTTGACCGTCAACTGTGATGCTACCTGGTGTAACAACAGTTTTTCCGTCTTCAGCAAGAACAGGTTCTTTGCTTGTAACAACGTGGCCCATAGCAGCGTAATTGCCTTGAGCTGTGTCGTACTTTAGTAGATGAGCAAGCATTTTTGGGCTTGTAAGGTCGTTGATAGCAACAACTTCGTAGCCTTCTGCACCAAACATTTGGCGGAAAGCAAGACGGCCAATACGACCAAAACCGTTAATAGCAACTCTAACATTATTCTTTGACATTGTAGGGATACCTCCAAAATAATTTATTAGTGGTTTGTTGCCACAATCTTTGACTAAACACAAAAGCTGTGGTACAATAACGTAGATATTATATCACACAGCAAAACGTTTGACAACAAATTGATATAGTAATTTTTTATAAAATTGCGTTTTGCCACATATAAAATCTATCTATATATCAAACAATTTGGGAGGTTTATCATGCCACTAGTTACCACAAAGGAAATGTTCGAAAGAGCCTACCGCGAAGGTTATGCCGTTGGTGCTTTTAACGTTAATAATATGGAAATGATCCAAGCTATCGTAGAAGCCGCAAACGAGTGTCGTAGCCCCGTTATTTTGCAAGTATCCGCAGGCGCACGCAAATACGCTAACCCTGTGTACCTAATGCATCTTGTAAAGGCTGCTGCCGAAACTACCGATATCCCCATTGCGCTACACCTTGACCACGGCGCAGATTTTGAAATTTGCAAGGCTTACATCGACAGCGGTTTCACATCCGTTATGATTGACGCATCCAGCAAACCTTGGGAAGAAAACATTGCTATCACTCGTCAAGTTGTAGAGTACGCCCACGCACACGGTTGCGTTGTAGAAGCGGAACTTGGCACTTTGGCTGGTATCGAAGACGACGTTAGCGTAGAAGCTGCCGACGCTCAATTTACAAGCCCCGACGAAGTGGAAGAATTTACAACAAAAACAGGTATCGACAGCCTTGCTATCGCTAGTGGCACAAGCCACGGCGCATCCAAGTTTCAGCCAGGTCAAGATCCAAAACTCCGCCTTGACATTTTGGAAGAAATCGGCAGACGTTTGCCTAACTTCCCTATTGTTTTGCACGGCGCATCATCCGTTCCACAAGATAAGGTTGCAATCGTAAACCAATTTGGCGGACATATGCCCGATGCTATCGGTATCCCCGAAAGCGAACTTCAAAAGGCTGCAAAGATGGCCGTTTGCAAGATTAACATCGACAGCGACCTACGCGTTGCATTTACAGCCGCTATCCGTAAGCACTTTGCTGAGCACCCCGACCACTTTGACCCACGTCAATACCTTGGCGACGCTCGCGCTATGATGAAGGAAATGGTAAAGCACAAGATTATCAACGTTCTTGGCTCTGCAAACAAAGCTTAGTACTGCCCTGCGGGCACTAGTTCGCAGGCGTAGCCTGTTTAGTAGTTCGCATTATCTAGTTTGATAATAAACTCAATTTACCGCTGCAGAATTATCTGTGGCGGTATTTTTATGGTTCGTATCTTTACAACTACACCAATTATATGGTATAATGCTATTATAATGGGTAGTAGTTGTAGTTTTGTACTATCGTACGGGCACTAGTTCGCATTATCTAATTTGATAATAAACTCAATTTTCCGCTGCACCAAAATAATAAACTCAATCTTCCGCTGCACCAAAGTAGATATACTAGTAGATGGGTAATTCAATATACTAATTTACTGTATAGTCGTATTGGAATATAGTCGTATTGGAATATAGTCGTATTGGAATATAGTCGTATTGGAATATTGTGCAACATCACTATTAAGCCCAATTGTGCAGCATCATTATAAAGTCATATTGTGCAGTATCACTATGAAACACAAATCCACCTAGAACACAATTGCATTGTACAAAAACACGTACAGTAAAACATTACTATTTTCTATTTGAAAAGGAAGTAAAACTATGAAAAAGTTAAAAGGAATACTTATTTTGTTGCTGGTTGCGGCAATATGCTTGTCGCTAGTGGCGTGTGACCAACTAATTGGTGGAGTGAAAACTCCGCTAAATGCCCCTACGGTTACTTTGGTGGGCAACGTGGCAAGGTGGACGGCCGTTCCCAATGCCATTGGGTACGAAATTTCATCCGCCGGCAAGACGCAAATGTTGCAAAAGGACCAGCTGTACTTTGAGTTAGCTGACGGACAATCCATCCAAGTGCGAGCCATCGGCGATAACGTGCGTTTTATTCACAGCCCTTGGACGGCAGTGATAACCTACAATGCTCCACACAGCTGCACAAGCAAGTGCGAAACTTGCGGAAATTGTACAGATACATCATGTACAGATAGCGCTTGTGCACAAAAGTGCCCAGGACACGCACCAGCTCACAGTTGCGAAAGTGTATGCCCAATTTGTGGCAAGTGTCTTGACAGCGATTGCACCGAAAGTGCTTGCGCCGACAAATGCGCTGGACATCAACCAGCACACAGTTGCGAAAGTGTATGTGAAACTTGTGGCAAATGCACCGACCAAACTTGCACGGATAGTGCTTGTGCAGATAAGTGCGCTGGTCATCAACCAGCACACACCTGTCAAAGCAAGTGCTATTTGTGTGGAAAGTGTACTAATGAAGATTGCAGCGAAAGTGCTTGTGCAAATAAATGCACTGGTCACGTACCAGCACACAGCTGTGAAAGCAAATGTGATATTTGCGGAAAGTGTCTAGATACATCTTGTACTGAAAGTGTATGTGCAGAAAAGTGCGAAGGACATCAACCAGTTCACAGTTGCGAGAGTAAGTGTGATATTTGTGGAAAATGCTTAGATACATCTTGTACAGATAGCGCTTGTGCAGAAAAGTGTCCTGGTCATCAACCAGCACACAGCTGTGAAAGCAAATGTGATATTTGTGGAAAATGTAAAGATACAGCTTGTACCGAAAGTGTATGTGCAGATAAGTGTCTTGGTCACGCACCAGCACACACCTGCGAAAGCGTATGCGATACTTGTGGAAAATGCACCGACCAAACTTGTACGGATAGTGCTTGTGCAAATAAATGTGAAGGTCACAGCGACGACACACAGTACACCGATATAGGTACACTGCTTGGCTCTAGTGGCTCTACTTGTACAGTTAAGG
>JAFTHP010000035.1 GCA_017457305.1 Clostridia bacterium | reverse complement strand
TACGCAACTTGTTAACAGCATCTTGTTGCATGGTACTTGTTGTAAATGGAGGTTGTGGTTTTGTGTTTACAACACTCTTTTTTACACCCTTTACAACATAAGGATTATTTTGCAATACAGCTAGTGCCGCATCACACATTTCTTTGTTCTTGAGCTTGAACTTTTTACCATCTTTTTCCGACAATACTGTCTTAAATTGTGGTTTTGAACCGGTTTTTTCCAAAACAACAGAAATGTTCCAAAATTCTTCTGGTTTGAAGTTCAAAATCTCTTTTTCTCTGTCAACAATGATGCGAAGCGCTGCCGATTGTACACGACCAGCACTCAAATTGCCACGAATCTTGCGACACAACACAGGAGAAAGAGTGTAACCTACCAAACGGTCAAGTACTCTTCTTGCTTGTTGTGCATCAACCAAACCCTTGTTGATATAGTCTGGTCTCAAAATTGCTTCGTTAATTGCTTTTTTAGAAATTTCATTGAACATTATGCGGTTCTTTTCGTTAGGATTTAGTCCCAATGCGCACAACAAGTGATATGAAATAGCTTCCCCTTCACGGTCCGGGTCGGTTGCCAAATATACGCATTCTGCACGTTCAACTTCTCTGCGCAAACGTTCAATTGTTTGTTTTTGTTCAGCTTTGCGAGCTTCCAATTCTGGGGCATAGTTGTTGTCAAAATCTATACCCATAGTCTTAACAGGTAAATCCCAAATGTGACCGCGAGATGCGTCAACTCTGTAATCTGGTCCAAGATATTTTGCAATGGTCTTGCCCTTAGCTGGGGATTCCACTATTACAAGCTTCATTCAAGTCCTCCACATAACTGGTAAGAGTTACCAGGTAACTTCGTAATAATATTTCTCAATTCAAGATTAGACAGCAAAAACAACACTTCTACTGGGGAAAGTTGAGTTTGTTGTACTATTTGGTCAAATCCAAGTTGACCATCAGTTAGCACGTTAACTATCATTTGTTCTTCAATGGACAATTGATAGCTTTGTGTAACATTTTTGTAACTATCCAAGTTGTAGTAGTCTAC
Organism: Clostridia bacterium; assembly: GCA_017457305.1. GTDB lineage: Bacteria > Bacillota > Clostridia > Christensenellales > CAG-314 > Fimimonas. The sequence goes on along the minus strand of JAFTHP010000035.1, from coordinate 3,637 downwards.
AATATCTCTTGGTGTTGTAACACAAGCGCCTTGCATGGATTTTATCAAACGATTGCTTCCCTTAAAGCCCATATCATACACTTCGCCAGGAATAACAAATACGTCTTTTCCCTGCTCCAAGGCAAATTCTACGGTGCTGTTTGTACCACTCTTTTCTGGTGCTTGACAAACAAGCAAACCTTTGGACAAAGCGGAAACAATGCGGTTACGTGCTGGAAAGTGATACGCCAATGGCTCTTCCATCAAACCATATTCGCTTACTAGCAAACCCCCATTAGCCACAATTTTGTCAGCTAAGTTTTGATGAGATGAAGGATAAACGTTGAGCAATCCACTACCAAGCACAGCAATTGTTTTACCTTCGTTTTCCAGCGTTGTTTCGTGCGCTATAGCATCTACACCATAAGCCAAACCACTAACTATTGTAAAATACTCCGACAGTACAGCAGTAAAATCTTTTGTTACCCTTCTTCCGTATGTTGATACTTTTCGTGTGCCTACAACGGCAAGACAGTCGCTGTCAAGCAAGGACAAATCTCCCTTGCAGTACAACAAATATGGCTTATCGTCAATTTGATGCAAAGTTTGTGGATAACTGTCACTAAAACAAGTTACAGCAACAATGCCATATTGATTAAGTTCCTTGATGTACTCGTCTGCTAGTTTTCTTTTAAGTGCTGTAACAATAGGGGAAAAGTTTGCCGCAAGCAACTTCTTTGCTGTACTATTATTCTCAAAATTGCTTAAGAAATCTTGAAAACCATCAAAAAGATTCCAAACCTGAAAGAATTTGGCGTTAGAAACACCTTGATGAGCAAAAACTAATGCTATTTTTTCCGAATCACTGTAGTTATTATACACGGTATTTCCTATCTAATGTTCTGTATTGTAAAGATTCTGCAATATGTCTTACTGTGATATTTTGACTTCCTTCTAGGTCTGCAATTGTACGAGCAACCTTCAAGATACGGTTGTAAGCACGAGCAGAGAGGTTTAGCTTTTCAAAAGACTCTTGCAACAAATTTTGGCAAAGTGGATCTAGCTTGCAGTACTTCTTTATATCTGCAGGTGTCATTTGAGAGTTTGTTCTTCTTCCGTTAGCACCAAGTCTATCAAGTTGAATTTGTCTTGCTCTGTTAATGCGTTCACGGATAGCTTCCGAACTTTCGCTTAGTTGATCTTCCTGCAGTTGATCATACGTAACGTTGTCCACTTCTACGTGAATATCAATTCTATCCAAAAGTGGTCCGGATAGTTTTGTCAAATATTTATGAATTTGGGATGCTGTACACTTGCACTCTGCTGTAGCACTACCGTAGTTTCCGCATGGACATGGGTTCATGCTGGCTATCAACATAAAGTCCGCTGGGTAAGTTACGCTAATTGCGTTGCGAGCAACTGTAATTTTGCCATCTTCTAGCGGTTGACGAAGTGTTTCCAATGCTTGACGGTTGTATTCGGGCAATTCATCTAAAAACAGCACGCCATTGTGTGCAAGGCTAATTTCGCCTGGCTTAGCTTTGTTTCCACCACCGGTTAATGCTACCATTGTTGACGAGTGGTGAGGAGTGCGGAAAGGTCTTTCAAAAATAAAGCCCCCTTCTAGCGTTCCTGATACGCTGTGAATTTTTGCAACTTCTAGCGCTTCATCAAAGGTCATATTGGGCATAATTGATGGAACGGCACGCGCTATCATTGTTTTACCTGCACCCGGTGGTCCAATCATGATGATATTGTGTCCGCCAGCAACAGCTATTTCCATTGCACGTTTTGCAACATATTGTCCCTTTATGTACTTAAAGTTGTTGTCATTGTTGACATATCTATAATCGTTTTGCCAACTTCTAATTTCTACTGGTGGAATTTCTGTTTGTCCTGTCAAAAACTCTACCGCTTGAGCAAGAGTTTCAACAGGATATATTTGCGCACCTTCAATAAATACGGCTTCATCTGCATTTTCCTTTGGTACAACAAACATTGTTTCGCCATTTTGAACGGCAGAGATAATCATTGGCAAAATACCATTTACTTTACGCACTTCGCCGTTAAGCGATAGTTCGCCAAGAAGAACAGCTGGTTTCAAGCTTTCATACGGAATTTGTTTGCTACTAGCAAGCATACCAATAGCAATGGGCAGGTCATACAAGCTACCTTCTTTTTTGATATCGGCTGGTGCAAGGTTGATAACACAGTTTGCAATAGGATAATTATATCCGCTATTTTTAATAGCCGATCTAACGCGCTCCTTTGATTCCTTTACTGCAGTATCTGCTAGACCAACAATATCATATGTTGGCATACCAGCGTGCATATCAATCTCTGCTTGAACAGGAAAACCGTCCAGTCCTTTTAGTCCGTAACTCTTAATTAGCGAAAGCATATTCTTCTCCAGTTTAATGCTGTTATTATTATAGTATAGCTACACTAACCAAAATTAACAAGTACTTTTGACCAAAAAATGCAAAATTTTTGTTGGAATTTTTTGACATTATATTATGGATAATTATATATATTTAATAAATATAATGTCACAATTTTTTAGCAAAAAAGTTAAAGAGTACACAACAACACAAAAACAATAAAAAAAGTCCAGAACAAATTGTTCTGAACTTTAATCTTTTGATGTTATTAGATAGAGCTCTTAACCTTTCCAGCCTTACCTGTACGAGAACGTAGGTAGTACAACTTAGCACGTCTTACGCTACCTTTACGAGTAACTACGATGCTTTCAATTTTTGGGCTGTGGATTGGGAATGTTCTTTCAACGCCGATACCAGCAGAAATACGTCTTACAGTAAATGTTTCGCGAAGACCGCCGTGTTTACGTGCAATGCAGATTCCTTCGTATGCTTGGATTCTTTCTTTGTTACCTTCGATAACCTTGAAGTTTACGCGTACTGTGTCGCCTACGTTGAATTTAGCTACTTCTCTCAAAGATTCAGCTTCGATTTGCTTGATGATGTCCATTTGACTTTTCCTCCAAATATAATATTAATTTTTGTTAACTAAGCGTTCATGCACTTACTATAGTCAGAGGACCGCCCGAAGTCACTAGTGTATTTTAGCACAACACAAGATATTGTGCAACTGTTTTGTGGGTATTTTTTAGTAATTTTTGAGATAATTATTGTGGCCTAAAAGCATCTTTGATTAGGTTGACTTCTTCGCCCAAAATTTCTACCACATCAAACCTAACAGGCTTGCCTACAAGTGCTTTCATCGACAAATAATATGTAGCGCATGTAACGATCGTTTGTTGCTTTTTTAGGTCTACTGCTTCACATGGTCTACCAAATTTAAGAGACTTACGACGCTTTACTTCTATAAAAACAATAAACTTGCCATCCTGTGCAATAATGTCAATTTCGCCAAATCTACAAGCAAAATTGCGTTCAATTATCTTATATTTGTGTTTTTCAAGATATTTTGCGGCAATATCTTCCCCTTTTAGGCCTACTATTCGTTTGTTCATAATTGTACAAAGTTTTTGATAAAGGTACGACGATGCTCGGGACATGGACCGTGTTCTTTAAGCAATCTAATATGCTCAGCGGTTCCGTAGCCCTTGTGCTTTGCAAAGTTGTACTGTGGATATTGCTTGTCTAGTTCCAGCATCAACCTATCACGTGTTACTTTT
>JAFTHP010000034.1 GCA_017457305.1 Clostridia bacterium | reverse complement strand
ACTCCAATCGCTATGGAAGAAGGTCTTCGCTTTGCTATCCGTGAAGGTGGCCACACTGTAGGTTCCGGCGTTGTTTCCAAGATTCTTGGTTAATCAATAGCTAACTAACAACACAAAAAACAAAAACTCCAGCTCAATAGAGTTGGAGTTTTTTTGTTGCATTTATGCCTATTGGTTCTAGAATAGAGACGTTAATGCTATTGCTTGTTAATTGGGGCTTAGTGTCATTTGTGTAATTGATTTTGTTTTGTGGTAGTCGTTTGTATTATTGCTTGCTATGTGTGTCGCAGCTTGATTTGTTATTTGCGTGCGATTTGTTGACTAATATATCAAACATTAAATTAGTAGCACCAAAAGTAACTTATAAAAAACCCTTACCCGTTGCAAAAAGTTGCAGTTTATGGTATCATTATAATATAAGTAATTGTTGGGGCGGTTGAGCACAATAATTACAGTAGGAGAAGGAACATTGAGATACGCATTGTGGCACAAAATTAAAGAAGCACTTATTTCGGTACTACCAGTTGTTTTGATAGTACTGGTTTTGTGTTGCACTCCGCTGGTTGAACTTACTGGCAAGGAGATTGGTGTATTTATTGGTTCGGCCGTTTTTCTTATTATTGGTATAGGTCTATTCAATCTTGGTGCAGATATTGCAATGTCGCCCATTGGGGACCAAGTAGGTATTGGTTTGATCAAGGCAAACAAACCTTGGCTAGTATTTGTTTTGTGCTTTGCTTTGGGATTGTTGATTACTATTGCCGAGCCCGACTTAACCTTGCTTGCACAACAAGTTTCCGGGGATAATCCACAGCTTCTTGTTTATGCCGTAGGTATTGGTGTGGGCATTTTCTTGGTAATTTTTGTCATCAAGATTTTCTCTAACCAAAATCTATCATCCATGTTGTTGTTCTTCTATATGCTTATGTTTGCTTTGGCGGCATTGTTGCTTGTAACGGGCAAATTGGACTACCTATCCATGGCATTTGATAGCGGTGGCGTTACAACAGGCCCCATCACAGTACCTTTTTTGATGGCATTTGGTGTGGGTATTTCCGCCACGGTTGGTGGTAAAAATAGTGCAGAAAACAGCTTCGGTGCCGTTGCGTTGTGCTCCATTGGTCCAATCTTGGCGGTTTTGATGCTAGGTTTGTTCTCTGACGGAAAGATTAATCTTCCCGAAAGCAACTACCAAATTGCCGATAACATTTTTGGCGCAATATTGCACGCAGTAGGAAACACATCCTGGGGCGTATTCAAGGCTCTGGGGATGATTGTTTTGTTCTTCCTTGTTATGCAGTTTGCTTTGTTAAAGTTGCCCAAGCGCAAGTTGGTTCGTATCGCAGTGGGTATTGCCTACACCTTTGTTGGCTTGGTTGTGTTCCTTGCCGCAGTAGAAGTGGGCTTTATGCCAATCGGTCACAAGCTTGGCGCTCAGCTTGCCAATGCTCCTACTTGGTTTGTGGTTGTAGCTTTTGTCATTGGTATGGTTGTTGTACTTGCCGAACCTGCCGTTCACGTACTCAACAAGCAAGTAGAAGAAGTAACCGACCGTGCAATCAGCAAAAAATCTATGCTTTTGGCATTGAGTATCGGTGTTGGCATATCCATTGGATTGTCGGCAATTCGTATTGTATTTGACTTTTCAATTTTGTACTATCTAATTCCTGGCTATATTCTCAGCCTAGGGCTAAGCTTCTTTGTGCCACGCATTTACACGGCCATCGCGTTCGACTCTGGTGGAGTAGCCAGTGGTCCATTGACATCTAGCTTTATTTTGCCATTTGCCATCGGTGCTTGCTCGGTAATTGGCGGACAAGATTCCATCTTGCAAAATGCCTTTGGTGTGGTTGCAATGGTGGCAATGACACCTTTGATCACAATTCAACTGCTCGGTTTTAGAGCTGTAGTATCACAAAACGTTCGCAACAAGATTGCTCAACATCGCATCATCTCTGCCGACGACGAGCAAATCATCAACTTTATGTAGGGGAGGGGCGGTTTTATATGGCTAACGCAAAAAATACCACAACAAAAACTACCAAGCGCTCCACCAAGAAGACGGCAAAGCGTAACCTTGCCCCAAACAAGCTAGTTATGCTTGTAACAGTTGTAAACAGGCAAAAAGCTGAGTACTACTTGGACTTGTTGCAGGATTTCAACGCTAACTTGCAGCTAGATATATCTGCTTTTGGCACTGCTCCAAAGCTTTTGGGGCTGTTGGAAGGGGATATCGAAAAGCAAGTTATCTTCAGTGTTATCAGACAAGACGTGGCAAAAAAGGCACTAGAAACGTTGGAAGAAAAGTTCAAAACAATCCGCAACGGAAAGGGTATTGCATTTACAGTTCCACTTTCCAGCACGATTGGTGTGGCAATTTACCAGTTTTTGAGTAACGCAATGTAGTGTGACTGCTTTTTAGGCGGTGGCAACTATCAGGTACACAATGGGAGTATCATTATGAAAAAATTTGAAGTAATCTTTTGTATAGTTAACGCTGGTTTCAGCGAAGAAGTTATGGAGGCTGCTCGTAACGCAGGTGCGCGCGGTGGTACTGTTATGCACGCACGTGGCACAGCAAATCCCCAAGCGGAAAAAATGTTTGGCGTATCCGTTCAAGCCAACAAGGAAATTGTTATGATTTTGGTGGAAGATTCCATCAAGGAAGGCATCTTGCACGCTTTGTATGGTGCGGTTGGACAAAAGTCCAAGGCACAAGGCATTGCCTTTTCTATGCCAGTAGAGGACGTTGTTGGTTTGTCTGCTAAGGCCATTGTCCCACAGGAAGAGCAACCCACAGTTCAACCAGCTGAGGAAGATCCACAATAGTAAAATAGTTAATTGTATGCAAAAATGCACCTATCCACATATGTAGATGGGTGCATTTTTTTGTGTTTTGATGTAAGTGTTAGTTATTTTTAGTTTTGTTGACCGAAAGCTTCATCAAATAGCTGATTATATATTTCAAAAACGCCGTCGATGATATCTTCGTCTGTTACAATGGCAAGTCTATCTTGTCCGTTTGCTTGTTGATGAACAAATACCAAGCCTTCGCAACTGTCAAAGCCCTCAAATGGCTTTAGTGGGAGCAAAATGGTGTACACCTGTCCGTCAAGCGGGATGGTGGCAATTTGCTCAAACTCTACTTCTTGCCCGTTATCGGTGGCAAGAACAAGGTATTCTTCGTTTTGCTGGTGTAACGTTGGTTTTGTAACCTTGGACATAGTTGTAGCTCCTATTTTTTGCTGGAAAGTGGCAAGCTGATTAGTGGCATTATTTGGTCTAGTGTGTACACCTTGTAGTCATCGTAGTCGCGCGCAAGGATAATTTCAAAGTCCTTGGTGCAAAACTCCGTCATAACTTGGCGGCATACTCCACATGGTGGACAAAAGTCTCCTTGACCAATGGGGGTATTTTTGTCGTTGCCAACAATAGCAATAGCGGCAAAGTTGTACTCCCCTTCGCTAACCGCCTTGAATATAGCCGTTCTTTCGGCGCAGTTAGTGGGGGAAAAGGTGCTACTTTCGATGTTGCAGCCGCGGTAAATTTTGCCTTCCTTGGTTAGTAGTGCGGCACCTACAGCCCAGTTGGAGTAGGGTATGTATGCCATCTTTTGTGCTTCGTAGGCTTCCTTAACTAGCAATTTGTAATCTATCATAATTGGCACCTCGCAGGTATTATTTGTTGTACATATGTGCACGCTTGCATATTGAAATATGTGCATATCAACATATGTTTTTGTGTTGTTTTTTAGTGCTTGGAAACATATTGTAAACCATTTTCAAACCTTTGTCAATAGGCAATTTTTGTGGTATAATATTTGTGTAAAAAGCAAAAAAATGAAGCATTTTTCGCGGTGCAAAAAAGGTGCAAAATAATGCAAAAATAGCACAAAAAATATGCAAAAACAGCGTTATTTTGTTGACATTACCGTTGCGTTATGCTATCATAATATAGCACTTCTATCAGGGGGTGTAATTTTTTGCGTGCAAAAAACTCATTTTTGGGTATTTTGCAACTAAGCACAGGAGAATTTACAATGGCAGCAAAAAAAGGTAATAGAGTTAAGGTTGTTCTTGCTTGTACTGAATGCAAACAACGCAATTACGATACATACAAAAACGGTAAGACAACAACAGAAAGACTTGAACGCAACAAGTACTGCAGATTCTGCAAAAAGCATACTGCTCACAAAGAGTCTAAGTAATTAAGGAGAAAAACAATGGCAGCACAAACAAAAGGCAAAAAGCGCGGCTTTTTCAAAAGACTAGGTTCTTTCTTTGTAAAGAGCTGGTCAGAGCTTAAAAAGGTATCATGGCCTACATTTAGAACAGTAGTTAAAAACACAATTATCGTTCTTCTTGTAGTTGTAGCTTTTTCTGTAATTGTTTTTGGTTTGGATTCCTTGTTTGGATTCCTACTCAGTCTCGTTTCAAAGGCATAGTGTTATGAGCGAAATCAGCAATGCAAGATGGTATATCCTTCATACCTATTCGGGATACGAAAGCTTGGTAAAAAAGAGCATTGAGCAAATGGTGGAAAACGGCAATTTGCAAGATGTTATCTTGGATATCAAGATTCCAACCGAAACGCTTATCGAGGAAAAAAACGGCAAGCGCAAGGCGTATGAAGCTAAAGTTATGCCCTGCTACGTATTTATCAAATTGGTATATTCTTCTCAATTGTGGTTTATGCTAACCAACACCCGTGGTGTAACAGGATTTGTTGGTCCAAATGGTAAAGCATGGCCACTAGAAGAAGACGAAGTAAAACGTTTGCGTTTGGAAGAACGTGTTGTCAACTTCGATATCGTCGTTGGCGACAACGTTACCGTTGTTTCCGGCCCATTTGAAGGTCTTGTTGGTATTGTCAAGGAAATTGACACCGACCACCAAAAGGCAGTTGTTTCCCTCAATATGTTCGGTCGCGAAACAAGCGTAGATATGGACTTTGTTCAAATCGAAAAAATCACTAACCCTACTACAATTGTAGAAGAGGAATAGTTTGTTTTTGCGCGTTGTCCGCTTGGCGCTTATCAATGCGGAATTTTGGGAGATGGCAATAAAAATAAATTAGACGTCGATGCCATCGTTAAAACCACGATTAGGAGGCTATTATGGCAAAAAAAGTTACTGCAGTTGTAAAATTGCAACTTCCTGCTGGTAAAGCAACACCAGCTCCACCTGTAGGTTCCGCTCTTGGTCCTCACGGTATTAACATTCCTGGTTTCACAAAGGATTTCAATGCCAAGACACAAGATAAAGCTGGACTTATCATTCCTGTTATTGTAACAATTTATCAAGATCACAGCTTCACATTTGTATTGAAGACTCCACCAGCTCCAGTTCTCATCAAAAAAGCATGCGGAATTGAAAGCGGTAGCGCAGTTCCTAACAAGACAAAGGTTGCTAAGATCACTCACGCTCAAATCGAAGAAATTGCAAAGACAAAAATGGTTGACCTTAATGCAGCATCTTTGGAAGCAGCTTGCTCAATGATCGCTGGTACTGCTCGCAGTATGGGTATCGTTGTTGAAGGTTAATGGAGGTGCACAATGAAAGGTAAGAAATATGTTGATGCTTTGAAAAAGTTTGACAAAACAAAGCAATATGATATTGCAGAAGCAATCGAAAAGGCATTGGAAGTTGCTTCCGCTAACTTTGACGAAACTCTTGAACTTCACGTAAAACTTGGCGTTGACCCACGTCACGCAGACCAACAAGTTCGTGGTGTAGTAGTTCTTCCTAACGGTACAGGTAAAACTGTTCGCGTTTTGGTAATTGCTAAGGGCGCAAAGGCTGACGAAGCTAAGGCTGCTGGTGCAGACTTCGTAGGCGCAGAAGAATACATCGAAAAGATCCAAAAAGAAGGTTGGTTCGGTTTCGACGTTATGATCACAACTCCTGATATGATGGGACTTGTAGGTCGTATGGGTAAACTTCTTGGACCTAAGGGCTTGATGCCTAACCCCAAGAGTGGTACTGTAACAATGGACGTTACAAAAGCTATCACAGATGTTAAAGCTGGTAAAGTTGAATACCGTGTTGATAAGCAAGCTATTTGCCACGTTATCTTTGGTAAAAAGTCCTTTGGTAAGGACAAGCTCCTAGAAAACGTTACAACAATCATGGATGCTATCATCAAGGCTAAACCTGCTAGCGCTAAGGGAACATACCTAAAGAGCGTTGCTATTGCAACAACAATGGGCCCTGGAATCAAGGTTGCTTACAAATAAGCAAAACAATTAATTAAATAATTCTAAAATCCAAACCGTTCCAAAGACAGCAAGTATCAGTAAATCTTGCCGAGGTACACTTGGTTAAACAGTCAAATGCGACTCCTACCCTTGTACCGATTTAACGGTGCAAGGGTTTTTTGTAATTAAATCTAACAAGGAGGAAAATAACAACACATGGAAAACGTAGTAAAGCTTAGTCCTTCCCAAATCGAAAAAAGAGCGATCGTTGAACAAATCAAGGAAAAAATCCAAAATAGTGCATCTTTCGTTATCATCGATTACAAAGGTCTAACCGTTGCACAAGATACCGAATTCCGTGCTGAGTTCAGAAAGAACGGTGTTGACTACAAGGTTCTCAAAAACACTCTTGTTCGCAAGGCTCTTAACGAACTAGGCTACACAGAATTTGACGAAGTTCTTAACGGACCAAGCGCTTTCGCATTCTGCGAAAACGATCCACTTGCTCCAGCTAAGGTTGCTTCCGAAGGTGCAAAGAAGTACAAGTCCGTTTCTATCAAGTGCGGTATGTTCGACAAGAAATTTGCCGATGTTGAAACAGTTAACGCTATGGCTAGCGTACCATCAAGAGAAATCCTTTTGTCTATGTTGGTATCTGTTTTGTCTGCACCTATCCGCGGATTGGCAGTTGCTCTTAATGCTATTGCAGAAAAGGGTGAATAATTAGCCACAAACAATCCTTGCTAAGCGTAAGGTTGTGAGTAGTCCTTGGGGAAAGACTCACGCAAAAAATGTCCCCACTAAATAACGGCAGCCCACCGCGACAGGGCAAACAAAAATAATTTATTAAATAATCATAGGAGAATATAACAATGGATATCAAAAAGTTTATCGAAGAGGTTAAAACTCTTACAGTTTTGGAACTTAACGAACTCGTTCACGCTATCGAAGAAGAATTTGGCGTAAGCGCAGCTGCTCCAGTAGCAGTAGCAGGCGGCGCAGCAGCAGCTGCTCCAGTAGTAGAAGAAAAGACAGAATTCGACGTAGTTTTGAAGGCTATCGGCGGCAACAAGATTGCTGTTATCAAGGCTGTTCGTGAACTTACAGGTCTTGGTCTTGTAGAAGCTAAAAACCTTGTTGAAAGCGCTCCAGCTACAATCAAGGAAGCTCTTCCTAAGGAATCTGCTGAAGAAATGGTTAAGAAACTTACAGAAGCTGGCGCAGAAGCAGAAGTTAAGTAATTTATCCTTTTATCAATGCAAACAAAAAATCTCAACCAATTTGGTTGAGATTTTTTTTTGTTGTTTTTATGTTCCTGTGCATATCTACGTTTCAACGTTTGTCGATTTGCACATTTGTGCATATATGCACAGTAATGGGTTGTAAATAATCTTTGTAAAGCCATTTAACGCGCCAGCTTGTACATTAGTTGATTTGTTGAGTTGGTAATTATTCGAGCGATTTTGCCGCTTATTTTGATTGTAAAAGGCTCAAGCAAGTTGCTTGAGCCTTGTGTATTTATTGCTGTAGTGTGTTATCTTGTTCTGTAATTTTTTGTTGAGCACGTTGCATACGTCCCCAGTTGATAAAGGCGTACAAGTCGTTAATTAGGAAGATAACAAAGCATGCAACCATGCACAAGTTGCCAAGATTTCCAATTGACTGAACAGCCCACAGTACAATTAGTACAATATCATTTGCCACGTATCCTAGAGCGTAGTATCTACTGCGGAATATGCCCAGTAGCACCGCTATCCAACTGGTAAATACCGAAATTGTACTTATCCATAAGCTTGCGGTGTTAAGCGCTTTCAGTCCAAAGTGGAGAGCTACTGTTGCAACAATGCCCGTAGCAAAGGTAAATACAACCTTTTTTGTGGATATCTTGCTGATTGCAACTTGCGTTTTTTGTCCCTTGAAGGGGTTTTTTATCCAGGAAACAAGCGCTACTATGTTACTGGGTAAAGTCATTGTTCCGTAGGTTAGTAGCTCGCCGTATAGTCTTTCCACAAAGGACATATAGCAGTAAATAAGGCTAAATACCATTGTCAAAACAATTCCCCACAGGTTGCCTTTGGCAATTAGCAGTAGCGATACCACCCCGAATAATGAGGCAACCAACGCCAACCAGCTTTTTTGTTCCTGCGACAAAAAGTGGGTAACAGTAATTCCAACAACGGAAACTATCAGCAGTACCCACTCAAAGGTGGAAAAGTATTTTAGCAGTTTTTTCATACAAATCTATTCTACCAATACCTTGATTTGTACTGCAATTTCTGCATACATTTTTACTGTAACGGTGTACAACCCAGTCACACGGATAGGCTCTTTTAGAACAATTTGTTTTTTGTCAACAGTGTAGCCCATCTTGTTTAGTTCTTCGGCAATTTCCTTGTTGGTGATAGATCCATACATTTTTCCGCCTTGAACACCCTTGTCGGCAACGATGCGTACTGTTGCTCCTTTTAGTCTGTTTGCATCAGCAATAGCTTGTTGTTTTTCCGCTTCCTTTTGCTTTGCAACAGCTTGCTTGTGAATTTCTGCGGAGTTGATTGTGTCGGCTGTGGCAACCTTGCCCAAACCGCGTTTTAGCAAAAAGTTGTTAGCGTATCCGTCCGATACGTTTACGATATCCCCTTTTTTACCTTGTCCTTTTACGTCTTGCAAAAGTAGAACTTTCATATAGTAACCCTCCTTGTGGGGTAGTATTATTTGTTGCGTATATTATACTGCAAAAAGAGCTTTTAGTCAATAGTAGATAGTGTGCAAATGGTATCAAGCAACAAAAAGTATTTTTACAATATTAAAAATGACGTATATTGGTCAATTAAATATTGTAAACAGATTTGTTGTTTATAGCATATTACAAAGGAGTAAACTGTTTTCAAGTGCGATTATGCACCGTTTTTGGTTGGAAGTTGTTGTCAATTTTTGATTTTGCTAGGGTATTATTTGTGGCACAAAGGCGCACAATGATAGCAGGAGGTGTAAAAAATATGTACAATCAACAAACAATTATGTGCGATGTTTGCGCTTGCAGACATCACGACAAACAACAACATTGCTGCAAACTGTCTCAAATAACAGTTACACCATGTGCCGATTGTGAAACGGCCCATTACTGCAAAAACTACGAAGAAAAGTAGTGCTTGCATATCTATTTCAGCCCCTTTGTTTTTAGGGGCTGTTATTTTTGTCAATTTTGCCTCAAAAAGGCGTTTTGTAATAGAAAAAAGTAACAAATTTGTAATATCAGTAAAAAAAGACAATCGCACAAGGCAGTGCTTTTACTTGACACAAATGTTTATTATCGGTACAATAAAAGTACCATCTATAGCGTACAAAAGGGGAAATATTATGCTAAATCAAACGCATGGTGCAATTAAAATCTTTGCAGGAAACTCTAGCAAAAAGCTAGCAGAAGCTATTTGTAACAGGCTAGATCTTCAACTTGGTGGTTTGGATGTTGGCAAGTTCAGCGACGGCGAAACTTCCGTTAACATCAAGGAAACAGTTCGTGGTTGCGATGTTTTCATTATCCAATCTACTAGTATCCCAGTAAACGACAACCTTATGGAATTGTTGCTTATCGCAGATGCCTGCAAGCGCGCTTCCGCTGGACGTATTACAGCAGTTATTCCTTACTTTGGCTATGCGCGCCAAGACCGCAAGGCTCGCTCTCGCGATCCAATTTCCGCTAAGCTTGTTGCTGATATTTTGCAAGCTGCAGGTATCGACCGTGTGTTAACGATGGATTTGCACAGCAGCCAACTTCAAGGTTTCTTCAATATTCCTGTTGATAACCTTATGGGTATGCCAGTTTTGGCAAGATATTTCAAAAAGAACCTTGTTTGTGACAACCTTACAATTGTCAGCCCAGATATGGGTAGCGTAGTTCGTTCCAGAGCAATGGCTGCAAAGTTCAATGCTCCATTGGCTATCATCGACAAGCGTCGCCCCAAGGCAAACGTTATGGAAGTTATGAACGTTATTGGTGAAATCAAGGGCCGTACCTGCTTGATGCTTGACGACATGATTGATACAGCCGGCACAATCTGCCAAGGTGCACAAGCGCTTATGGATAACGGTGCAGAACGCGTTATTGCTTGTTGCTCTCACGCGGTACTATCTGGCCCAGCAATCGAACGTTTGCAAAATAGTGTTCTATCCAAGATTGTTGTTTTGGATACAATCGAACTTCCTGAAGAAAAGAGATTGGACAAGATTGAAGTTGTTTCCATCGCTCACTTATTTGCTGAAGCTATCGAACGTGTTTACACCGATTTGCCAGTATCCAAGCTTTTCGACTAATTATAACATTATACAAATTACAAAGACTGCAAGTTGTTTGCAGTCTTTTTTTTTGCTTTGGGGAATAAATCCGCATTATTGTGTCAACATTTGAAGTATGAAAAAGTATGTTCGACTATCAGTTGCAATTATTCTCTTTGCAATTATCGTTGGTATTTTGTTGTACAAAATGCCCAAGCGATACTACAAGCTAATATCTTTTTGCCCACAGGATACGCACTGCGCCATCTATTGCAAACAAACAACGTTGCCTAACACTAGCGTTGGGTATGGAAGCATTGTTAGTTGCAACGCTAGTAGCCTATTGACCAGTCTAGAACAGTGTAGCCAAGTAGATGGCGTTAGCTTTAGTTATAAAGGGACAGAACAACAGTTTGTTGATTTGGTAAGAAAACTAAACGTTGAGGTGCACAGCCAATACGTCTTGCAGGATATCAGTGTTGTGTGTGGATACACCCAGTATCTCAGTGGTGGAATTGTTGTAGATAACAAGCTTACAAATATCCAGTTAGCTTATAACAATGGCACAATTACGCTAGGAACCCCTTTGATTTTGGGCGAATACTGATGATGTATTAGCGTATTGGTTTTGCGTCTTCAAACGTGAAGCGTATAGTTAATCTTGTTGGAAGACGTATTGACTTGTAATTGTAGTAGCATCTAACAAAACTTACTTTCAATGTTTGTTGTATTGATAACAAAATAACAAGTAAATAGTGTTAAATAGTACGTGTAAACTTATTTAACAATTTTAGTGTACATTAGTGGTATATTGGTATGTTCAGTTGCGTTTACAAAATGGAAAAAGAAAATAGTGTGTGTTATCTGTTTAGTGGTAAAAAGGCTTGTCGTAAAAATACATAATAAATTGCAAAAGATAAGAATAATTGTGTCAACAATGGTCAACACTTTCACAAAACAATTAGGAGGCAATTTAATTATTTATGAGTACAAATAGGCAAACAAATAAGTTTACAAGATTTTTGCGAAATAACGCAGCTTTGCTAGTTATGATATTTTGCATTGCAGCAGTTATTACGGTTGTGTTGGCAGTTAGCTTGTCGGATAACGAACAAATCCCCGATACACCTGTAGTGGGCGATCCCGATGATAACAACAATGACGATCCAACAAACAAGCCGGTTGATCCAGATGATGGCAACGACGATAATCCACCAGTAGGCCCATTGCCAACCATCAAGCTGTATTTTGCCAGCCCACTCAACTACAAGAGTGTTAGTATGGGATACACCGATCAAGAGGAATTGTTTGTGTTCAACACTACGCTTAACTGTTGGAGTACACACCACGGCGTAGATTTGGTTGCTGACGACAACACTGCTGTATGTGCAATGTTCGATGGCGTTGTGCTGGAAGTTACCGAAAACTACGGTATGGGCAACATCGTTCGAATTGACCATGGCGACAACGTTATTGCAACATATGCGTCCCTTGCCGACGTCAAGGTAGTAGAAGGACAATCTGTAACCAAAGGGGAACAAATTGGTGTGGTAAGCACATCGGCTTCCTACGAATTTACCGCTGGTGCACACCTTCACTTGGAAGTAGCAGTTAACGGAACAAACGTTGATCCAATGCCCTATGTGGATGGCGAAATCTTCCGTGAAATTGAGCAAGAAGCAGCCGAATAAACTTCAAGGATAAGAAAGTTTATATTCAACAAGCCATACTGTCTTATTCTTTGTGCACTTAAAGTAACTTTATAAAACTAAACAATTATCAAATAAAAGAGATGGGTATATCGTTCCATCTCTTTTTTGTTTCCATATTATTGGTGCTATTTTTACAAACAATGCATTTTTTTGCAAAAGTAGCTAGGGTACAATATCCGTATGATTGTTTACGTTGAGTATGTGTTTTTGGACAATCTTGCAATGGATTGCCTATTGTTGTGGTTAGCTTTGGTAACACTAAAAATTCCTTCAAGGTGGCACAGGGTTGCTCTTGGGGGAGTTGTTGGAGCAATTTGCGCTGTGGTTAGTGTGTATTTCAATGGATTTTGGCTAATACTGTGCAAGTTGGTAACGTTGGTCGTTATGAGCATTTCTGTTGTGGGCATCGGCAAAAAGCTATTTTGGTATGTTTTGCTGGTTTTAGCATATACATTTTTGATGGGTGGAGCGATAATTGGACTTTTCAATATGTTTAGCATCGATTATCTATCCAACGGAACACTAATGTACAACACCAAATTGCCGTTGTTTGTGTATTTATTTGCTGTGTTGTTGGTTTGCTTTTTGTGTTATAGCCTTCATATGTTTGTGTTGCAAACAAAGAAAGTGGCACCGCACCTTTGCAAGGCTGCCGTCAATATTTGTGGCAAAAGCTACTTTGTTACGGCATACTTGGATAGTGGCAACACCCTTGAATACAAGGGCACAAGCGTTTGTTTTGTAACAAAAAAGTTCGGCGACATTTCTTCCTTCTTTTCTCAGCAGATACTAATGGGCAAAGCGGAAAAGGTATCAGTTGTTACAGTTGGCGGTATCACTACAGTGTTTGCTGTACCATGTGAAATATCTGCAAATGGAACACAACAAAACGTGCTGTTAGCACTACCTGCTAGCAAGTGTAACACTCACTACAACATTTTACTAAACAATTCTTTTGGAGGTGACCAATGAAAATATTGCAAATTATCAAAAAGCTGTTGCAAGGCCTTGGATTGTGGCAAAAGTGGACGCATTATCTGTGCGGTACGGAAGCGCTGCCTCAGCCTTTATCGGCGGAAGAAGAATCAGCTTTGCTTGAAAAAATGGCGCAAGGAGATACCTATGCTCGTGACGACTTGGTAGAACACAACTTGCGTTTGGTGGTTTTTCTTGCAAAGAAATTTGAGAGCACGGGGCTAGATATGGAAGACTTGATTTCCGTTGGAACTATAGGTCTAATCAAGGCAATAAATAGCTTCAAAACGGACAAGAACATAAAGCTTGCTACATATGCCAGTAGATGTATTGAAAATGAAATACTGATGTATCTAAGGAAGCTTTCCAAACGCAAGCAGGAAGTCAGCCTGGACGAACCGCTAAACGTTGATGGCGAAGGAAACGAGTTGTTGCTTGCGGATATTTTGGGAACGGATAGTGATGCAATATACTGTCACGTAGAAAACCAAGTAGAAAGGCAACTACTGGAAGAAGGCTTGTCCAGACTCAGCAAACGAGAACAACAGATAATGCAAATGAGATTTGGTTTGGATGGTTCCGACGAACGCACGCAAAAGGAAGTTGCCGACCTTCTTGGAATATCCCAAAGTTATATAAGTAGACTGGAAAAGAAGATAATCACTCGCCTAAAAAGGGAAATTGGCAAGCTGGTTTAGTTTGCAAAAGAAAAAGCCACAAGCACAAGCTTGTGGCTTAAAGTGTACATATTTAATGGGTTTAATCGTTTTACTTGCTCGTTACTTACGCAGGTTATATATCACAAAACCTATGTAGACAGCTATGCCAATGACGCCAAGAATCAGTAGCATTACAACCATGATGATTAGCATCACCTTGAAAAATACCGCCCCGGTTGTTTGCCACAGCACGCACAATGCAACGATGCAACTTAGCAAAGCAAAGCTAAGTATCACGCTTAGTGATATGATAAATGCGTTGCGTTTTTTTGTTTGGGCAAGCTTGTCAATGTTGCGGACGTTTAGGTTTAGTTGTGTTTGACCTTTGAGAGTTTGTTCCAGTACTTCCGCCAAGAATATTGGCAACATTATTGCCTTGTGTGATGACAAAAATACATCTTTTGCTGTTTGCATTGATTGGTTGGCAACGCGCTTTAGGATGTCTTTTGAGGAAATGTGGTTTTTGAAAAAGTCCAACAAATTTACCGTGCTATCTAGCATGGAAACGGTTTCTTGCAGTAAAACAAGGGCACGTGCTAGCATTGTGATGTTATCAGGCAACACAAGCTTGTGCTTGCGCATTATGGCTAGTAGCTCGTTTAGTATGCTACCAACGTTCATTTCCGATACTGCTAGCGTAGAGTATTTTTTTAACAAAAAGTCTACGTCACGGTACAATCCAATGTGGTCTATGTCGTCGTTTTGCAACTTTACCATTGTGAGCAAAAGGTCTTTTAGCTCGTAGGCGTCTTGTGAAATTACCGCTTGTATGCACTCGGTGTAGAAGTGGATATCCTTTTTGGATAGTGTGCCCACCATACCAAGGTCAATCCACACAATTTTTCCTTCGCGGATGATGATGTTGCCGCTGTGTGGGTCAATGTGGTAAAAACCATTATCCAGCATTTGCGATAGGTAGTTTTCCACGAGCTTTTCGCAAATTTCCTTTAGCTCGTAGTCGTTATCTAACAGCTGTTGACGATTTGTCAGTTTTATGCCATCAATGTACTCCATTGTGAGCACGTTTTTGGTGGAATATTGTGGGTAGGGCAAGGGGAAGTGTACGTAAGCAATTTCCTTGTTTTGCTCGCGCATCATTTGCAGGTTTTGCAACTCGTTGGTAAAGTCCATTTCCTTTTCCATTACCGCCCAAATTTCTTTGGTCATTTGTTTTAGGTCTAGCCCTTGTGATAACGATGGAATAAACTTTACGTAGTTGATTGCCGAAATAAGCAACGCAATGTCTTCCGAAACGGTTTGGTAGATGTTTTCGCGCATTACCTTTAGTACAACCTGTGTGCCGTCTTGCAGCGTGGCACGATGAACTTGTGCAATGGATGCCGATCCAATGGGTTCGGGTTCAATGGTGATGTGTTGCGCTTTGTCGCCTAGCTCGTTGGTAACAATTTGCATTACCTTGTCAAAGGGCATTGGCTTTACGTTTTCCTTTAGCTTGGAAAACTCCGTTGCATATTCCTTGGGGATCAAATCTGGGCGCGTGGAAAGAAGCTGACCTATTTTTACATAAGTCGGCCCCAATTCCTCTAGCACAACGCGCATATCAGATGGCGAGTGGTGCTTGGTTATGCGGTGTTTTTGTAAAACACGTATTATCGCACGCAGACGTTTGCTCATTTACTATTTGCCAAGACCTTCCAAGATTTTTGCTTTGTCTTCTTCGCTTAGATTAGCGATGGAAGCAAGAATTTCTTCTACAGTTGGTTGACTGTTGTCGTTTACAGTAACGGTAACAACCTTGTCAAGATTTTCCTTGATTTTGTGTTTTAGTTCTTCGTTTTTAACTTTTAGTGTGCTAACAGTTTCTTCTCCGCGCGCTTGAGCCTTTTCAATTAGTTCTTTTGCGCTGTCGAGAGCAAGGCTTGTTAGGCCAACTGCTGTGTTAACAAGTTTTTTAAGTTCGTCTTGAAATTTCATTTTTTAGTCCTCCGTGTTAGGTTTGTGACTATATTATATATCACTTTCGCCAATATGTTTATAGTCAATTTTTGTCAGCTGTCAAAAAATTAGACAACTGTATAAATTTGTATATACTAATTGTGGCAAAAGTGGTGTATACTTTAGGTATCAAAAGGACAAGTTCCGATAAGTGAAGGTGAAACAATGTCTACATTTAAATCAATTTTGGTGGATATCCACTTGGATAACATTTTGCAAAGCTTGGCCAACGCACCCAAAACTTGCCTAACTAGACTTATTGAGTTTGGCAGTAGCATTTCTTCTTCTCCATTGCTAAAGCAAAATAGGGAGCAGTTAGCAAACGCATTGAAGGGCTTGTTGGACGTGGGAAACTACGAGGAAATCAAGCGCATCTTCAAGGAGACGTTTTTGAAAACTGAGTAGTGTATTGCCAGGCTAGTTTGGCCATATCGGTGGCTGTCAATCCACGAGGGTTCAAGCACCAATCAACAACAGTACCACTAAGACCATTAGCATAAAAATCGGCAGCAATGTCGGTTTTTTTTATTTGTCCATTGCTAACAAGAACAATGATGTTGCCAAATATCTGCTTTGTGTAGGTGGTGATGGAATCGGCGGCTTTGCTTTTTAGTATTTTAAGATAAAAGGAGCGATTATCCTGAAGATAGGTAAACATTTGTTCAAATGCTTGGTAAAATTCTCCTTTGTCTAGTGTGTGCGCAAGTGGGAAAACCAATTCGTTGCAGATGATGGTGTCCGTTAGGTCGAACTTATCGGCAAAGTGGTAGTAGAAGGTTTGTCTGTTAACGGTGGCGCGTGCAGAAATATCCCCTACTGTAATTTTGTCAAAAGGGGTTGTTTGTAGCACGTCTTTGAACGCATCAACAAGCGCTTTTTTTGTAATTTCGCTAGCAGACATATTGTTTACCTCGCTTTTATTATACAATATATGGGACATTATTTCAACCCCTACACAACAAAAAAAGGTTTTGCAATGTTTGTAGCATTACAAAACCTTGGAAAAGAATTCCTTTATTCGTTCGTTATCGCTTTGTTCAAACACCTGTTGGGCAGTTCCGTCACCAATGATTTTGCCCTTATCTACAAACAAAACACGTGTGCAAATATCCTTGATAAAGGCCATTTCGTGGCTGACAATACATATTGTCATACTTAGAAATTTCGGCAAAAAAGTAGGTCGAGAAAAATCCCCCGACCTACATAAATGACTAAATACTGCACGTTGCAGTTGGCAATCTACGCCGAAACGGTATTTTCGCAGGTGGCTACTTCAAAGCTACCTTGTGGCACACGCTCAAGCTGCGTAGTGCTGCTGTGTTCCCACCCTGACACGGTTAACAGAATCACGTTGCACAAGACCTTGATATCAACACTCCTTACGACCTCCAGCTTTCCACGCAAAAGACCGCCTGCAACATTCAGCCCTACTGTAGCGGATTGTAGGGAACAGGGCACCGCTAGCTCCCCGCCTAGTGCAGTGTGAGTATTATACAACAAAAGTGAAAAAAGTGCAACTGTTTGTGTTGACACTTTTTGTCGAAGGATCCAACTGTTGCGTACATTGCCAAATGGGGTATATTTTTGTTTGACCTTATGGTCAAAAGATGGTACAATTTTGTTGTAAATGAGAGGTAACACGTATGCTAGAAGAAAAAATCAAACGAATTAACGAACTTGCACGCAAGGCAAAGACTCCCGAAGGTCTAACCCCCGAAGAAATTGCCGAACGCAAAAAGTTGCGCGAAGAATATATTGCCGAGTGGCGTCAAGGGGTTGTTCAAGTGTTGGATAATACCTACGTTGTGGACGAAAACGGCAAACGCAAACTTCGCAAAAAGAGTGGAAACTAATAAGTTCAAAAATATTTGTGCTAAATATGTTATATTTTACTATTGACAATGTCTACAAATTGTCATATACTTTATAAAAAAACATAGGAGGATATCTATATGAAAAACATAAGCAAAGTTTTAGTTGTTATTTTGATTATCGGTATTTTGTTTGCTTTTACAAGCTGTGGTCCATATGCAAAAGAGGCGGGCGTTTACGAATGCTACGAACTTAAACTCAATGGAATCCCATCTTTGGAATTGTACGAATACTACAGAATTACACTAAATAAAGATGGCACATGCCTTGTAGAATCCAAGGGTGTAGCACAATCTTCTAGTTACAGTGCAAACGCAACATTTTCCATTAAAGATGGCAAAATTGAAATTGTTACTACAAATGGATCTCAATCAGTAACAGAGGTTTACGACTATGTTGATGGCGAAATCCACATGCAAGGTAGTGCAATGGGCGTTACATTGTCAGCAAAGTTTGCTAGAGAAGGAAAATAGTTTTATACCAAATAATTAGAGTCACAGCAATGTGGCTCTTTTTATTTGTGTCAAAAATTAGTTGCTTTTTCTGCTTATATTTGATAAAATAAAAACATAGTTAATACGCAAATACGTTACAGTAGGGACAACACCTTTGTACACGAGTACACAGAGAGCTATCCATTGTGCTGAAAGGAAGGCTACCACGATACAAATGGTTATCACCCAACAAGTAGATTTGCCGAAATAGCAGTAGGCAGGTACGGCAGCGCTCCGTTATCAAGGCGCAGGGTATAACTCACTTTGATTGTTCAAGGTGAACGTACTTGTTTGAAAATGGTAACAGCCAATTTTGTAATTTTTTACGGCGCGTTTTTTCAAACGTGTCGTTTTTTTATTGCTTTGAGGCGAGCAATCGTTGCAAGCAACCAGTATTGAAAAATAAATTATCCTAGATAAAAGGAGATTGTGTTATGTCAAAATACACAAAGGTCGACAGTAGCTTGAATTTTGTCGACAGAGAATTGTCCGTTTTGGACTTTTGGAAGAAAAACAAGATTTTTGAGCAATCTGCTGCTCAAGGCGAAGGTAGCTTTACCTTCTACGATGGCCCACCAACAGCTAACGGAAAGCCACACATTGGTCACGTGCTTACTCGTTCCATCAAGGACTTGATTCCACGTTTCCAAGTTATGAAGGGTAAAAACGTTCTAAGAAAAGCCGGTTGGGATACCCACGGCTTGCCTGTAGAACTAGAAGTAGAAAAGCTTCTTGGTATTGACGGCAAAAAGCAAATTGAAGAATACGGCATTGGCCCATTTGTTGGCAAATGCAAGGAATCTGTTTGGAAGTACAAGGGCGAGTGGGAACAACTTTCCGACCGTGTTGCTTACTGGGCAGATATGGAACACCCCTACGTAACTTACGACAACAACTATATCGAATCGGAGTGGTGGGCACTAAAAACCATCTACGACAAAGGACTTTTGTACAAAGGTTTCAAGATTGTTCCTTATTGCCCAAGATGCGGAACAGCATTGTCTTCCCACGAAGTAGCGCAAGGATACAAGGACGTAAAGGAAAAGTCTGCTGTTGCCAAGTTCCAACTTGTTGACCAACCAGACACTTTCTTCCTAGCATGGACAACAACCCCATGGACTTTGCCCAGCAACGTTGCTCTTTGTATGAACGCCGAATACGACTACGTTACTATCGAACAAGATGGAACAAAGTACATTTTGGCAAAAGAGCTAGTAGTAAAGCACTTTGAAGAAGGCACTTACACAGTTGTAGATTGCCACAAGGGTAGTTACTACGAACACGTACAATATCTTCCTTTGTTCAACTATGCAAGCCCCAAGGAAAAGGCTTACTACGTAACAAACGACAGCTACGTTACTCTAACCGATGGTACTGGTATAGTTCACATTGCGCCTGCATTTGGTGAAGACGACGCCAACGTTGGTAGACGCTACAACCTGCCTCTTGTTCAACTTGTTGGCGAAGACGGCAAGTTTGTGGAAGGTTGCGGGGAGCTTACTGGCGTATTCTGCAAACAAGCTGATAAGGTAATACTAAAGGACTTGAAGGCTCGTGGTTTGCTATTTAAAGAGCTTATGTTTGAACACAGCTATCCACATTGCTGGCGTTGTGACACTCCACTTATTTATTACGCACGCAAGTCTTGGTTTGTAAAGATGACTGCTGTTAAGGATCAATTGTTGGAAGTAAACTCCACAATCAACTGGATTCCACCAACAATCGGTTCTGGTCGTATGGGCAACTTCTTGGAAAACGTTATCGATTGGGGTATCTCTCGTGATAGATACTGGGGAACACCTTTGCCAGTGTGGGTTTGCAACAAGTGTGGCAAAGTTCACGTAATTGGTTCCAGAAAGGAACTCGCTGAAAAATGCGGTTGCAGTGAGGATATTGAACTTCACCGTCCATTTATTGACGACTGCAAGTGGACCTGCGAGTGCGGTGGCACATACGAACGCACACCAGAAGTTATCGACTGTTGGTTTGATAGCGGTAGTATGCCATATGCTCAATTCCACTACCCATTTGAAAACAAGGAATTGTTCGAACGCAACTTCCCTGCTGACTTTATCAGCGAAGCGGTAGACCAAACTCGTGGTTGGTTCTACACACTTATTGCTATTTCCACGTTGTTGTTTGGCAAGGCTCCTTTCAAAAACTGTATCGTTCTTGGACTAGTAGGCGACGAACACGGTGTTAAGATGTCCAAGCACAAGGGCAACGTTGTTGACCCATGGACAAGCTTCAACAAGCAAGGTGCCGATGCGGTTAGATGGTATTTCTACACAGCATCATCTCCATGGCTACCAAGCCGTTACTACGACGAAGCCGTTTCCGAAACACAACGTAAGTTCCTTGGAACATTGTGGAACACCTACGCTTTCTACGTTTTGTATGCAGATATCGACAACTTCGATCCAAGCCTTTACCGCTTGGAAGATTGCCAACTAACTTTGATGGACAAGTGGATTTTGTCAGAAGTTAACCAACTTGTAAAGAACGTTGACAAGGGACTAACCAACTACGAAATCACCGAAACATCACGTGCAATCGAAAAGTTTACCGATATGCTTTCCAACTGGTATGTTCGCCGTTGTCGTGAACGTTACTGGGGTAGTGATTGGACAGCGGACAAGCAAGCTGCCTACATGACATTGTACACAGTTTTGGATACACTCATCAAGGTAAGTGCGCCATTTGTTCCATTTATCACCGAAAGCATCTACCAAAATATCACAGCAAATTGCTTTGACGATGCTCCACGCAGTGTTCACTTGTGCTCCTTCCCTGTTGCAAATGAAGATTACATCAACAGCGAGCTAAACGAACAAATGGAAAAGGTATTGGATATCGTTGTTCTTGGTCGTGCTGCTCGTAACGCATCCAACGTTAAGAATCGTCAACCACTTGCACAAATGTTTGTTGCAACAAAGGGCGACTTGACAGAAGAGATGGTTCAAATCATCACTAACGAACTAAACGTTAAAAAGCTTGTTCGCGTGACATCCGCCGACGAATTTGCCGATTACGAAATCAAACCACAACTCAAGACACTTGGTCCAAAGTATGGCAAGCTACTTGGTGCAATCCGCAATACCTTTGCTAGCCTTGGCGACAAAGCTCGCGAAGTGGTGGAAGCCGTTCAAAATGGTGGCACCTACACATTTGTAATTGACAATAACGACGTCGTTGTTGGTGCAGATGACCTTCTCATCTCATCCAAGAACAAGTCTGGCTACTCTGTAGTTAGTGATCACGGCGACACAGTTGCTTTGGACGTTGCATTGACAGCTGAACTTATCGAAGAAGGTACCGTTCGCGAAATTATCAGCAAAATTCAAACAATGCGCAAGGAGTGCGACTTTGTTGTTACCGACCACATTATCGTTGGTTACCAAGCTGACGAGCAACTTGCACAAGTATTTGCACGTAACTCCGCAGAAATTGCCAGTGGCACATTGGCAGATAGCGTTTTGCCTTCCACCGATGGCGAATTTAGCAAGCAATGGGATGTTAACGGACACGCATTTACATTGTTCCTTTCACACGCTAGCAAATAATGTTGTACGCGTGCGCATATGAACATATGCTGATTTATCAATATTAAAACAAATAAAAACACCGCTACGAATTTTCGTGGCGGTTTTTTGTTGCAAATATTGCTTTATTTTTGTTGATATGCTTATGGAAAAAGCAACTAGTTGAGTATTGACAAGTCACTTATTTGCTGATATATTATTTTTTCACCTTTCAAGTTGAGTATATTTGATAGTGGGTGGAATTTATTTGCGTATTTTACCCATTACTAAATATATAGAATATTTAAACATTTGCAACAAAAATGACGTCAAAATTGTTTATTGCATACAAAAACAAATTTTTTCAAAAGTATGCAATAAAACCACCATCAAAATCATTGTATTGATACAAAGGGGAATTAATAACAAATGACAGACCGTCCATCAAACCATCCAACAGGCTTGATAGATAAATGTATATCCAGTATAGCCAAGGGGGCTCAGGATGCCCTTACCGAGCT
Source organism: Clostridia bacterium (assembly GCA_017457305.1). Classification (GTDB taxonomy): domain Bacteria; phylum Bacillota; class Clostridia; order Christensenellales; family CAG-314; genus Fimimonas. Next base: position 60,913 of record JAFTHP010000034.1, on the reverse strand, counting down.
TTACAATCTTACAAAGGGAGCGGTGTACGCTTACGCACTTTCGGTGACAAAAAACGTGCAAGATGCCGAAGATGTGTTGCATGATACCTTTGTAACCATCTATCAAAAGGCCCATCAGTACAAGAGCCACAGTAAACCTATGGCTTGGATACTTACCATTGCCAAAAACCTGTGTTATCAGCGTTTTAGGCAACAAGGGCGCTTTTGCGACATGCCAGATGAACAGCTGGAAAGATATTTTGTGGCAAACACTCAACTTTCGGCAGATGACAGGTTAACAATACTTGCCTGCTTACAAAAACTGACCGATCAAGAAAGGCAAATAGTTGTGCTACACGCAGTTAGTGGATTAAAACATCGCGAAATTGCCAAGCTAATGGAACTTCCCCTTTCCACAGTGCTTAGCAAGTACAAGCGCACAATAGCCAAGTTGAAGAGCATATTATCGGAGGAAAATCAATGAACAAAAAGCAAATTGAAAACAGAATACAAAGTGCTTTTACCTCTGCCACACCAAACAATTTGCAATCGATACAAGCGGACTGTCAACGTGTTCCCCAACAGACGACCAGGAGGACAAATTTTATGACAAAAAGATGGAAAATCGCCGCAATGGCATTGGCGATGGTGTTGGTAGTGGCTGCGGTTTTTGGCGCAGTAGACCTATCACAAAACGCATATGCAGCAACAGTAACAATTGACGTTAACCCCAGTATATCCATAGAAATTGATGGAAAACAACGTGTAGTAAGTGTAACAGCAAACAACCAAGATGCACAAATTATTCTTGCAGATATCAAGGAAGATTTGGTAGGCGTAAAAGTAAACGTTGCAGTAAAAGCAATACTTGGTCAAATGCTGGCAAAGGGATATATCAGTGAAATATCCAACAGCGTTTTGGTCAGTGTAGATCCACAAAAAGGAAAGTGGGCCTACGACGAAATAGTCAAATCAATCACGGACGAAATTGACATTGTAATGACGGAGAAAAACGTTGATTGCTCGTTGATGTCGCAACAGGTAAAAAGAAACCAAGCGGTAGAAGAACTTGCCCAAAAGTATGATATCACCGTAGGCAAGGCACAACTAATATACAAGCTACTTAGCACCCCAGATAGCACCTACGACGAAGCAAAGCTAGCCGAACTTACAGTAAACGAACTTGCAATTTTGCTAGGAAAGCACGGCAACAACGACAAGGATATTGAACGCAAGGGCGCTGCTAGCGACAAAGCGTACATTACAAAGCAAGAAGCTTTAACAGCCGTGGTTGACTACTTAAACACAAATAGTGTGGTAGAAGGACTAACCGAAGCGTTAACAACAGATAGTATCAAAAAGCTTGCTGAATTTGAAATTGACCTTGACTTTGACAACCACACAATGGTATACGAAGTGGATTTTGAAGTGGCTGGCTACGAGTACGAAATTGAAGTAGATGCTACAACTGGTGTTGTTGTAGACTACCAAAAGAGTATCGACGACAAAGATGACGACCGTCACGAAGTAGACGTAAACAAGGATATTTCCGAACAAGACAAGCAAGAACTGTTGAACAAAATTAGAACTCTTGTTGACGAAAAACTAGGCGAAGGCTGGTTTGATGAACACAAGGATGGTATCAAGATTGAGTTCGACAAGGGCGAAGTGGAAGTGGAGTTTTTCTACCAAGGTAAGGAATACGAGTTGGAGCTTGACATAAACGGAAGGGTTACCGAACATATGCCTGGTGGACGTCCAGAACATCCTCATCAAGATGATCCTACCAATCAAGCTCTCATCAGCAAGGATGAAGCAAAGAGTATCTTGCTTAATCACGCAGGTATAGCGCAGGACGCAGTACTTGTTGATTACGAAATTGAACTAGAGCGTGCCGACCACGGCAATATGATGTACTACGAAATTGAGTTTGAACTTGGCGGATACGAATACGAAGCCAAGGTCAATGCAAAAACTGGAACAATCATCAAGTTTACAAAGCAAGCCGACTAACCTCAATGCATGTAAAGCCGCTATATCTGTGCAAAATAGTGGCTTTTCAGTTGGATAGTATAATTCTCTCCTCAAGAAACTTATCCATCATAAATCGCGGTGTAAATCCCCTTTGACACCGTGACCTCCCCAAACAAAATGGGCCGTTGCCTAACCGCAACGGTCCATTTTGCTGTTTATGTATGAGTTGTTTTTTTTACCAACTATCGAACAATTTTGTGTTCAAAATATTGTTCTTGAAACAGTATTTGTTCTTCAATTTCTTGGTCGGATAACGTCTGTCCGTCAGGTACGACAATCAGCTTGTCGTCATTTTCTTCCAACCTTTCAACAACGGCAATGCACCTTCCTACAAATGTTGTTAGCGGGTAATCTATCCCCAAAACGTAGGCATCTAGTTCCTCGCCATCTCCGCTAACGGTGTTGGCAACATATCCGTAGTTGATGGGGTAAAAAATAGTTTTGTGTTTGGGATGGGTAGTGCCGACAGGGCGGTCAATGGTCACTTCAACCAGTTTGCCAAGATAATCTCTGCCGCAAACGGCATCAACCCTTTTAGTTAGGTGACGTGTCATAGTTGCACCTCAATTACCCTAAATATTGGCGTGTTATTGGCTAGAGCCATGAAAAACACCTTGCCGTCGTAGTGCAAATTGTGCAAGCAAAAGTCATTTGTGTCTTCCGTTTGCAGTAGCTTTGCGGCAAAAACACCAACTCCACGTTGCTTAAATAGCGCTTCTTTTTTGCACCAAACTTCACAAATATACTGTGTTTTTTCGCCATTGTTTAGGTATGTGATAAATTCTTCATCCGTCATTATTCTGTTGGCAAGCTTTGGTGTAAATTTGACGTTTTGTGTATTTTCAATGTCGATACCAACAGGGTGGGCATCAACTGCAACGGCAACCACACCGTCGCTGTGGCTAATGGAAAAATGGCACTTGTTGCAACTCCACTTGCCATTGTTTGCAAGGCAAAATTGTACGTCGGTAATTGCCACGTCGTATAGCTCTTTCAGGGCATATTCCAATAGCTTCCAGGATGTGTACTTTTCCGCCTTTACCTTTGCCGACTGGCATTGGTCAACTTGTTGTTGCCTTTGTGGTGGATAAAGGGTGGATATGGAGTTTGCAGGCAAAACTTTGCTTACAAACACGTATGTGGTGCAGGCGTCCAGTTCGTCGCGGATACGTAGTTTACTCATACAGTTATTATATATCACACCTTTGCAGTTGTCAATATCACAAGCAATGGTGCAATTATTTGCTGTTTGCAAGGGTGGGTGCAAATAAGGCTGTTGCCAACAAATTGATTGCTGCACAAAGGTCGATTGGTATTATTGGTTGATTGTTGAAATATTTGTCGCAAAATGATAACCAATAACACTCTTTTTTGTGCTTAGTAGTGGCAAAATAGTTGAACAAAAGGTCTTTTTGCTTTATAATATATTTATGAGAATAAACAAAGAATGGAAAGATTACATAATTATTGCTACTGGCGACGGCGAAAAGCTGGAAAGATGGAAGGATTTTGTCCTTTTGCGCCCAGACCCACAGGTCATTTGGCATAGTACCAAACCTTTGGCACAGTTTGCCAAACCTTCCGCGCGCTATTTGCGTTCTTCAACGGGTGGTGGACATTGGGAGTACAACACAAAGCTTCCCGAAAGCTGGGTTGTATCTTGGCGAAATCTCAAGTTCCGTGTTCGTCCAATGAACTTCAAGCACACGGGCCTTTTTCCCGAGCAAGCTACCAACTGGGATATGATGATCAAGCTCATCAAGGATGCTAACAGACCAATTAGCGTACTCAATTTGTTTGCTTACACAGGTGGTGCAACTGTTGCCTGCTTGTCCGCTGGGGCATCCGTTTGCCACGTAGATGCCGCCAAGAATATGGTAGAAATGGCCAAGGAAAACGTTGCTTTATCTGGTCTATCCGACAGACCTGTTAGATACATTGTTGACGACTGCCGCAAGTTTGTAAGGAGAGAAATCAACCGTGGCCATAGATACGACGCAATCATAATGGACCCACCAAGCTTTGGCAGGGGCTCCAATGGCGAAGAGTGGAAGATGGAACGCGACATTTGCGACTTTGTTGCATTGTGTAGTCAAGTTCTTAGCGAAAAGCCATTGTTTGTACTGTTAAACAGCTATACTACGGGGCTTCAACCGGCTGTCTTGTGCAACTTGCTCAATCGCACAATGCCAAGCGGTGGCAAGGTTACGGCATACGAAGTGTGCTTGCCAACACAAGAAGAAGGCGTTGTTTTGCCTTGTGGCGCAAGCGGTTTGTACTTAGGAGAAGGAGTAGATTATGAGTAGAAATTTTACAATGGATGACGTTACAATACTGCACGAAGATAACAGCGTGCTAGTTGTTGTCAAGCCACAAAATATTCCTAGCCAAGGCGATAGCAGTGGCGACAAAGATTTGCTAACATTGCTCAAGGAATACATCAAGGAAAAGTACAACAAACCAGGCAACGTATACCTAGGACTTGTTCACAGATTGGATCGCCCAACTGGTGGCGTTATGGTATTTGCCAAGAATAGCAAATCGGCCGAACGTCTTTCTAGACAAATTGTTGATGGCGAAATGACCAAACAATACCTTACAGCTGTGCTCAATTGCCCCAAGGAAAAGAACGCAACTTTGGTAAATTACCTCAAGAAAAATGCTCTTACCAACACAGTATACGTGGCAACGTTTGGCGACCACAATGCTAAACGTGCTGAGCTATCCTACAACCTTTTGGAAACAGACAACAATGCCGTTTCTTTGGTAAAGGTGCAACTTGGCACAGGTCGTTCCCATCAAATCAGAGTGCAATTTTCCGCTATCGGTTGCCCAGTTTACGGCGATATGCGCTACGGTGGCGACGTTGTTCGTGGTGCAAACCTTGCATTGTGGGCTTACCGCTTGGAATTTAATCACCCTGTAAGCAAGGAACGTATGGTGTTTGTTGCATATCCACCACAAATAGAACCTTGGACACGATTTGACCTATCCAAGCATATCGAAACCTTCGAAGATGCCGAAGACACACAGGAAGATGGCGTACCACTATTCTACAATCCACAAACCAGTGATGATTTGGACTAGTTTTTGTCAATAATTATAATAAAAATTTAGCAGTTATTTTCAATACCTTTGCCAAATTGTTGACAACATTACAAATAAATTGTAAAATACCTTTATATGTGGTGGAAAATGCCTTTTTCACCACTTAAATTGTGGGGTTTAGCCCCTCGGAGGATTATTGTGAAAAAGATTTTTAGTTTACTTATTGCACTTATTTTGGTTTTCAGCCTTTGCTCTGTTACAGTTGCTTTTGCTGACGGCCAAACAGAACATACTGTTACAGTTAACAACGAAAAGTTGGCAGAAATTGTAAATGCGCTTCCACGCTCCATCGAAAAGAGTGACGAATACAAGCTTCCACTTACACTTGACCAACTCAAGACAGTTTTCGAAGGTTATGCCGAAGGCGACACAATCAAGGTTCGTTACTGGGCTCCAGGCGCAAACGATTGGTCTACAGAATACGACTTGGACAAGGGCATGAACATCGTTAGCGATGGCGAATATTCCTTCCAATACGTTATCAGATACAAGGCTACAGAAAACGCTGAAGAAACAGTTAAGTACAGCAGTCAATTTACATTTGTAACAAAGGATACAACAGCTCCTAAGGATATCGAACTTGGTGCAAGCTTCGATACAGAAGCAGAAAGACAAATCAAGGTTGGCTCCACAAAGGCAGTTGGCACAACAACAAGCTATGTAAAACGTGACGATGCTTCCAGCGTATCCGTAACATACGTTGTATACAAGGGAACAGCTGATTTGACAGACCTTGCAGCAATCAAAGCTCTTACACTTGTTTACGATAGCAAAACAGGCAAAAACTATGCTGAAGACGAAAACGGCGAAAAGACAGAAGATTACTCCAGCTTTATTTCCACAAGCGGAACAATCACAGGTTTGCAAGAAGATCTTGGCGCAAGATACTACGTTGTTTACACTCTAACAGATGCTTGGGGCAACGTTGCAGATCCATTTGTAGCTAAGCTTACCGTTGTAGAAAGTGACGTTGTTGTAGAACAAGAGCAAAAGATTGAAACATGGAAGATTATCTGCTTCTGCGTTGCAGGTTTGTGCCTTGTTGGTATTGCTCTTTTGATTTTTGTAAAGCCAAAGCAAGCTGAGCAAAACACAGGTCGCGTTCACTACACAGAAGAAACATCTGACGAAACAAACGACCAACAATAATAAATTGAATTAACTAATTAGGCAGGATACAATGTCCTGCCTATTTTATTGTGAAAAACTGCTAGTTTGTATAGTGGACATTTGTTTGTATTTCTTGTGCATGATGCGGTAGAAAAAGAAAAATTTCTTGTCAAAAATGTCGCATCAATTTAATTACCAACGACGGTCTTGTGTGCTATTTAGTTGTTTGTTTAGTAATGTCAGTACAGCCAATAGTTATTTTGTGCTACCTAACGGGTGTTTTATTATAAAAAACTATTGCAATACAAAGTTTTTACAATAGCAATTTGAACAAAAATATATACCAAAGTCTTGCGAATAGTAGCGCATTGTGGTATAATTATTTCGCTTAAAAAATAATTGGAGGACGCATTATCATGCAATATTCACACGAAGTAGAACTCATGCAATGTGTGGCAAAGGGTTGCAATCACGGACCTGCTCCCATCCCCGAAGAAGGACAATGGGTCAAGGCTTATGATATCAAGGATATCAGCGGTCTTACACACGGTTGCGGATGCTGTGCACCCCAACAAGGCACATGCAAGCTAACACTCAACATCAAAAACGGTATTATCGAAGAAGCCCTTGTAGAAACAATCGGTTGCTCCGGTATGACTCACTCTGCTGCTATGGCTGCAGAAATTTTGCCCGGCAAAACATTGTTGGAAGCTCTCAACACAGACCTTGTTTGTGATGCTATCAACGTTGCAATGCGTGAACTTTTCTTGCAAATCGTTTACGGCCGTACACAATCTGCTTTCTCCGATGCTGGTTTGCCAGTAGGCGCAGGTTTGGAAGACCTTGGTAAAGGATTGCGTTCCCAAGTTGGTACAATGTACTCAACAAAAGTTAAGGGCCCACGCTATTTGGAAATGGCAGAAGGCTACGTAACTCGTTGTGCTTTGGACGAAAATGGCGAAATTTGTGGTTACGAATATGTTAACCTTGGCGTAATGATGAAGCTCATCTCAGAAGGCGTAAGTGGCAACGAAGCTTTGGAAAAGGCTAAAAAGCACTACGGTCGTTTTGACAATGCTGCTAAGTACATCATTCCACGTAATGAGTAATAGGGGAGGAAATGACAATGGCTATCAGATTTGAAGGTTATGAAAGAAGAATAGACAAAATCAACGCCGAACTTGCTCAATACGGACTTGAATCACTAGAACAAGCACGTGAAATTTGCCTATCTCACGGTGTTAACGTAGAAGAAATTGTAAAGGGCGTTCAACCAATCGCATTTGAAAATGCCGTTTGGGCTTACACTCTTGGTTGTGCTATTGCATATCAAAAGGGCGTTAAGGAAGCTGCAGAAGTTGCAGAATGCATCGGTTTGGGACTTCAAGCATTTTGCATCCCTGGTTCTGTTGCCGACCAACGTAAAGTAGGTCTTGGCCACGGTAACCTTGGCGCAATGCTTCTTAGAGAAGAAACAGATTGCTTCGCATTTCTTGCTGGTCACGAAAGCTTTGCCGCTGCAGAAGGTGCTATCGGTATTGCTCGTAACGCTAACAAAGCTCGCAAGAGCCCACTCCGCGTTATCTTGAACGGTCTTGGAAAGGACGCAGCTTACATCATCAGCCGTATCAATGGTTTCACATACGTAGAAACAGAATATGACTTCTACACAGGCGAACTAAAGGTTGTTTGTGAAGTTGCTTTCTCCGATGGCGAACGCAGCAAGGTTCGTTGCTACGGTGCTAACGACGTTAACGAAGGTGTTGCTATCATGGCAAAGGAAAGAGTTGACGTTTCCATCACAGGTAACAGCACAAACCCAACTCGTTTCCAACACCCAGTTGCTGGTACATACAAAAAGTGGTGTATCGAAAATGGCAAAAAGTACTTCTCCGTTGCTTCCGGTGGTGGCACAGGTCGTACATTGCACCCAGATAACGTAGCTGCAGGTCCTGCTTCCTACGGTATGACAGATACTCTTGGTCGTATGCACAGCGATGCACAATTTGCTGGTTCCTCTTCCGTTCCTGCTCACGTAGAAATGATGGGCTTGATCGGTATGGGCAACAACCCAATGGTTGGTGCTACAGTTGCTTGCGCAGTTGCAGTTAGCCTTAGCAAATAGTATTGCAAAAATCAAATAAACAAAACAAGCCATTGACATTGCGTCAATGGCTTTTTTTGATACTATTAACTGGCAGTAATTTGTTGGCTTGTATGTATTTGTGTAGATATGCTCACTTGTGCAATTGTGATTGTGTAGTTGTGCATTGCTTTGATAAATCTACCAGATATTGTTGATACTAAATAGTTTTCTTTGCACAAAAAAATGGGGCGAATATTTCGCCCCACTTTTAATTTTTGTTAGATGTTTATGCAAAGATTTTCAGCTAAAACTGTAATCTAATTAAGCACCCAAAACCCAACCTACGTGAGCACCAATAGCCAAGGATGTGTTAGCGCAAGCAAAGAATGTCATGATTACTGCGTTAACAATACCAGCTAGCCATGCATTGCCTGTACGAACGTACATTCTGCGTGCAATTACTGTTGCAAAGCCTACGCATGGAATAATTGGAATAGCTGCAATGTAGAACAAGCTGGATGTTGCAATTTGAGTACCAGTACGGATGAAGTAGCTGTTGGAAGACCACAACAAGATTACAATACCAATTACGTTGAATACTACGTTGATAGCAATTGTAGCCCATTCTGGAAGATCCTTTACTCTGTAGTTTTGGCTCAAAGCGGAAGTGATCATGTAGAAGATGAAGAAGTATGGAAGGTATTGAACCATAGCTGGAACGCGGATGAGATCAAATACTCTCAAGTCAAATGTCCAGAAACGCAAGTCTACAAGGAATACGCTCCACATTAGGTTGATTACACCATAGAATACTGCAAGCAAGATAGCTGCAAGCAATGGAGTCTTCAAAACGTTTTGCCAGCTTCTAATCTTGAATCCTTCAAATGGAGATTCATCGTGAGCCGCATATTCATCACCGTGAACAAATGCGTTGATGCCTCTGTTGATTAGCCAAATTACAGCGGAAACAATCAGGCCAAATACGCCACACAACATACCCCAAGCAGCAAATCTAGCAACTGTATCATTGTATACAAATCTGCTGTCATTAAAGATTGCTAGGATGTCGTTGTAGATGCGCCAGCTGTTGTCGCCATACATATTCTTCAAGCTGATTGCACCGAAGATTGCTGTCAAAATACCAGATAGCCAGTAAGTTACGTGTTTGCGTGGACGAGTGAGAAGAACTGGGCCTTCTGCTGGTTCGCCCTTTAGGGAAGCAAACAATTTTGTTCCAAGCAATAGGTCTAGTACAGGGAACAACAAACCGAAGATACCAATGAAGCCGATGATAGAAACAGCTTCCTTGATCCACCATGTTTGGTTGGATGGAGCAATGTATTTTCCAACTGGGGAAACACCAAATGCGTTGTAGAAGAAGTCAATTACGTGGGCTGCAGATTGAACGGAGAAGTGGTTCATTGGGTGAGTTTCACGTGCTTCGTAAATAACGCGAATCTTGTTTGTAGCAGAAGCAATAGCTTCACCCTTTCTTTGTGCGGAAACAAGGTCGCGCATTACTGGGTAAGTACGTTCAAGCACGCCGCCACTAGCTGTATCCAATGTGTCGTATACTTTAACTTTTGGTTGATATTCCAATTTACCGTTTACGTAAATACCGCCGTTAGCAACTTTGTATTCGGTGATGGTTGGAATCATTGGGATAGCAAACTTGGAAACACCAGTTACAAAAGATACAGCGTTTACTGTGTTGAGGTATACGTAAGCGCTACCACTTGTTGTAAGAGTGTAGTATTGTTTGCCTGGTCTAAATTTTTGACCTGCATTTTGTTGTACGTAGTTGCCGTCTTTATCTTTCAAGTAGTAGTTTGTGTAGTTTGTTTCATCTACATCAGCTTTGGATACTCTCAAGTAAGCAGCTTCTTTCAATGTGCTACTAAAGAAAAATTCGTCTGCAGAAGCCTTCAAAACACCTGCTGCAATAACGTTGCTACCGATGGAAGCTGTATCCATGTAACCAAACATGTTTGTAACGTCATTTGCTTGTGTCAAAGCTGCAGAAACGATACCAAGGTGGTAACCTGCTTTACGGCTTTCGTCATTAGCAGATGCCAATGCGCCAGTTGTGAGGCTGTCGGAGTATGTGGAGTCAATACCGTCGATTTGCAATGTGTTGGTTGTAGCGCCACCACCCATGGAGTGACCAGATACACCAATCTTGCTTTGATCTACCATTGGTAGGTTGTATAGGTATTTAGCTGCTGCCAACATGATATATGGGGTGTAACCGTAGTTGGATTGCATACCCATTGTATCAATTTGTTCTTCTTCAGCGTTGTGTCCATGTCCGCCGTAGTCAAGTGCCAATACAACATAGCCACGACGTACCATTTCAATTACGTTTTGAAGTTGCATTTCGCGGTTGTTGTACAAACCGTGTGTAAATACGATTGCTGGTACTTTGTTTTCTGCGCTTGCTTTCTTAGGGATGAAAAGCAAACCAGATTCTACGTTACCATTAACGTCGTATTTTTCTTCTACACCGGCATCGTTGAGGCGAGTAATTTTGCCCGAGTTGGACACATTACGCAAATCTTCAACTGTGTATGACCAGCCAGCTGTTTGGATGCAAGAACCAATAATGGTAGCAAACAAAATGGCTGCAATACAAATTGCCAATGTGATGATGATGCGCTTTTGACGAGCGCCTTGTCCTTGAACTTGATTATCCATCATCAAATTCCTCCTTTTGTTTTTTTATTATTTACCCGTTCACTCTACGTGAACTAAAAGTATCAAAAATGAACCTTTACTATTGTGAATAGTATTTAGGGGATAAAAAAAGCAAGCTTAGGTTGATGTATTTTAGACGAAAAAGTACTTAATTTAGGTTAGCTTGCCACGGAGTTCAAAAGTGATATTTTGTTCATTGTTTTTAAAGTATAGTTATTATACTAAATTGAAAATCAAAAATCAATATGTTTTTTGAAAATTCTTTTAATTTTTATCATTATTTTTTGTGATTTTTCTACCTAATTATAATTTTGTGACTAATGGGCTGCAACTTGTTCAATTTGCACGTGGCCAAATCTAATTTTTCAAACAAAGATGAGGGTAATTGAGCGGTTGTAATTATGCATACAATCCTTTCAATATGCTAAACTAATTATCTACTTATACCCTATGTTAAAATGACAAAAGTATGAGTAAAGGCAAGCAAAAAAAGAAACAAATAATCATTTTGGTATTGAAATTTTTGTTGATTTGTTATATAGTAGTAATGATGAAAAAATATTTATCCTAGATTACTGTGGCAAAATGTTGGTTTTTGTTTGGGCTGTATTATGCAAAGATTGTTGTTTTTGCATTTTGCTGGTTACAAGATAAGTATGTAATAAAGCTTGCTAAAGTGTACAAGTAAGCTACTTAAAGGGGCGTACAATATGATAAATAAAAAAATCAACAGCTTGCGAAGAGCAAGGAATATGGCAATATTTTTCTTTGTGGTTAGCATTGCTGCCACTATTTGTGTGTTGGGGGTGTCCTTTTTGGATGGGCCATCTAGCGCCAAAATTTCTGATTTTATCAAGGGCATTTTTCAAACAGTAAAGCCTGATGTGGACATTGACCACGGCGATTGTAGTGGATTGGAACTTTACCTTTCCCAAAGTCGCGGATATGTGGGGGACGTTTCTTTGGCAAATGTTAGTCCTGTTCCGGCTCAATCCAATTTGTTGCCATATCAAATCACTGTAGATGATCCTAGTGTTGCCGTAGTGGAAGATGGAAAGATTCGCTACGTTGGTAGGGGCGAAACTAAAGTTAGCGTATCGCTTGTGGATAATCCGTCGGTTAGTTACACGGTGGATATTAGATGCAATGGTTTTAATCCTAAAGATATTGTGGATATCAACTGTGACGATATGTTTGGAGCAGGCAATACCATTGAAGCTCGCTCGGTGGAAATTCCCAATATCACAGCGACCATTGATGGTCTAAACTATGAGTCAATCAACTGGTACCACGAACTGAAGGTTTCCGTTACCGATTTGGATGGCAACCCAACAAGGTTAGCCGAACTAAATGACGAACGCTTGCTTACCTACAAAAAAGGGCAAGTACTTGTAACACTTCAATATGGTCCCGACTACTCTATGAACAAGCAAGTAGTTGTAAACATTGTGGATAGTGGTGTAAATCCTATGCCAACCACGTTGGTACTAGAGTCGGAAAGTATCCAAGTAAATATGTCGGAAGAGTGGCGTTCTTCAAAGTTTGTAAAAAAGGTGTTGGATGAAAACGGTAACGATATTACCGACGAGTATAAGGATTCCTTTCTTGTTGAAAGCACCGATAATTCCATCGTTTGGGTAGATGAACAACAAAATAGTTTTCGTGGAGTGGAACTTGGCACAACAACTTTGACATTTATCTGTGTGTTCAACGATGACCTTGTGCTTACCGTTCCTGTTACAGTCGTTCTTTCCGAACCGCAAAGTGTACATATAGTAGGCAATGAGCATTTGTACATATATGGCGACAACAATTACAACCTTGTAACGGATAGTGGCGAAACCATCCCAAACAAGGATATTTCCTGGACAGTTGTCAAAGGCAATGCTACAGTTAGCAAAGGTGTTGTTTCTGTTGATGGCCTAGGAAAGGTAACTATTAAGGCATCCATCACAACAAGTCAAGGCACGCTTACGGCAACCAAACAGCTACGTGTGCGTTTTTATGAGAATTTTCCACAGTTTGTTCGCAAGATTGCCGGCCACTTTGCTGCATTTTTTGTGTTGGGGGCTTGTGCTATGGCGGCATCGTTGTTGTGCACTAGACACAAAAAGCTTGCTTTGCCAGTAGCGGTAGTTTACGGATTTTTGGTAGCTTTCTTGTCGGAAATATTCCAGTTGCCTATTTTTACAGCGGGAAGATCCTATTCCTTTATGGACGTAATACTGGATACGTTGGGGGTAGCAAGCGGTTGCGTAACAATGCTAGTACTATTTGGCATCAATCTTCTGCTGATTAGATTGGTTGGTAAAAATAGATTAAGAGCACTTGTATTTGCATTGAAGCATATCAGTATTGGCAAGTGCAGTAAAAGAAAGTTCAACAAGCTTGTACATAATACGTTTGACAAACAACTTGCTATTCAAGAGCGTGTACGAAAAGCTCGCAAGCAGCAAGTTATAAATAGCAACAGAAAAATAACTAAATAACGGGGGTAGTTATGGCATTATTTAGTAAAAAGAAACAACAAGAGCAACCGGCAGAAGAACAAGTTGTAGCAACAACAAAGCCAACAGTAAAACAAAGAATTGGCAGTGCTGCAAGACAAGTTGCACAAAAAACAGGTATAGCAGACAAAGCTCAGCAGGTTAACGAAAGGGTGCAAAAGGCCAACGACAAAGCAATGCGCACATACATTATCTTTTCGCTAATGGGTGCATTGTTCTTTGCATTAACAAGTGTTATTAGCATCATTAGCAAATGGAAGGACGATTCCACCTTGTTCCCCTATATTCTTATTGCAACAGGGGTATATTTGCTGGTATTTACAATAATGTTGTTTGTGCACGTGCGTGACAAAAAGCATGTTGGTCAAAATATCAAAAAGTACAAACTAAGCTTGAAGTTCTTCAAAACAGTGCTCAACTTGTTATTCCTAGTTTTGGCTGGTTTGGTATTTTGGGATGGCTTGCAAAACTTCGATTTGCGTAGCGGTCCACTTAACGTAATCTCCACCGCAATCAGTGGATTGATGTTGTTTGTAAAGCTAATTACAACCATTTTCAAGCTTATCAAGAACATCAAAAAACAACGCAAGCTCAACAAAAAGATGCGTGCAAGTAAAGCACAAGAACAAACCAAGTAGCACAATTAACTTATTTTTAATGTAACAACTAAAGTCGTTTAATGCGGTTAGTGTGCTGTTTGTTCCATCTTGTGTGTACAAACCTGCAACAGGCAATTACAACAAAAATTGCATAACGCAAGCCTATAAAAGCAACAAAAAGAGACTAACGAATTGTCGTTAGTCTTTTGTTTTTAGAAATATGGAATTGGAATTTTTTAGCGTAGTTGTGTTATTAGATAATCCACTCTCCGTCACGGAAGATAGCAACTTTTTTGCCGTCGTATGTGATGCCGTCAATATTGATATCCTTTGTTCCAATCATAAAGTCAACGTGCTTCATGCTCTTGTTCATTCCGCGTTCGTTTAGTTGGTCTTCGGTTAGGTCGTTACCATCTTTTACTGTTGTTGGATAGCTTTGACCAAGTGCCAAGTGACAGCTTGCATTTTCATCAAATAGTGTGTTGAAGAACAAAATTCCGCTTTCAGCAATTGGGCTGTTTTTGCCAATTAGTGCAATTTCGCCAAGGGACAAAGCGCCTTCGTCACTTTCTAGCAAACTTTTTAGTGTGTCGTAGCCAGTTTCTGCTGAGTAATCAATAACCTTGCCATCTTTGAAAGTTAGGCTAAAGTTGTCAATAACGTTTCCGTTTTCTACAAGTGGAAGTGCATTTACAACCTTGCCGTTGATCTTGCGGCAGTGTGGAGCGGTAAACACTTCTTCTGTAGGCATATTTGCTGTAAATGGAACGCCATCTTGACCTTCTTCTTCGGCGGCAATCCAAATGTGGTCTGTAGCCAAACCAACGGACAAATCTGTTCCTGCAGCGTTGTAAAGGTGCATATATTCAAAGTTTTGTTCTGTCAAGTATGCAGCACGGCGCTTGAGTGTTGCAATGTGTTGTTGCCAAGCAGCTGTTGGATCTTCTGTGTCTAGGCGCATGATGTGACCAATTGCGTTCCACATTTTGTCAATAGCTTGGTCTGTTGGCAAATCGGGGAAAACTTGGTTAGCCCATGCTGGTGTAGGTACGGAAACAATCGTCCAACGTAGGTAGTTGCTCATTGTTGCCTTGCGGAAAAATGCCATTGCCTTACTGCTTGCTTTGCTCATTGCTGCAAGCTTGTCTGGATCGCAACCCTTGAAGATATTTGGGTTACCTGCGGAAATGGAAATTAGGCAAACTTTGTGGTCAATGTAGTATTGACTTTGGTCGATGGAGTATTGTGGGATTTCACAAAGAGTTTCCTTGTCTGCGTTGAGGATTGTAAGGCGACTGAGTATTTCGTCGCGCCATTGCATCATAACTTTCTTTGCACCAAATTGGTAAGCTTTTTCTGCAATTAGATGAGCAAAGTCGGCACAGTTTACGTCACAACGGATTACAACTTCTTGACCTTTTTGCATATTTGCACCGATTCTAACGGTAAGTTCAGCAAAATTTTCCATTTGTTTTTGTGTTAGCATGGTATTTTCTCCTTATCAACGAATATCGTTGTATTGTATTTGGCAATATTATAGTAAATAGTGTCACAAAAGTCAAACAAACTGGTTCAATTGTTTACTTTTCCCCGAAAAAATACCTATGCAAGCATAGCAAAAATTAGGTATTGAAAAGGTGCGGTAAATATGGTATAATTCTTGATACGGAAAATACGTCAACTAACAATATGTAAACATATCGTTGCATTTTACAGCCCTGTTGACGTATCCTAAAATTAAATAAAAAAAGAGGTTTAATATGCAAAATCCTATCGCTACAATAACAATGAAAAATGACAAAAAAATTGTTTTAGAATTGTACCCACAGGTTGCACCAAATACAGTTAACAACTTTATTTCGCTAGCCAACAGCGGTTTTTACGATGGACTAATTTTCCACAGAGTAATTCGCGGATTTATGATTCAGGGCGGTTGTCCACAAGGTCGTGGAACGGGTGGCCCAGGATACTCCATCAAGGGCGAATTTTCCAGCAATGGTTTTGCCAACGATTTGGCACATCATCGTGGTGTTATCAGTATGGCCCGCGCAATGAATCCCAACAGCGCTGGCAGTCAATTTTTCATCATGCATGAAGACGCTCATCACCTTGACGGGCAATATGCTGCATTTGGCAAGGTTACACAAGGCATCAACGTTGTTGACGAAATCGCCGACGAATACACCGACTACAGTGACCGTCCATTTGAGCCACAAGTTATCAAAAGTATCCGTGTAGATACATTTGGTGTGGAATACCCACAACCCACAAAAATGTAACAAAACACATCTTAAGCAATGATATAAACATTGTTTAAGTATGTTACTTGTACATTTAGTAAAATCTTATATTGCATATCAACCCCATTTGAGGAGTATTTATGTTTACAGTAAACCTACAAGACAAGCCCATTGAATTGGCACAAAAAACACCCATTTTGAGCGTTATCAAAAATGACGACAAGCACTTTGTTGCTGCAAAAGTTAACAACAGATTGCGCGAACTGACATACGAGTTGAGCTTTGATTGCGACGTTGAATTGCTAAATTTGACCGATCGAGATGCGGTAAAAGTGTACGAAACAAGCCTTCGCTATTTGCTTGCTATGGCTTTCCACAACCTTTATCCTGATTATCAAATCAAGCTTTCCTACGGCATTTCTCGTTCCATAATGGTGTCTATTTTAGAGCCAAATGACGTCAAAATGGACAAGCATATGCTAAAAAGTGTCCTTGCCGAAATGGACCGACTTGTTGCATTGGACTTGCCATTTGTTCGTACAACAATGACCAAGGAAGAAGCCTACGACTACTTTGTTCAGTCAAATTACCCAGACAAAGCAGAAGCCTTGCAATACCGCCCCGAAAAGATTTGCCACTTTTACAAGTGTGGCGATTATCTAAACTATATGTATGGCTATATGGCACCAAGTACAGGTTACTTGCACACCTACAAGCTGTTCTGCTACGATGGTCACATTATTGCTCAATATCCACGCTACGAAGTGGGCGGACAAATCCCTGTTTTCCAAGATGAACCTACATTTGCCAAGGTTCAAAAGCGTGCGTATCGTTGGGCAAAGCTTTGCAATGCGGAAGTTATCTCCAAAATTAACGACCATATCACCGAAGATACCTACGTAGACTTCATGCAAATGAACGAAACTCTTCACAACGATATGTTGCACGAACTTGGCGACAAAATTGTTGGCGATATCGACAATATTCGACTAATTTGCATTGCTGGGCCATCTTCTAGCGGAAAAACCACCTTCTCCAACCGCTTGCGTATCGAATTGATGTCTCGCGGTATCACACCTTTGCGTATTTCACTGGATATGTACTACAAAAACCGCGAAGATATTCCTTTGGACGAAAATGGCGAAAAGGACTTTGAGTGCTTGGAAAGCCTAGACGTAGCATTGTTCAACGACCATATCACTTCCCTAATTGCCGGCGAAGAAGTTGAGTTGCCTATTTACCAATTTGGTGCAGGTAGAACTGCGGAAGGCATCAAAACAAAGATTGACAGCCACACTCCAATAATCATTGAAGGTATACACGCGCTAAACGATCAACTATCCTATTCCATCCCCAAGCATCACAAGTTCAAGATTTACATTGCGCCACAATTCCAAATCAATTTGGATATGCACAACCCCATCAGCTACACCGATATCCGTTTGTTGCGCCGCATTGTTAGGGACAAAAAATACCGTGATTCTTCTGCGGAACGCACTTTGGAAATGTGGTCAAGTGTTCGTCGTGGCGAGTTTAAGTGGATTTATCCCTTCCAAGAGGGTTGTAACTACGTATTCAACAGTGCGTTGACATATGAAATGTGCGTTATGAAGAAGTACGCACTTCCCGCACTACGAGAAGTTCAATCAAATAGTCCACACTATATCACTGCAAACCGCCTAATCAAGTTCTTGAAGTACTTCAAAGATATGGACGACAAGTGGGTACCATGCAACAGCCTGCTACGAGAGTTCATTGGCGGCAGCTGCTTTGCCGAAGTTGACGAATAATGTTTTTACTGTGGATAACGTAATTTTGTCACGTAATTACAGGCAAGATAAAGTTGTATACACAGGGCAAAAAGCAAAATACCAATTATAAAACGAGTCCAGCACTAAGCTGAACTCGTTTTTTACTGTAAATATGTCATTTTGGTTTTCTATTGCGTTGTTTTCGTCAAATCTGTAGCAAGGTATTTTCGTCCTTAACTGTCACAAAGTGGCACAAGTTGCCTAACTATGTGCAATGCAAAGTTTTATAATGACATCAAAAAACGGAGGCATACTATGGCGCGCAAGATTGTTATCACAAGTGGAAAAGGGGGAGCAGGTAAGACGACGGTGTGTTGTAATCTTGGCATTGCTTTGGCCAGAAGAAGTCTTCGGGTGCTTTTGGTGGACTTGGATATGGGACTAAACAACCTGGACGTTACCATGCAGATGGAAACAAAGGTTGTCTACGACCTTGTTGACGTGGTAGAAAACCGTTGCCGACCACAGCAAGCGCTCATCCAAGATGATACCGAGCCAACGTTGTACGTTATGCCTAGTTGTCACAACCCCAAAAGGCAGGTTGGCGTGGACGCCATCAAAAAGGTGCTAGGTAGGCTCAACGACACCTTCGACTATATTCTTATCGATTGCCCAGCAGGTATCGACGTGGGATTTAGGCGCGCGGTTGGATGCGCCGACGAAGCCATCGTGGTTGTTACGCCTCACATACAGGGTGTGCGTGATGCAGACAAAACCATAGCACAGCTGGCCCAAGCGGATGTTTCGGTGGTGGTAAACCGTGTTCGTGGCGATTTGGTGGCAGATGGGCAAATGCTTTCCGCCTTTGAAGTGTTCAGTTTGCTTGGCAAAACGGCGCTTGGCGTTGTGCCAGAAAACGATCAAATTAACTGCAATGCCGATATCTATGCAAAAAACAAGGCTTTTGACACTTTGGCGCAAAATCTTCATTGTGGCACCTTTGATATGTACGATTGCGTTGCTCGTTACAAGGGTTTGTGGGGCAAGCTTCGCAGACGCTTCAAGAAAAATGCGTAGTAGGGGGTAATATGAAAAGAACAAAAAACGGTGCGAACATTTTTGATAGGGTGCAAGCAATGGTGGTAAAAGACAAGTTCAACTATGGACAATCGGATTTCTTTTCGCGGTTGACGGAGCTTGTGTGCACATACTATAATTGTGATGGTATCACGGTGGATACCCACGTTGGTAGTAGTAACAATTTGGTTATCAAGATTTCCGTCCAGCAAGCCAATCAAATCAATTTGGTTAGGTAGTGGCATATTTGCAAGAATCCTGTTATAAATAGTAAAAAAGCATATTTTCAATCATAAGTGATTGCCCTTTGGCATAATCTAGCAACAGTTACAGGAGGTATATTTGTATGACTTACGATGATGTTGCTACCGACGTATTGGATGCCGAAGAAGCCGATTGGCTAGACGTTTCCTATAGCCAAAGATATATAGAGGAGGAAAGCGCGCAAAAAATCAAGCGCAAAGGCATCAAGTGGAGCAAAAAGCGCACAAAATTGGCTATTTTGGCGGTAGCTATGTGCTGTGTGTTGGCTTTTGGCGTGGTATTGTTTGTAAACGACAATCTGCGCACAACTATTGTTACTGCGGCAAAGGGTGCCTACACGGCAATTTTTGGCGAGCAAGACGTGTCCAACACATTGGAGATTCCTTGCAACGCTTCCGTTATTGATTGCAATCAAGGCACGTTAACATTGTCTGGTGGTAGAGCCGCATTGTCCTTTGTTGCTGGTGAGGTACAGGAGGTTACCGAAAACTCCGTTGTGGTAAAAGTAGATGACACTACAACCATTTCCTACACCAACTTGACACAAGTTTTTGTAGAGCAAGGGCAACAGTTGCAAGCCAATCAACTTGTGGGCAAGTACGAAGGAACCTTCTGTGCTACAGTTACGGTGGACGGCCAAATTGCAAACGTTGTTGCAACACAAAATAACATTAGTTGGCAATAAAGATTTCTATTCAGCCATCACTGTGGGTGGCTATGGTATTAGCAGTGGCATTTGGGCAGGGGCTTTTTGTTCTTTTGTACTTTGCCGCTGTTTTTTTGCACGAATTGGCACATTGTGTTGTTGCAAAGCGGTTATTTTATCACACAGAACAGATAAAACTGGGCATTTTTGGTGCCACGTTGGTTGGGCAGTTTGACAATATGTCCGTTGACGACACAATAAAAATAGCCCTTGCAGGGCCATTGTGCAATGTTGTTTTGGCAGTTTGTTGTTTGGCATCTTGGTGGATGTGGCCAAGTATTTACCCAGTTACCCATCAGTTTTTTGTAGCAAACGTTACAATGGCAGTAACAAACTTGTTGCCGCTTTATCCTTTGGATGGTGGACGAATTGTATTTGCATTGGTTTCTAAGATGAATTGTCGTGTGATTGCTGTGGTAAAAAGTGCCAAAACAGTAGCATCTGTGGTTCTTTTTGCCATTTTCGTAATATCCTTGTTTACTGGGGATAACTTATTTTCGGTGGGTTTATTTGCCCTGTGTTTGCTAACGGTAGAAGTTGCACCAACAGGATATACTAAAAGCACCTTTTTGTGGAAAAGGTTTGAAAAAGTGGGTATGGAAAAGAAAACGCTAGTATACCAAATGGATAGCACGCTGTCAGCTGTTGCCAAACGAATTAAGGGCAACTACCTATATTGTTTGGAAATAGTAGATAACCAAATGAAGGTAGTAGCGGTGTTGAATTATCAACAGCTAGAACACGTAATAGTTACAATGCCACTTACAACAAAGCTATCACAACTAGTGGCTACGTTGCCAATGAAAGATAGTTAGTGGAGAATATGGCTTTATAAAAAGTTACGCTATATTGATGGGACGGTAGTTGTGTTGTTGTATTTTTTGTTGACTAGGCAGTATATTGCAAGCAGGGCAAATATTGTTGCCCAACTGAGAAGCCACCAGTCAATGTAGCTTACAAAGGATAGCAAAATAGCGCCAATACTGCTTGCCGTCCATAACTTTGCTCGTTTCTTTGTTAAGGCTATTTGTGCAATAATTGGAGCATTAAATGCTTTTACTTGTGTTGTTAAAGGCATATTATTTGACTGATTTAGTAAATTGTATGTGCCAAGTATATCCACAATTTTTGTGGGCAAATGATGGTTGGCATTGGCTAAAATCGAGCCTGTTGTTGAGTAGCTAAATATCAACAAATCCGTTGCCTTTTTTCTTTTTGCGGTAATAATGGCGCTTCGCATTTGGCTAGCGGAGAGGCTTTTGCTGTCAAATGATAAAACAACAAAATACACCTTGTTATCTCGTGTAGCAAGTAGGTGGTCGTAGTCTATTTTGACCACTTGGTAGTGGAAGTAACTTAGCATTGGTGCAAAAATGCTAGATAAGTCTTCGCAGTAATTGAGTGTAGCAAAAAGATTTTCCAACTGCTTTTTTGTCACCTTCTTGCGGTGTTTTGCCTTGGCTAGGGTTGTGTAGTAGTACAATATGTAGGCTACACTTAGCGCTATTACAAGTGACAGCCAAAATGATATTGTGTTGTTGTGCGTGACGTATCTAACCCAACAAAAAGATAGGCATTGGCTAGTTAGTGATAGCAAAAATATATCCAAAAATTTACTCATAGTGTAATTGTTGGCAGTAAAGTGGCGTAATATACAATTTTTGATTTGAGCAAGTGGCAAATAGTTTTGATAATTGTTTTGGGGTAAGAAAGTTTTTTCTTATTCCTTTTTTATTTTGCAAAAGCTCTTTATTTTGTGGGCTTTGTGAAAGTAACGTTGCGATTTGTGGCAAAAGAATTATTTATGCAAACTATTGTCTATTTACATAAAATAGTATATAATATATGCATGAAAATTGGCATTTTTGGCGGAACGTTCAATCCGCCGCACAATTCCCATTTGCAAATAGCATTGCAAGCTAAGCAACAGCTTGGTTTGGATAAGCTTTTGGTATTTCCTTGTGGAGATCCTCCACACAAAACTACCGACGTGTCGGCTGCTCACAGGTTGGAGATGACAAGACTTGCCTTTGGCCCCTTTGCCGAAGTGTGCGATTACGAAATTCTTCAGCAGGGCAAGAGCTACACCTACCACACATTGCTTATGCTAAAGGAGCGTTTCCCTGCCGACCAACTGTATTTGATAATAGGTGGAGATAGCTACCAAAACTTTGGCAAGTGGTACAATCCACAGGGAATTTGTCAGCTCGCCCACATTGTAGTGGCGCAACGACTAGGCACACCCATGCTAGACGAACAACAATTTGAAAAGCAATTCAATGCACAAGTTACCTACGTTCAGGTTGAGCCAACAAACACCAGTTCATCACTAATCAGGTTGAAGTACCGGTTTGGAAAATCCAATGCCGATGTAGTGCCAGCTGCCGTTGATCAGTATGTAAAAGAAAATAATCTTTACTCCCAGTACAGAACGATGGTAGATAAACTCCAACCAATGCTCAACGAAAAACGTTTCAATCACACCTTTTGGGTGGTGGAGCGTGGCTTGCAAATTGCTCCAGCGGAGCTAAAACACAAGGCTTTTGTCGCTTGCTTGCTGCACGATTGCGCCAAACATATTGACCTGTCAGCGCACGCTAGCTACGGATTTGTTCAAGGAGATATGCCACAAAGCGTGGTGCATGCTTTCCTTGGTGCTCTGGTTGCGGAAAAACAATTTGGCGTTACCGACGCGGACGTTTTGGACGCAATTCGCTACCACTGCACAGCACGACCAAATATGACCTTGCTGGAAAAAATAGTGTATGTTGCCGACAAAACGGAGCGCACACGCAGTTACCCAATAGATCATTTGCTGATTGGTGACGTGCACAATATGTTTTGCCTATGCTTGCAGGAAGCGTACGACGTTTGCAAGCAAAGACACGCTTCTAGCATCCATCCTCTAACCGAGCAAGCGGTAGAGTTTTACAATTTACACAAATAGTACACAAAAGAACCGTTGTTTGGTAACAAATTGATTGATAGTAACACACTAATGATGTGTGGGCATAATCTACTTTTGCCAAGCAACACTAACATACAAAACTAAATTGGAGAAAAATAATGAAATCTAGACTAGACAAACTAAACGTAACATCCCCAGCTAGCTATCCCGAATATGTTGGTCAAATGTGCAAAGCATTGTCCGATAAGTTTGCAACAGATATCAAAATTATTACCATCACAGGTATGACGGATATTGCCGACTACTTTATCATTGCTAGTGCCAAAAGTGCCGCTCAATGCAAAGCTGCTTTTGAACACTTGGAAGCAACAATGGAAAAGAACGATATGTTCGCTATTCGCAAGGAAGGCGTAACGGAAGGTCGTTGGATTGCCGTTGACTACGGCGAAGTTATCGTCCACATTTTCCACCAAGAAACACGCGAAATCTACGGTTTGGACACATTGTGGAATAACGGTGCAAACGTTCAAGCATACGTTGAAGAATAATTGAATAAGTGCCCAGTTTATTGGGCGATGGTGGTAGCCACCCATCTTAAAAAAACTACAAAGAGGAGAAGTTTGCCAGCTGTGGCAATGGCTAGCAAACACAAAAACAAATGAATAAATCAACAAAGCATCTTGCGCTAAATGCAGTTGTGGCGGCATTGTACGTGGTACTAACCTTACCCCTTGGTAGCATTGCTAACAACAGTTTTGTTCAAATTAGACCTGCCGAAGCATTGGCAATTTTGCCAGCGCTTATCCCCAGCACAACCATTGGTTTGGCTGTTGGATGTGCAATTTCCAACATACTGTCCGCCTTTGGAATTATCGACATTGCTTTGGGCTCGGCAGTTACGCTGATTGCAGCAATTCTTACCGCCAAGGTATTCAAAAAAAATTACTTGGCGCCTATTCCACCGACAGTACTAAATGCAGTATTTTTGCCCCTTGTGTGGTTGCTAGCAGCGGTTGTAGATAACCCCAACTCCACGTTGACAGCAACTGGATATTTTTGGCAGATGGCAAGCCTGCTTGTGTCGCAAGCAATAGTATGTTTTGGATTGGGAATCCCACTGTACTACATCACAAAAAATCGCATTTTGCCACGACTAAACCTAGATGATTAGTGGTACAAATATTAAACAAAAAGTTACATTTATAATAGAAGGAGAAATGTTATGAAATACATCACAAAGGGAGTTTGCTCTCGCGAAATCAACTTCGACGTTATCGACGGAAAGGTTTGCAACGTTAGCTACCTTGGCGGTTGCAACGGTAACCTCAAGGGTGTTAGCGCCCTTGTAGAAGGTATGGAAATCAACGAAGCAATTGCTCGTCTAAAGGGTATCAAGTGTGGTCCAAAGTCCACTTCCTGCCCAGACCAACTTGCAACAGCATTGGAACAATACTTGGCAAATAACTAGTATTTAAGCGTACAATATTTGCGGTTTAATGCCGTAACTACAACATTTACAACGGAAGTATATACAACGTGCAAACAAAGTATTTGACATTTTGCGATCAGCATCTAGCACAAGCTGGTCAGCTAATAAGGGAAGGACAATTAGTTGCTTTTCCCACCGAAACAGTCTACGGCCTGGGCGCAAACGCTTGGGATGAGCAGGCTGTTTTGTCCACCTTTCAAGCCAAGGGGCGTCCTAGTGACAACCCCCTTATTGTGCATATTTGGGACAAAGGTCAAATACCGCAAATAGCTCGTAGTATTTGTGATATGGCGCAAAAGGTAATCGACCAACTTATGCCAGCGCCATTGACTATCGTTTTGCCAAAGCAACCAACCATTTCCAACGTTATTACCGCTGGGCTAGATACAGTTGCTATCCGTATGCCAATGAGCAAGCAAGCGCGTGACTTTTTGCAGGCCTGTCAAGTGCCAGTAACAGCGCCAAGCGCCAACACTTCCAGCAGACCAAGCCCCACCAATTGGCAACGAGTTGCCGAAGATATGGACGGAAAAATTGCCGCAGTTTTGTGTGGTGATGCTTGCCAAGTTGGCATTGAATCTACCGTGTTGGATTTGTCCACCGATACCCCACGTATCTTGCGTCCCGGTATGGTAAGTCCACAACAAATTGCCGCTGTAATTGGTCAACCAGTACAGGTTATCACCAACCCCAAGGACAAGGTCAACAGCCCTGGTGTAAGGTACAAGCACTACGCACCAAAGGTGCCAATGGCGCTCAACTTGGATGGGGACAAGCAAAAGATTGCCGACTTCTACAACCAACTGGTTGCTCTTGGTCACAATCCCGTGTTGTTGGTTGCCGACACAAACCAATATCCAGGTTTCAACTGTCACCCTATTGGCAAAACAAATCAACAAGTAGCGCACAATCTTTTTGAAAATCTGCGCTTGTTGGAAAACAAATACACCTACATAATTGCTAGCTTTGTTGGCACAGGACCTTTAGCAGATAGTATTCTCAATCGTCTAACCAAGAGTGCTGGCAACAATATCTTGTAATCAAGGAGTGCGATATGAAAATTTCCCTTGCCTGCGATCACGGCGGACTTCAACTAAAAACTTTTGTAAAAGACTACTTGTTGCAACAAGGTCACGATGTGGTGGACTGTGGCACAAATTCCTTGGATAGTTGCGATTATCCCGACTTTGCTCGCCCCGCAGCACAACTTGTGGCAGATGGACAATGCGATTGCGGTATTGTAATTTGCACGACAGGTATTGGTGTATCCATTGTAGCCAACAAGGTTGCCGGTGTTAGATGCGCTTTGTGCACCAACGTGGATCAGGCCATAATGACACGCCGTCACAACAATGCAAATATGCTTGCTATGGGACAAAAATACGTTGACAACGCAACCGCACAATGTATTGTGGATGCTTTTTTGAACACCGAATTTGAAGGCGGCCGTCATCAAACAAGGGTGGAAAAAATAGGAAAATAGCATTGTTGTAACACGATTTACTGCAAATACTACCTATTTCTGTGGCAAAAGCCCAATATATATTAAATAATATAAAATATTTAAAAATTCCCCAAAATTTTAGGGGAGTTTTTTGTTTTGCTCGGAAACTATTTGTGTTGAGATTTTTCGTACAGTTGTAAAAAAATAATTGTACGCAAAAAACACTTATTTTACCATTGACTAAAGAGGAGGAGCAGTTATGAACGATTTGATGGATTTTGTACAACAAGTCAAGCGCGCCAACGATATCGTTGACGTTATCGGCTCCTACCTTGAATTGCGTCGTAGCGGAACCAACTTTTTTGCTCGTTGTCCTTTCCACGGGGAAAAGACGGGTAGCTTTAGCGTTAACCGTAACATGCAAATATTCAAGTGCTTTGGCTGTGGCGAAAGTGGCGACGTTGTAAAGTTTGTGCAAATGTACGAGTCCGTTTCCTTTATGGAAGCGTTGGAAATTCTTGCAAAGCGCGCCAATATTCCTATGCCACAAACGGCACGTCAAGCGCAGGATGAGCAGTACACAAAGCGCAAGCAAAAAAAGGATATCTATATGGATATTTGCAGAAACACTGCAAACTTCTACTACAAGGCTTATCGGTCGGAATTTGGCACTCGCGCCCGTAAGTATATGGAAGGCCGTGGCTTTGATGCGGATACCATCAAGAAATTTGCCATTGGCTACTCTCCTGACGATACCAGTTTGGTGGCATATCTACACAAGCTAGGCTTTGTCGATGAAGATATTATAAAAGCAGGTGTTGCCTACCAAAACCGTCAAGGACAGGTGGTGGATAGCTTGCGTGGCAGACTTATTATTCCAATCCTCAACATGCAAGGCAAGGTTATTGCCTTTGGCGGTAGAGCATTGGACGAACGCACCGCACAATTTGGCAAGTACAAGAATACTTCGGAAACGCCACTATTCAAGAAAAACGACAATTTGTTTGCGTTGAATATTGCCAAGGAACAAAAGCAACAAGCGGCCCTACCAAATATTGTAGTGGTGGAAGGGTATATGGACGTGCTATCTATGTATCAAGCAGGCTTCAAGCGTGCTGTTGCTAGTATGGGAACAAGCTTGACGGAAAATCAAGCCAAGTGGATAAGTCGATTGACCGATACTGTGTACATTTGCTACGACGGCGATGCAGCTGGTCAACAAGCAACTGTCAGGGGTATGGATTTGTTGGATCAAGCTGGCTTGGACGTCAAGGTTATGTCCGTACCGGAAAATCTTGATCCAGACGAATACATCAAAAAGTATGGTGCGGAAGCCTTTGAAGGTCTAATTGCCAAGGCTTTGCCCTTGCCCGACTACAAGCTACACCTACTAGATAATGCATTTGATATTCACAGTAGCAATTCCGCCAAACGCAACGAGGCTCTTGCCAAGTACGTAAAGGGATCCATCAAGATGCTCAAGGCATTGGATGATATTCGCCAAAACCAATACATCACGGTTGTTTCGGCAAAAACTGGCTATTCGGAAGATTACCTTCGCAGAAAGCTTCTAGAAGAAGCAACCGACACCACCGAGTCAACGCAGGAAGTGGCAGTGGATACTCTAAGCCCACACACAGTTGCAAAGTATTTTGTTGCATCCTGCATTTTGCACGGGGAAGACTACGCAAGGATTTCCCAAAAGCCCATTTGCGACACGCTCTTTTTGGACAAGCTGTACACCTATATTTTTGATTGCTACAACAGCAATCAACAGCCAGCGCTGGATATGCTGTACACCGTTTGCCCCGATGCTTCCGACAAGGACTATGCTCAAATAGTGGACGTGGACTTCAACAAAAAACGCTACGAAAAAAACAGAGCATATTTTACCGAGTGTTTGCGCCTAATCAAAGCGGAAAGCTTGCAAGCGCAACGCACCAAGTTGCTTGCCGAAGTCAAAAAGGATCCATCTAACATGGAACTTATGCAACAACTTGCGGAAATTACTAGTCAAATTAACAACCTAAGATAGACTTTTTACAGGAGGAAATATGGAAATCACACAAACATTTTTGCAAAATCTTTTGGCAGATATCAAAAAGAGTGGTGAGTCAAAAATCACCTACGAAGATTTGGAAACAAGACTGGAAAAAATCAGTATCAATCCAGAGCAAAACGCAGAAATCTACAAATACTTGGAAAATAACGGCATCATCATTGTGGACGCCTTCGACAAGGATACCAACGCATTGTATCGCTCTATCGGCGACGTTGCTGTGGACGACCCTGTAAAAATGTACCTAAAGGATATTGGTAAAGTGCCCCTTCTATCCGCCGACGAGGAAAGAGAACTTGCTTCCCGTATGGCACAAGGGGATGAGGAAGCAAAGCAAAAGCTTTCCGAAGCTAACCTTCGTTTGGTTGTATCCATTGCTAAGCGCCACATTGGTAGAGGTATGTTGTTCCTTGATTTGATTCAGGAAGGCAACCTTGGCCTAATGAAAGCGGTAGAAAAATTCGACTACAACAAGGGATTCAAATTTAGCACATACGCAACTTGGTGGATTAGACAAGCCATCACACGTGCCATTGCCGACCAAGCACGCACAATTCGTATTCCTGTACATATGGTGGAAACAATCCATCGCCAACAACGCGCACAACGCGATTTGTTGCAAAAGCTAGGCCGTGAACCCACGCCAGAAGAAGTTGCCGAATATATGGACGTTCCAGTAGAAAAGGTAATTGAAATTCAAAAAATTGCTCAAGATCCAGTTAGCTTGGAAACACCTATCGGCGAAGAAGAAGATAGCCATTTGGTAGACTTCATTGAAGATACCAAAACAATCGCTCCACAGGATAGCGCCGCACAAACAATGCTACGCGAACAACTAATTGCTGCATTGCACAAGCTAACCCCACGTGAAGAAAAGGTTATCCGCTTGCGCTACGGTTTGGATGACGGAAAGCAACGCACCTTGGAAGAAGTTGGACGCGAATTCAACGTTACTCGTGAACGTATTCGCCAAATCGAAGCAAAGGCTTTGCGTAAGCTTCGCAACCCAACCAAGTCCAAGAAATTAAGAGATTATTTGGGATAAAATGAGCAAAAGATTACAAAAGATACTGTCCGCAATACCACGTTGTCACACTTTGGCAGACGTGGGTTGTGATCACGGATATATTGGCATTGGCGCTTTGCAAAGCGAAGTTTGTAGCCAGGTTTTGTTTGTGGATATATCCGCACCTAGCTTGCAAAAGGCTTCAAATGCGTTACCTGTACACTTAAAGGAACGTGCTGAGTTCTTTGTGCGGGATGGCATTGGCGATTTACAATGCGATTGTGCCGTCATTGCCGGTATGGGCGGATTGGAAATTATGTCCATCTTGACCAATACCGTTACCTTGCCAAAGTGGTTGGTATTGCAACCAATGCGTAACCAAGTAGACCTACGACAGTATTTGTTGAACAACTACAATATCGTTAGCGACACCAAGTTTGCCGATGGCAAATTTTACGATTTGATTGTCGCACAACTAAGTGAAAGTAAACAAGCCTTGTCACCGCTAGAGCTGACATTTGGCTTGACAAATATAGCTTGCCCCTCGCAGGATTTTGTTCAGTTTTTGCTAGTGGAGCAGGCTAAAGCACAAAATATATTGCAACATTGCCCCACAGCACCCGTCAAGGATTACCTAGGACAGGTAAATGCTGTTTTGGCAAGAACGGAGGAAATATGATACAAAAAGAAATGTTGACCTACCAAGATTTGGACAAGGAACTTAACAGAATTGAACGTGAGCTTCGCAAAAATGATTACTACATCAAGCGCAAAAAGCTAAAGGCTATGCAAGCTGACTACGAAGATAAGCTTACAAAGCTTGACCAAAAGGCATTGGAACTTAAAAATCAACTTGCCGCAGCACGTGCTCTTATGCAAAAAATCACCAATTTCATTTTGGAACAAAACAAGGAAATTACCGAAGTGGAAAGTGAAAGCGAACTCAACTATATGAGCAAAAAACTTGCTGAAAACATGGAAGCTCTTGCTAACGTGGAAAACGACATCAAGCGCATCTTGAAGGAAGGGGAAGAAGTTGCTCGTAATTTTGAAGCGATTTCTGCCGAACTTCCCAAAATCATTGCTGGTATCAAAAAGTGCAACGAGGAGTTTGCCAAGGCTACCGAAGCAGCTAAACCACGCGTTACCGAAATCAAGCAACAACAGGCAGAGCTTCGCAAGCTAATCAATCCAGCTTTGTTCGACAAGTACAAGAAGTTGAGCGAAAGTCAAATTCATCCTGTTTTTGTACCATTGCAAGATGGCGTAAGATGTGGTGGTTGCCGCATGGAAATGCCTCGTGGTGTTGTGGAAAGCAAGATGCAAGGCAACGGCTATATGGTTTGCGAGCACTGTGGACGCATCATATACCAAGCAGAATAGATTTGTACTTATATATCACGTTGAAAGGGAAAAAAGGGCACAAAACTGTGTCCTTTTTTTTGACAAAACACTTGATTGTTGTGCCATGATGGTGTACAATATATGGCAATGGAGGGCAAAGGACATGACACGTTTTGTTTGCAAGCACAACGCTATACAAGCACACAAGGGTGTGTTGTCTTTTGTATTTTCTTTTTTGGCTTTGGCGTAATGGCGTCAAGGCTATTTTTTTGCTTACAGGAGGATTACTATGGAAAACGTTACAATCATCAATCACCCACTCGTTAGTCACAAAGTTGCAAAACTTCGCGATAAGGATACAAACACCAAGCAATTTAGAGAACTTGTAGAAGAAATCTCCACATTGCTCACCTACGAAGCATTTAAGGATATTCCAACCGTTCAAGTACAAGTTGAAACCCCATTGGAAGTTACAACACAAAGCGTAATTGCCGAAAATACCGTTGCAATTATCCCCATTTTGCGCGCAGGTCTTGGCATGGTAAATGGTGTTCACACATTGTTCCCCACAGCAAAGGTTGGCCACATTGGTATGTATCGTGATGAAGAAACTTGTCTTCCACAAGAATACTACTGCAAGCTGCCAGTTGGCATCGAAAACAAGATTTGCATCGTTCTTGATCCAATGCTTGCTACTGGCGGAAGCGCTATTGCTGCAGTTGACCTACTCAAGAAAAAGGGCGCAAAGCACATCAAGTGCATGCACATCATTGCCGCTCCAGAAGGAATCCAAGCTTTGCACGAAGCTCATCCCGACGTTCAAATCTACTGCGCAACACAAGACCGTCAGCTAAACGAACACAGCTACATTTTGCCTGGTCTTGGCGATGCTGGCGACAGATTGTTCGGCACAAAATAGTGTTTTGACAACTTAACAAAAAAAGCAATCCACCAACTACCACAATGGTTGGTGGATTTTTATTTGTCAGCACAGTTTGCTGTTTGCGAGTAAAGGGTGCCATATTGTGTAAATTACTGTTCAAATTACATAAACGGTGTTATACTATATTTATTGATAAAAAATTGACAAGAAAATAGCAAAAAGCGTATATTTTAGCTCAAAAACACACTTTGCAACCTACAGTTGAGTGAAAAAACAACCGATGGTTGAGCCAAAACAACCAATGGTCGCTGTTTTTTGTTTGGCAAAAGATATACAATGGTAGTGCAACAGGGGCAAGCGGCAACGGATGTGTTATTGTTGTTTTGTGCACGACAACTCTTTTTCACCTGTTCAAACATATTGCCACTGCTAATTCATTATCTAGGAGAATCATATGAAAGAAACATTGGGACAACGTATTCAACGTTTAAGAAAAAACGCCAATCTCACTCAGGAAGACGTTGCTACACGACTAAATATAAGTTCACAAGCTGTATCCAAGTGGGAAAACGACAACTCTGCACCAGATTTGTCCGTGCTGCTGGAACTAGCGGAAATGCTAGGGGTAACTACCGACGAGCTTCTTGGCAAAACACCCACAGTATCCGTTGTTGAGCCAGCACAACGCAAGCCTATCGAAAAACTTTTGCTAAAAATCCGCGTTTTGTCAACGGACGGCGACAAAGTTAACGTAAACTTACCTTTAGCAGTTGTAAAGATTATTGTCGACAGTGGTGTGGAAATGGCGCCAGTAAATTCCAACGGCAAAAATATGCTCAAGGGTATTGACTTTGAACAAGTATTTGCCCTTGTAGAACAAGGTGTAATAGGAAAGTTGGTGGAAATACAGTCGGAAGACGGAGATACGGTAGAAATCTGGGTGGAATAATGAAGATTGAAATAAAGGACTACGAAAGTGGTAAAAAAAGGATTATTCGCATCCCTACCTTTTTTGTTACGGGAAGAATTGGCTATAAATTTCTCAAAACTATGCTGAACAAGGGCAAAAAGTATACCAAGACTCAGGCCGTTGAAGAGTCGGCAGTTCCGCTAGAAAGAGGCGACGTGCAACAAAGCACAGCCCTTAACAAAGCGGGTAGCCCATCTAATGAATTTACATATAAAATGTATAAACAAATGGCAAAGGCGCTCAAGGTTTATCATCGCGAAAACGGTCCACTAACGTTGGTAGACGTTCAAAGTCGTGATGACGATTGTGTAAAAGTAATTATTTAAGCAAAATTTGCTAGTAACGTAAAAGATTGAGTATTGTAATCAATCTAATATATTTCAACTAATTAGCAGGTTTAAATCATTGCTAATTGTAGTTTTGGCGAGTTATCGCAAAAAAATTATGCCGTTTGTAAGGAGAAAAATGAAAAACAAAGTTAATTTGCGCCCCTACACAAAACAGTTTTACAAGGGCAATGCGGTATCTTTTATATTTGCTTTTGTACAAGTGCTGATCAGTTCATTTGGGGCGCTAGCTATATCTTGGCTAATACAACAGTTGGTTGACCTAATAGGCGGACAAAATACCACCTATAATTTGCTTCAACTAACCACAATTTCCGTTGTGCTAATTATTGGATTTACCGTCATTGATCTACTTTTGCACAAGTTTAAGCCAAAGTTTGTTACAAAAGGTATTTCCCAATACAAAGAATATGTTTTTGAAGAACTGACAAGGAAGAACATCTCCGCCTTTTCTGACGAAGCATCCTCTACCTACGTGTCTGCGCTAACCAACGATATTCAAGCCATCGAGCAAGGGTACCTTTGGGATACCTTTACCATGTGGGAAAGTTTGCTTACCTTTGTTGGTGCGTTGGTTATGATGATT
Organism: Clostridia bacterium; assembly: GCA_017457305.1. Lineage (GTDB taxonomy): Bacteria > Bacillota > Clostridia > Christensenellales > CAG-314 > Fimimonas. Next base: position 27,722 of record JAFTHP010000034.1, on the reverse strand, counting down.
TTGTACAGTCCTTTGCTCACATTGATAGCAATAGGACTATCCTTGCTCCCTTTGATTGCCGCTATTTTGACAGGTAACAAGGTTGCAGTGGAGGAAAAGAAGGTTTCCGACAGAAACGAATCGTACACTTCAACACTAAGGGATAGCTTGGGCGGATTTTCCGTTATCAAAGCATTTGGCGCCGAAGTTCAAATGATTGCAATGTTCAAGAGCAAAATAAAGGAATTATCCAAGGCGCAGGGTAGTAAACACAAAGCACGTGCTTTGGTTGAGTTGTTTGGTGGTATTGCTGGCACTATCGCACAAATTGGTGTATTCTTGTTGGGAGCGTATATGGCTTTGTCCGGCAAGGGTGTAACGGCTGGTGTAACAATGATTTTTGTGCAGTTGATGAACTACGTGCTAAGCCCAATTGCGGTAATCCCCACTTGCATTGCTGAAAGAAAGGCCGCTAAATCTTTGCTCAACAAAATTGCTATGGCATTGGAAACCAACGTTAGAGAAGAAGGGGAAAACCAACATATTCAAATTGAACGTGGCATTGTTGTAAAGGATTTGTCCTTTAGCTACGACGAAGAAACCCCAGTACTACACAACATAAACTACACCTTTGAACTGGGAAAGAAGTATGCCATTGTTGGTGCATCGGGAAGCGGAAAGTCCACATTGCTAAACTTGTTGATGTCTGCTTACCACAACTACGACGGAACAATTTGCTACGACAACACCGAGCTTAGAGAAATAAACAGCAGCAATTTGTACGAAATTGAAAGTATTATTCACCAAAACGTATTTATCTTCAACGCAACAATTAGGGATAATATCACTATGTTTAGCCACTTTTCCGAGCAACAAATTGATGATGCTATTCGCCTATCGGGGTTGTCTGCTTTGATTGAAGAAAAGGGCGCAGATTATCTGTGTGGAGAAAACGGTAGTGGTTTATCTGGTGGAGAAAAGCAACGTGTGTCCATTGCGCGCAGTTTGTTGAAAAAATCGCAAGTGCTTCTTGTTGACGAAGCCACAGCTGCTTTGGATGCCGAAACTGCTTACCAAGTTTCTAGCGCCATATTGGGGCTTCAAGGCGTTACAAGCATTGTTGTCACACACTCGCTGGACGAAGGTCTGCTCAAACAATACGATGGCATTATCACTTTGAAAAATGGATCTATTGTAGAACAAGGCACCTTTGAACAACTGATTGACGAAAAGGGATATTTCTACTCACTGTTTACAATTTCACAATAGTTTGTAACAAAATTGGCTACTTGCAAGGCAACTTTGCTGACATTGAATTTGCCTCTCAACAGGCTGTTAGGACAAGCAACTGACTAAACTGAATAATAGTTTATGATAGCAAAAAAAAGCACCATCAAATTGATGGTGCTTTTGTTATTTTGTGATGTAGTTTGCACAGTTAGGCTGTTTAACGGCCTTTTAATGCAATGTTAAAAACTATTTGTCAGCCAAGTTCTTGTATTTAGCAAGACGACCCTTTGCATCAAGTTCAGATTGTTCAAATAGTTGTTGAGCAATTTCTGGACGAGTCTTAGCCAAGGAAGCGTAACGAGTTTCGCTCATGATGAAGTCTTGGTAACTTGCTGTTGGTTCTTTGCTGTCCAAAGTAAATGGATTCTTACCTTGTTCAATCAAAGCTGGGTTGTAACGGTAAAGTTGCCAGTAACCGCATTCTACAGCGCGCTTGATTTCAAGTTGGCTGTTACCCATGTTGATACCGTGGTTGATACATGGAGCGTAAGCAATTACAAGGGATGGTCCTTTGTAAGCTTCAGCTTCTGTCAAAGCCTTTACAAGTTGAGCTTGGTTTGCACCCATACCAACTTGTGCTACGTATACGTAACCGTAGCTCATAGCCATCATACCAAGGTCCTTTTTCTTTACGCGCTTACCAGCTGCAGCAAACTTAGCAACTGCACCTGTTGGGCTGGACTTACTAGCTTGTCCACCAGTGTTGGAGTAAACTTCTGTGTCAAGAACCAAAACGTTTACGTCTTCGCCACTTGCCAATACGTGGTCAAGTCCGCCGTAACCGATGTCGTATGCCCATCCGTCACCACCGAAGATCCAAATGGACTTCTTGATGAGGCAGTCTTTTTCACTTAGGATTTCTTGGCAAAGAGTAGCGCATTTTTCGCATTGGCAGTTTTCCAAAGCTTCGATCAAAGCAGCGGATGCAACTTCGCTTGCTTTAGCGTCGTTTTTGCCTTCCAGCCATGCTGTGCAAAGAGCAGCCTTGTCGGTGCCTTCCCAAAGTTCAGCAAGAGCCTTGATCTTGTCTGTCAAACGTGCACGACGTTGAGCATAAGCAAGGTTCATACCGTAACCAAATTCTGCGTTATCTTCGAACAAGCTGTTAGCCCATGCAGGACCGCGACCTTGTTTGTTTACTGTGTATGGACAGCTTGGAGCAGATCCGCCGTAAATGGAGGAGCAACCTGTTGCGTTAGCAACGATCATTCTGTCACCAAATAGTTGTGTTACAAGTTTTACGTATGGTGTTTCGCCACAACCAGCGCAAGCGCCAGAGAACTCAAACAAAGGTTGTTTAAATTGGCTACCCTTTACAGTTGCAGGGTTGAGTGGGCTTTCAACTTGTTCAACAGTTGTGCTGAACTTGTGGTTAGCAACTTCGTCAACTTGTTCTGCTGGAACCATGATAAGAGCCTTTTCTTTGCTTGGGCAAACGTTAGCACAGCTTCCGCAACCTGTACAATCTAGTGGGCTAACTTGGATGCGGAACTTAGCACCCTTAACACCAATAGCTGGTTTTGTTGCAAATGTTGCTGGAACTTCTGTATTTTCGTCAATCAATACTGGACGGATTGCAGCGTGTGGACAAACAAGTGAACATTGGTTACATTGGATACATTTGTCAATTTGCCATACAGGAACGTTAACAGCGATACCGCGTTTTTCGTATTGTGTTGTGCCTGTTGGAACAACGCCTGCTTCGTTGAATACGCTTACAGGAAGTTGGTTACCTCTTTGTTCGTTGATTACGCGTACAAAGTTTTCGTAGTATTCGCTTCCGCTAGCACCAGGAATTTCTGCGCCTTCGGTTGTTGTTGCCCAGCTTGCAGGAACGTTAACTTCGTGCAAACCAGCAATAGCTCCGTCGATAGCAGCCCAGTTCATTTCAACTACTTTTTGGCCCTTCTTACCGTAGGATTTAACTACAGCTTGCTTCATGTATTCTTCTGCTTCGTTGTATGGGATGATGTCTGCAAGTTTGAAGAAAGCAGCTTGCATTACCATGTTTGTGGATTTAGCAGAACCAGCTTTCAATGCGATGTGAAGACCATCGATTGTGTAGAACTTGAGGTGCTTTTTAGCAATTTGGTTCTTCATACGAGCTGGAAGTTCTCTTTCCAATTCTTCATCTGTCCAAGCGCAGTTAAGTAGGAATGTGCCGCCATCTTTTGCGTCAGCCAAAACGTCGTAACGTGTTACGTAGCTTGGGTTGTGGCAAGCGATAAATTCTGCTTGGTCAATTAGGTAGCTGGACTTGATTGGGTTCTTACCAAAACGAAGGTGAGAAATTGTCAAGCCGCCAGATTTTTTACTGTCGTATTCAAAGTAACCTTGAGCGTACAAATCTGTGTGGTCACCGATGATCTTGATGGAGTTCTTGTTAGCACCAACTGTACCGTCACTGCCAAGACCGTAGAACTTACAACGTGTTGTTCCAGCTGGAGCAACGTCGATTTGTTCATCAACTACCAAGCTTGTACCTGTAACGTCATCGTTGATACCGATAGTGAAGTGGTTCTTTTGTTCGCCATCAAGGTTCTTGTAGATAGCCAAGATCATGGAAGGAGTAAATTCCTTGCTACCAAGACCGTATCTTCCGCCAACTACAACGTCCATTTCGCGACCCATTTCCTTTAGGCCTGCAACAACGTCCAAGTAGAGTGGTTCACCAAGAGCACCTGGTTCCTTTGTTCTGTCCAAAACAGCAAGTTTAGTAACTGTCTTTGGCAATGCAGCAACCATGTGAGCTGGGCTGAATGGGCGGTACAAACGAACTTTAAGTACGCCAACCTTTTCGCCGCGAGCTACAAGGTAATCTACAGTTTCTTCTACAGCGTCAGCACCGCTACCCATGATAACGATAACTTTTTCTGCATCTGGAGCACCAACATAGTCAAACAAATTGTAGTGTCTGCCTGTTAGTTCGCCAACTTTTTGCATGTACTTTTCTACGATTGCTGGTGTAGCAAGGTAGTATTTGTTAGCAGCTTCTCTGTTTTGGAAGTAGATATCTGCGTTTTGAGCTGTACCTTGAAGTTGTGGATGTTCTGGGTTCAAAGCGCGAGAACGGAATTCTTCAACATACTTCATATCCAACAATTTAGCCATGTCGTCGTAGGAGATTTCTTCAATCTTGGATACTTCGTGGCTAGTACGGAAACCGTCAAAGAAGTGAAGGAAAGGAACTTTTGCTTCCAATGTGGAAAGGTGGGAAACAAGTGCCAAGTCCATAGCTTCTTGTACAGAGTTGGATGCCATCATAGCAAAACCTGTTTGACGACAAGCCATAACGTCTTGGTGGTCACCAAAGATGTTAAGTGCGTGTGCTGCCAATGCGCGTGCTGATACGTGGAATACGCATGGAAGAAGCTCACCGCTAATCTTGTACATGTTAGGGATCATAAGTAGCAAACCTTGACTTGCTGTAAATGTGCTTGTCAATGCGCCTGCTACCAAGCTGCCGTGTACTGCACCAGCTGCGCCAGCTTCTGATTGCATTTCAGCAATGCGGATTGTTTGACCAAACAAATTGATTCTACCTTGGGCAGACCATTCGTCGGCAACTTCTGCCATTGGGCTAGAAGGAGTGATAGGGTAAATTGCTGCTACGTCACTAAAAGCATACGCAACGTGGGAGGCAGCGGTGTTACCGTCAATAGTTCTCTTTGCCATTGTTATTTTTCCTCCGAAAATATTATTGTAAAATTAGTATTTTTTGTTGTAAAGGCGTTTGTTTGACCAAATATGCCCAAACTTTCACCATACGCACTAATTATAATATTTTACCCACATAAAGTCAACCCCAAAATTGATATCTTGCAAAAAAAATAATATATAAATATATTATTTGCTCATAAAAATATACTAATCTACAAATGATGTTGAAGTATTGATATAGCGCGGCACTTGTCGTGTTGTAATTTGAGATGAACCAAACGACATCAAAACTATGGCAAAAGCAACAAAAAAAACCACCTGTCTTCACAGATGGTTTTTGACTTTTTACATTGTTAAAGATTATCTAGTTGGAATTACAACTCCGCCGTAGGTGTTGTTGATGTAGTTGATGATGGTTTCGGAGCGGAGTACTTGTAGCAATGCTTGGATTGCAGGGTGGTTTTGGTTGCCGTCGCGTACGCACAAAATGTTTGCGTAGGTTGTTGCGGCAATACCGTCGGTGCTTTCGTATAGGATAGCGTCATCTCTGGTAAGGTTGTTATCCAGTGCGTAGTTGCCGTTGATTACAGCAATTGCGGCATCTTGGCGAACTTTGGGGATGTTTTGCGCTTCCATTTCCTTAACTTCCAAGTTCTTTGGGTTTGCTACGATATCGTACTTTGTTGCGTTCAAGCCAACGCCATCTTTCAATGTGATTAAGCCAGCTTCTTGCAACAATAGCAATGCTCTTGCGCGGTTTGTTCCGTCATTTGGGATAAGAACGATGTCGCCATTTTGTAGTTGGTCAAGACTTGTTCTTGTTCCCTTGTAGATGGCAAATGATTCGTAGTGGATTGCGCCAACGCTAACAAGGTGTGTTTCGTGTGTTTGGTTGAATTCGTCCATGTATGGAAGGTGTTGGAAGTAGTTTGCGTCCACGTCGCCAAATTCGGTTGTGTCGTTTGGTTGAACGTAGTCGGTATACACCTTGATAATAAGTGTGTAGCCAAGTTCAGCAAGCAATGGCTTTGCTTGTTCCAAGATTTCTGCGTGTGGTGTAGGTGTTGCAGCAACTGTGATTGTTGTTTGGTCGGCTGGCATTGGTTCCCATTTGTTGCAAGCAGCAAGGGATAGTGTTGCAAAGGACAAAATTACAAGTAACAAAATAGCGATTACTTTTTTCATGGTTTACTCTCCTTTTTTTCTGTGATCTAATTTTTTTGCAATGCGCATGCCAACTTCTTGGAAAATTTGCACAATTACAATTAGTAGTACAAGACAAATGATGGTTACTTCGGGGTTACTGCTGATGTATCCGTAGGTGTATGCGGTGTTGCCCAAGCCTTCTGCGCCGATTGTTCCTGCCATTGCGGTGTAGCCAAGTATTGTGGCAAAGCTGATTGTTGCACCTACAATAAGACTGCTTCTAATTTCTGGCAAGATTACTGTAAATATTGTGCGCATTTTGCTTGCGCCCATTGCTAGACTTGCTTCTACAACGCCGTAGTCAATTTCCTTTAGGGATGACTCTACCATGCGCGCCACAAATGGTGTTGCAGCAATTACTAGACCAACTGTAAAGGGAACGTCTCCTACGCTGGTGCCTACAAGCTTGCGGATTGCAGGTAGTAGTGTTACTAGCAAAATGATAAATGGTGCCGAACGCAAAATATTGATGATTGCACCAAGTATTGCGTTTACTGGACGACATTTGTACAAACCGTTTTTGTCAGTAACGTTTAGTAAAATTCCTAGTGGAATACCAAGCACATAGGATAGTAGTGTGGATATTCCAACAATTTTTAGTGTGATGAGTGTTTGTTCAAGGTAGTAGGTAAATGGGAAGGTTGCGCTAATTAGTGATATCATTGTTGCACCTCCGTGTTACTTTGTTGGAAGGAAATGTTCTTGGTGGTAAGGTAGTTTTGTACCTTGGCAATGCTGTTTTGATCGTTTGGTAGTTGGATGATCATTTCCCCTGTGCTACCGTTGTCACCTTGTTTTATACTAGCTTCAATGATGTTTACCGCTACTTGGGTTTTGAGTATCATATCGGCAACAACTGGTTCCAAAACTGTTTTGTCAAAGGTAAGCTTTAGCAGTACGCTACCAAATTCCTTGTTGATAACACCAAGCTTTGGGTAGATAAGGTTTTTTGCAATTGGTGTTTGTGGGTTTGCAAAAACCTCTGCCACTAGACCAGTTTCCTTGATAACACTTTCGTCAATGATTGCCACCTTGTTGCAGATGGTTTCTACCACCTTCATTTCGTGTGTGATGATAACGATTGTGATGCCAAGTTTTTGGTTGATTTCCTTTAGTAGTTGAAGGATAGATAACGTTGTGGAAGGATCCAATGCGCTTGTTGCTTCGTCGCAGAGCAAAACGCTTGGGTTGTTAGCTAGCGCCCTTGCAATGGCAACACGTTGTTTTTGTCCACCGGATAGTTGACTGGGATAACTGTCAAGTTTGTCGCTTAAACCGACTAAGTTGAGCAGTTCAACAGCCCTTTCTTTTGCAGTATCCTTTGCAATGTGTGCTATTTCCAATGGGAACAAAACGTTGCGTAGAACGGTGCGTTGTTCCATCAAATTGAAGTTTTGGAAAATCATACCAATCTTTTGGCGAGTTTGGCGTAGTTGGCTATCTTTGAGTTCTACAAGGTTTGTTCCTTCAAAGAAAACTGCACCGCTGGTTGGCTTTTCTAGTAGGTTGATGCATCTAATCAAGGTGCTTTTGCCAGCGCCCGACAAACCAATAATACCGTAGATATCCCCTTGTTCAATAACAAGGTCAATATCCTTTATGGCAACGGTGGTGTTGCGTTTGTCTTGGAAAATTTTGGTTAGTTTTTCTAACCTAATTATTTCTGCCATGTGTATTCCTCTTGTATGTTGTATTGTTGTTTTGTGTAAAATGAAATAAAAAAAGTCCTTTACAAATCAATGTAAAGGACGAAAAATCTTTCCGTGGTACCAACCTTCTTCGCTTAGCAAAGCAAACCCTTTGCCAGCCTATTTCAAGCACTAACATGCTCTATTGCTATAACGGGCACACCCGACACAACCTTACAAATTCTTTGCTCAGTTGTGCAACTCAGAGGCCATCTTCATGATTTTCCTTTCTGCTTCCTTTTCACCGTCGGAAACTCTCTGTGAGAACACCCAATCACTACTCTTCTCTTCAATGTTTTTTGTAGATATGTAGACATTTCTGCCTAATATGGGAATATACTACCATTGTTTTTTGCGTTTGTCAACAAAATGATGGTATTTTTTGAGCACATAAGCTTTGATAGTTTTTGTCCATCTTGTTACCTTTATTAAAAAAGCAGGAGCAAACGTTATGTAGCTCCTGCTAGTTATTTGTATTATTGTTGGTCAGCTTGTGCAACAGGCTCAGCTTCCGCAGGTGTGGCGGATTGTGCCTTTTTTGCTTTAATCTCGCGGATAATTTGTGGTAAAGATACCAACGTGAATAGCGCAATTACAATACCTGTAAAGCAAAGCAATCTAAGTCCAAGATTTTTGGGGAAGTAAGTAAGAATGCTGTTGCCTGCTGGTTCTCCTTGCAAATACATAAAGTCACCGTTTGGAATAAGCAGATTTGCGGGAATTGCAATGCTCGCCATGATTGCTAGTAAAATAAAAGGTTTGTATACCTTTTTGTAATCTGGGCGCATTTGTTGGACAAACATCATATAGAATACGCAGTAGATTGGTGTAAGATGTTCTGCCCAAAATTGATAGTATCTAAAGTAACCTGGACCAGTTTGTTCGATAACCGCTGGCATGATTAGGGGCATAACGCCCAATGTCAAACATATGTAGTAGCAAAGATCAAACATGTGTCGACTTTTTTTCATCATCATAAAGCCTGCAATAATTGCCATCCATTGACAAACTTCAATAGGAAGATAGTTTATCATTTGGTTTCCGCTTGTGCCAGCTCCAACGTAGAGAAGACGAAGGAAGTAGAATAGTTCTGCAAAGATACAGGTTGCACCTAGTGCAAAGCGGATATTTTCTTCATGCTTGCTGTTGCGCAGTTTATCACGGAAGCGGTAAGTTAGGAAAATTGCAATGCCAAGCAAAATGATTGGCAAAAAGTGTGCTAGTGAGTAGTAGTAGAAGTCCTTTTGTGGTGCATAGCCGAAAAAGCCTTCGCTACCAAATGTGTATTCGTGATTCATATTTCCCCCTTTGATATAGAACCTCGTAATTGTTTTCCGCTTAACAAACGGTCAACTTATTTGTGAGTGTGTTTGATTTAGTTAAGTAAAGCAATTGTGTCAATATTTTTAATACAAAAACTGCCATTGCACCCAAATAGGATGCAATGACATGTGTTTGTGTAGTAACTATTTAATTGGAACAAGCTTATCTAGGCCGCCCATGTACTTGCGCAAAACTTCTGGTATAGTAACGCTACCATCGGCATTTTGGTTTTGTTCAAGTAGTGCTGGGAACACACGACTTGTTGCTAGACCGCTTGCGTTCAACGTGTGCATAAAGTAGAGCTTTTTGTCTGCTTCGCTTCTGTAACGCATATTGCCACGGCGTGCTTGGTAATCGCGAGCATTACTTGCGGAAGAAACTTCCTTGTAGATGTTCATGCTTGGGATGTAAATTTCAATATCGTATGTTCTAGCCATGCTGTCGGAGCAATCCCCTGCAGCAAGCTTGCTTAGTTGATAGTGCAATCCAAGACCTTCTACTAGTCCGCAAGCCATGTTAACCATTTCTTCAAAAGCTGCATCGCTTTGTTCTGGTGTGGTGTATTGGAATAACTCAACTTTGTTAAATTGGTGTCCGCGAATCATACCGCGTTCTTCACTGCGGTAGCTACCAGCTTCACGACGGAAGCATGCGCTGTAACCAAAGAACTTGCGTGGAAGTTGACTTTCTGCAAGCACTTCGTCACGGTACAAGTTTACAAGAGCGGTTTCGGCAGTTGGCAACAAGAACTTTTTACCTTCCGCATTTGCAAGTTGGTAAACGTCTTCCTCAAACTTGGGGAATTGACCAGCAGTAAGTCCACACTCGTATGTGAGCATATATGGTGGCAACATAAATTCGTAGCCCTTTGCAATGTGGCTGTCGATAAAGTAGTTAAGCAGTGCCCACTCCAGTCTTGCGCCAAGACCTGTGTAGATCCAGCTACCGTTACCAGCAAGCTTTGCGCCACGTTCATAGTCGATTAGGCCAAGGCTTTTAGCTAGTTCAACGTGATCCTTTGGGATAAAGTCGAAGGTTGGTTTTGTGCCAAATAGCTTGATTGGCTTGTTATTTTCTTTTCCGCCAGCAAGAAGGTCTTCATCTGGAAGGTTAGGCAAGCGAAGCAAGAAATCTCTAATTTGGTCGTTGATTTCTGCAAGGCGAGCGTCTTCTTGTGCAATTTTGTCGCCAAGTGCCTTCATTTCCGCAATTGTAGCAGAAACGTCTTGTCCTGCCTTTTTGAGTTGTGGAATTTGTGCAGATACTTTGTTGCGTTGAGCCTTCATTTGTTCAACGGATTGAATGATGGCTTTGCGTTGTTCATCTAGTTGCAAAAATGCTGTAAAATCAATGTCCTTTCCGCGGCGAAGATATCTTTGGCGGATGGCTTCATGGTCTTGTCTGATAAGGTTGATATCAATCATTGTTCTACCCCTGTAAGTGTTTTAGTTGTAGTGTTGCCATCAATAAGCAACAATCCTAGTAATTGTAACACAATCAATATATTTTTGCAATGATTTATTGGTAAATAGGGCATATTTGTAGATATACTACAGTTGAATATAGCTAAATAGCCATTAGTTATCAATTACTGTTGATACGTAGCTGTTGTATTGCGCGATAGCAGGGCAAAAAGCTGTTGTGCTAGAAGTTGTGTAATTTGAAAGGTGCAAATAATGTACTCAATCCCCTTCTTTGATGGGTAAACAAGAGTGTAAACAGTTGCCAAATGCATCAAATAGGGGCAAAAGCGCAACAAAAAAGCACACTAGTTGAAACGTGTCAACAGTGTGCTGTTTGTTTTAGTTGTTGTTATTTTCTGGAAATAAGCTCTGCAACGCCTTTTACAATTAGTACAACGCCAATTACGATGATGAACCAATCCACAACAATCCACTTGTTAAGGATGAACAAAATACCAACGATAATTGTCAAGCAAGCTGCAACGATACTAAGTGTGTGTTTGCTTTGTAGTCCTGCAACTAATTCGGTTAGACCTTTTACAACAAGTAAAACGCCGATAACGATGAACAAAACTTCCAAGAACATCCATCCACCAAGGATGATAACCAAACCAATTGTGGTGTAGATGATACCTTCGTTGTACAATTTGTGTACAAGTTGAAGGATACCGTGCAACAAAAATAGCACGCCAACGCCAGTTAGAATCCAATTGAGAATTTGTGCCTTGAAGATACACAAAAGAATACCCACTACAACGTAGATTAGTGCAAGTGCGGTATTGTCTACTTTAACCTTTTTGCTCATAAACTTGTCAAATCTCCTTTCTTATTAACCAATCAGTAGTCAGAGGCATTGTTTTTGTCAACTGACGGAATATGGTTGTATTTGTTGGGGCAAACAATATAAGTTTGCTATATTCAAATTATATCACAAACCCATTGGTGTCGCAACCGCGTGGACGTTATTTTGTGTTATTTTGTTGTAATTTGTTTTGCTGACGGTGTGAGCAAGTAGTGTGGCAGAATTAATTTGTGTTACTGCAAGTTGCATTTTTCTTTATGGAATTGGCACATGGTTGCGTCAAAGACAGCCTTTTGGTAGATATCATTGGTGTAGTTGTTGTGTAAACCATATTATTTTTTTGTAACAATCACAAATGGGTGGGTAATAGTTGATTTACTTGTTGTTTTGTGATACAATAATTGCAACAAAACTATTAGGAAGTGTACAAAATGAAACTTCGTGTTTACAACACATTGACTCGTCAAAAGGAAGAATTAGTTACAGTAAAACCCAATCAAGTATCAATGTACAGCTGTGGACCAACAGTATACAAGTATGCGCACATTGGTAACCTTCGTGCATATGTTTTTATGGACGAACTTAGACGTGTTTTGGAATACAACGGCTACAAGGTAAAGTCCGTTATGAATATCACCGACGTTGGCCACTTGGTATCCGACGGGGACGATGGCGAAGATAAAATGAGCAAATCCGCTCACGAAACGGGCAAAACTCCATTGGAAATTGCCGCCTTCTACACCGATCAATTTATGAAGGATATTGATGCGCTCAACATCAAGCGCCCAACAGTGTGCCCCAAGGCTACCGATAATATTGGACCAATGATCAAGGTTGTAGAAGACTTGCTAGAAAAAGGCTACGCTTACGAAACGGAAGACGGAATTTATTTTTCTGTAGAAAAGTTCCCCAATTACGGCAAGCTTAGCGGAATCAGACTAGAAGACCAACGCCACGGCGCACGTGTAGAAGTTAACAGCTTTAAGCGTCACCCAATTGACTTTGCTTTGTGGAAGACAGCTAGCCCCAATCACCTTCAACAATGGGCTTCCCCTTGGGGAATGGGCTTTCCAGGTTGGCACATTGAGTGCACAGCTATGTCGGAAAAATACCTTGGCAAGGTGTTCGATATTCACACAGGTGGTGTAGACCACATCCCCATCCACCACGAAAACGAAATTGCACAAGCAGAGTGCTGGCTTGGTCAAAAGGCAGTTAACTACTGGATGCACAGCGAATTTATGCTAATTGATGGTGGCAAAATGAGCAAATCCCTGGGTAACACCTACACCGTTACCGATTTGGTAAACGCAGGCTACGACCCAGTTATGTTCAGATACTTCTGTCTAAACGTCCAATACCGTCAAAAGATTAACTTCACTTGGGAAGGTATGGAAGCAGCAAAGAACGCCTACAACAAATTGGCAGCACAACTTGTTGCACACAAGAACAGTCCAGCTACAACCGATCCAGCAATCCTCAAGGAATACGACACAAAGTTCGAGGAAGCAATCAACGACGACCTCAACTTGCCACTTGCTATTGGCGTATTGTGGACACTACTAAAGTTGCCCAAGTCCAAGGACGTATACCAACTTGCACTAAAGTGGGACAAGGTGTTTGCTTTGAATTTCGACAAGGTAAAGGAAGTTAAGGAACAAATCGTGGTTCCACAAGAAGTTGCGGATCTAGCTGAACAACGTTTGGCAGCTCGCAAGGAAAAGAACTGGGCATTGTCCGATACGCTTCGTAACCAAATAGCTGAACTAGGATATCTCATCAAGGATACAGCAAACGGATACGAAATCACAAAGAAATAACCTACCTAAAAAATCCAATATTTACAGGAAGAAGCTATATTTTGTTTCTTCCTGTTTTTTTGTAAAATGTGTATATTGTTTTGTTAAATACTGCTATTAAAGCAGTTAAACCACTTTACTTGTATATTAATGTGAAATTGTGTGTTGCAAATCTTGTCATAAATTGTTTTTGAATATTAAGTTTTTTTGATAAAAATCATAACACGGAATTACTGGTCATATACTAGTGTAAACAAAGTAATGGAGTATCATTGTGCAACAACATAGCATCAGTTATTCTGCTAGCGTTTTAACGTTGCAGGGGGTAACAAAGGTTAACCAAATCACGCCAACAGAGGGGATATTTACTACCGAAGAAAGTACCGTTGTTGTAAAAGGAACAGACCTAAATATTGCCAAATTGGATAACCAATCTGGGTGCGTAGTTTTGCAAGTTGCAACGTTAATTAGCATTACGTATAGGAGTAAATCTGCTGGACTAAAGGGGTTGTTCCGTTGACGGAAACGGCATTGTCTACACTTGGCGTCTTTGCTCTTTTGTGTGCAACGTCGGTACTGCTTTCGGTGTTTTACCACGTTGTTTGTTGTGCTGTGCAAGGTAGATTGCCTACTCTTATTGCCGATATTTTGTTTTCGCTATTGGCATTTCCATTGCTGTTTTGGCTCAATTTGCACTTCAACAATGGGGCGTGTAGGTGGTATGTGTTTGTTGCAACAGTAGGAGGTTGGCTTTTGCCTGTCTATTTGTGCAAATCTATGCTTGACAAACTGCGCGTTGCGTTGTATAATTTGTTCACTACAATAAAGGTGGACAAAGTTGATGGAACACATTTTTTACAACAAAAAATCATCCGTTCTGTTCGTGGCAGCAATGTTGGTGCTGATAGTGCTAGTTTGCATGTTGCTAACTTTGCTCACGCAAATGGCAGCCATCAATCAAAAGGTGGAAGAGCTAACCGCACTAATCGAACAAGCACAAAATGATCAAGATGCGCACAAAGCCACGTTGGATTTTATGCAAACTAACGAGTATGTAATTATGTGGGCATACGAACATGGTATGGTAAGTAGCGAAGATGTTACCATTTGGATACAGGATTACCAGTCCAACAAATAATGCACATTTATGTCCCACGGCAATGCTGTGGGATTTTTTGTTTACAGGGGAAGTGTTATGAAGAAAAAGAAGCCAATATTGGCAAGTAAATTTCTTATCAAAGCAGGAATAACATTTTATGGAAAACGTTATTTTTCCAAACGAGTAAAGCTAATTGACGAGGGTGTGCTGTCGCAACTAAAAGCTCCTTTTGTTGTTGTGGCAAACCACGCAAGTTTTGCCGACGTTGCCGGTATGGTTATGATGCTCTACCCAAATTGCGCCAGCTTTGTAATTTCCGAAACGCAAATTATCAAGTGGCCCAAGCTCATCAACCGTTTTGGCGTGTTGCCAAAGAAGCAATTTACCGTGGATACCAGTTTAATTAGGGATATCAAGTACGTTTTGTCAAAAAACCGTCCTGTTGTAATCTACCCAGAAGCAAAGCTTTCTGCCGACGGAAGGCAAAGTATAATCAAACCTGCTGTTGCCAAGCTAATCAAGATGCTCAAGGTTCCCCTTGTTACTGTGCGTTTCAACGGAAACTACCTTCACAAGCCACGTTGGGCAAAGACAAAAAGATTTTTACCAATGACAGCGGACGTTCAACTGGCAGTTACCGCCGATGAAGCCAAGACTATCTCCGCCGAAGAAATTCACAGCAGAATTATTGCTAACCTTGCTTGTGACGACTACGCATATCAGCTTGCCAACAACATCCACATTGATACACCTGACCTAGCTGAAGGGATTGAGCACCTATTGTACAAGTGTCCCGTTTGCAACGAGGAGTTTGTTATGACCTCCAAGGGGAATACCCTTACTTGCACCAAGTGTGGGTTACAAGTTGTGCAAAACACCCTTGGTCAGCTAGAAGGTTGCCGCTTTGACAAGGTTACCGATTGGGTGGATTGGCAACGTGATTGTTGCCGCCAAGAAGTATTGCAAGAAGGATATCGCACGCAAAAGTGGTTTGTTGCCGAGCAACTTGATGGCAAAAAGTACGTTGAAATTGGTCCAGCAGAACTGGTGCACGATCACACTGGTGTAACGTTGACCATTGGGGAAAACGTGGAGTTTTTCAAAAAAGGCGTATTGTATACCTTGTCCTTTGATAACGACCACCTGTACTTTGCCACAGAAAAGGCAATTTACCGACTTGTTCGCCAAGACCAAGTGGGTAGCACCTTTAAGCTTAACTTGCTTGTAGAAGAACAATGTAAATAACAATTAAAGACACACCTTTTGCGGTGTGTCTTTTTTTGCTAACAAGTTGAAGCACAGATATTCCGTTATATTTGCCAAAAGGTAAGATGAATATCAATTTCAAGGATTGCAAGGGCAATTTGCAATATCATTTGTTGATTTTGCGCTTTTATTTGACAGCATTACCCTTTTTATGTTATATTGACAGTATGAAATGCGATTTACATATACACACAAATTGTTCTGATGGCATTTATTCGCCACAGCAAATTATCACAATGGCAAGCGAACGCGGTTTGCATTGCGTTGCCATTACCGATCACGACACAGTTGCCGGCGTAGAAGTTGCCAAGCAAACGGCCAAGCAGTTGGGTATTCATTGCATCACTGGTGTGGAGCTATCCTGCGTGGATGGTTGCGAAGTTCACGTGTTAGGATACAACTTGGATACAACATTGCCAGGCTTTGAGCAGGATATTCAACAAATATCCAATATGCGCCACTACCGTAATCAGCTAATTGTACAAAAGCTAGCCGAACACGGATTCCCTATTGACCTAGATGAGCTTTGCAAAAAAGGTAGTGTAGGCAGGGGCGTTCTAGCTAGAGAAATGGTGCGTCTAGGCTACTGTCAATCTGTGCCAGACGTATTTGAAAAGTACCTTGGCGTAGACAAGTGTTGCTATGTGCAAACAAAGCGACTAACACCAACCGAAGGCATACAGTTTATACTAAAGTATGGTGGAATACCTGTTTTAGCACATCCAAAGCAACTTCATATGGACATAACACAACTAGAGGAGTTTATCAAGCCACTAGTTGCCATTGGTCTTGCCGGTATGGAAGCGCTCTATTTTGCACACAATAGCAATGAGCGTAAGATTTACAGCAAACTAGCCAAAAAATACAATCTAATTGAAACGGGCGGAAGTGACTTCCACGATTACACTCACGGAATAGAACTTGGCACACAAAGCTTTTCGCCCAACGGCTACACAAAAAAGATATTGGGAATTTAATCACTTTGTACAAAAAACTAATTACAATAACATTACTTACGCTTGCAATTTTTGCAGGCGTTTTTTCTTGTCCAAGCGGCTTGGCACAGGAAGTTAGACCATGGGATGTGGTTGCAACGATAACATGTGGCAACGACAGTTACTATTACCAAATGTCTAGGTGCGGTGATGCCAATGCCAGCACATATCTAGGGGCAAAAGCCAAGCTAAAATTATACCATCAGCTACTTAGTCAAGGACTAGAAAAGCACGTAGTTGCAAACTACATTTTGCCAGGATTTAGCAAGATAATAGATCACTTTGCCTACGTGAACGTGGACAAGGTAGATAGCACTGTGGTGGTAAAAAAGGGCAAGCTAACCTACACCGACAGCACCAATGGGGTTGCGATAAACGTAGACAAATTGGTGGCTTTGCTACTGTCAAGCAATGGCACACACAAACACATTGAATTACCCACTATTGTTAGTTTAGCGGTACAACCAAAGCAACTAAAGGCTATTACTGTACACAAAAGTTCATTTACTACCTACTTCAACAAGGACAACACAAATCGTGTGCACAACATTAAACTTGCAGCAAACACGTTGGACGGAACTGTAGTAAAGCCAGGCCAAACATTTAGCTTCAACACAACTGTTGGTTGCAGAACTGTTGCGCAAGGGTACAAGGTTGCCAAGGTTATCAGCCAAGGCAATTACGTGGACGGCGTTGGTGGCGGAGTTTGTCAAGTTTCTACAACGTTGTACAATGCTTTGTTACTTGCAGGATTTATGCCAAAAGCAAGCAGTCACTCCCTTGTGCCTAGCTATGTGTTGCCGTCATTTGACGCTATGGTTGCAGATAACGTGGCAGACTTAACTTTTGAAAACACCACAAGTAAACCTGTGTACATTTGTGCAACTGTTGAGGATAACTATGTTTCCTTCTCTATCTACGGAGTGGCAAATAGGTATCGTGTGGAGCGCACGTGTGAACAAACAAGAATTCCATTTGATACTATCGAGAGCAATGCTCCTAGCGGAGAAAACTGTCAAGCCAAGGTTGTTCAAAACGGAAGTGATGGGGTGGTGGCAACTGCCTACCTAAACTATTATTTGGGGGAAGTGCTGGTAAAAACTGTCAAGTTGCGAACGGTAACTTACAAAAAGGTAGACAAAGTAGTTACCTATGAGTAGCAGTTTGGGGACGTTGGTTTTTGCTACTAGATTGGCAAATGGGGCTTGAATAACTTTTTTACAAAAAAACATTGCAAAATACAGTAGCCAGCACAAGTTAGCGCTGGCTTTTTGATTTATTTTTGTGTGTTGAGTGTGTCAAATGCTCTTTTTGATTTTATTTGCATATATTTTTATATAATAATTATCCCTTTTCGTTGATTTATCTCAAAAAAAATAGTATAATTGACATATCTATGCAAATTTTTTGGGTTTTTGCACCAATTATTTGCCATTTTACAACCACAAGGGGACAAAAATGCCTACAAAAACGGTCAATTCAGTAACGGCAACATTGCCAAATAGTGTAGAAGCAGAACAAAACGTATTGTGCTGTATTATGCGCAATCAGGATATCCAGTTGGAAATCATTGCTCAACTTGACGAAAGTGATTTTTATCAGCAAAATCACGCTATCATTTTTGCTGCAATGCAACAAATTTCTGTGCAATCTCACAAGGTGGGCGATGCCGACCAAATTGACACAGTAAACTTTGCAACAGTAATCGACTGTTTGCGTCGCAACGGCAAGCTATCCCAAGTTGGCGATATCGACTACATCATGCGATTGAACGACCTGCTTCCAGGCACGTCCAACTACGACGAATACGTTGCTATTGTAAAGCGTTGTTCCACAATGCGCAAGCTAATTGATATTTGTGGTAAGGTTACACAAAAGGCATACTCTTCCGCTAGCGCTGAAGAAGCTATCACCTATGCCGAAGAATCCATCTTCCAGCTTTCCCAAGGCGGTAGCAATGGTGGTTTGGTAAACTTGGCGCAGGACGTTGCTCGTACTATGCTCAAGATTAACGAACGTTTTGTAAACCCCGATGGATTCAAGGGTATCCAAACTGGTTTTAGACAGTTCGACTATATGACAAACGGCCTTCATCCCGGCGAACTTATCGTTTTGGCGGCTCGTCCCGGTGTAGGTAAATCGGCACTTGCAATGAACATTGTAGAAAACGTTGCCAAGCAAGGGCACACAGTTGCTGTGTTCAGCTTGGAAATGAGTAACGAACAGCTACTTGAACGTATGCTTTCGGCAATGTCCACAGTTCCATTGCAGTTTATCAAAAACGGTCACTTGCCAGCAGGCGAACAGGACCTTGCAAAGCTCCGTCGCGCGCAGGAAGTTATTTGCTCCAATATGAACTTGTACGGCAATGACTATCCAAACGTAAAACCATCGGAAATTTCCAGCCAATGCCGCAGACTCAAGGCTCAGCACGGCTTGGATTTGGTTGTTATCGACTACATCCAACTTATGAGTGGTGGTACCGATCCAAAGCAAGGCCGTCAAGCAGAAGTTGCCGCAATCACACGTGCCCTCAAGCTAATGGCAAAGGAACTTAAGGTTCCAGTAATTGCATTGTCACAGTTGAAGCGTGACGTTGACGCACGTAATGCTCAAAAGGGCAAGGAAGGCGGCAGTGGCGAACCAGTATTGTCCGACTTGCGTGAGTCTGGCGCTATCGAACAGGACGCCGACATCGTATTGTTCATCCACAAGGAAAAGGACGAAAATGGTTCAGTAAAACACAGCCTTATTGTTGCTAAGCACCGTAACGGTGAAACGGGCAATATTCCACTTGTATGGCTTGGCAAGTACGTTCGCTTTGCCGATCAAGATTTTGTTGCTCAGTTGAACGCTGATAGCGATCAAGCTCAACAACAATCCCCATCAATTTCGGTAGATAATATTCCAGAATTGATGACCGATGCAACGGGGGAAGAAACGGAATTTGTTGTGGATGATATTGAGGACGACTTTGTTGATGCTCCCGATACAATCAACGACGATTTTTAATAGATAACCTACTTAAAAATATCAACTAACGCACTTAAATGCGCTTACAATAACAAAAATTACAGAGAGATTTACCAATTATGAGTGAAGTTGAATTTAAAAATTTTATTGAAGATATAATCGACGGCGACCTTGCTAGCGGCAAGGTGACAACCGTTTACACACGTTTCCCACCAGAACCAAATGGTTACTTGCACGTTGGCCACGCAAAGAGTCTTTGCATCAACTTTGGTATGAAAGCTAAATACGGTGGAAAATGCAACCTTCGTTTTGACGACACCAACCCCAGCAAGGAAGATACCGAGTATGTACAAAGCATTATGCGTGATATCCAATGGTTGGGCTTTGAGTGGGATAAGCTTTTGTTTGCCAGCGACTACTTCGACGTAATGTTCGATTGCGCTGTGCTTCTTATCAAAAAAGGACTTGCCTACGTAAGTGACGAAACTGCCGAACAAATCCGCGAATCCAGGGGTTCCTTGACAGAACCAGGCAAGGAAAGCCCCTACCGCAACCGTAGTGTGGAAGAAAACCTACAACTTTTCTACGATATGCGTGATGGCAAATTTGCCGACGGAACACGCGTTTTGCGTGCAAAAATTGATATGAGTTCCCCTAACGTTAACATGCGTGACCCAATCTTGTACCGTGTGTTACACGCAACTCACCACAACACAGGGGACAAGTGGTGCATATACCCAATGTACGACTTTGCTCATCCAATCGAAGACGCTTACGAAGGTATCACACACTCCATTTGCACGTTGGAGTTTGAAGACCATCGTCCACTGTACGATTGGGTTGTTAACAACTGTGATTTTCCACAACCACGTCCACAACAAATTGAGTTTGCCCGCCTAAACATCACCAACACAATCATGTCCAAGCGCTTTTTGAAAAAGCTTGTGGACGAAGGCAAGGTAATGGGTTGGGACGATCCACGTATGCCAACACTTAGCGGTCTTCGTCGCCGTGGTTATCCAGCAGCAGCGCTACGCGATTTTTGCGACCGCATTGGTGTATCCAAGGCCAACAGCGAAGTGGAAGAAAGCTACTTGCAATCCTGTGTTCGAGAAGAACTCAACCGCACAACAAGCCGTGTTATGGCGGTATTTGATCCAATCAAGGTGGTTCTAACCAACTACCAAGGAAGCGAAACACTTCGTGTAGAAAACAATCCAAACGAAGAAACCGTAACTTATCGTGACGTTCCATTTAGCAATGAATTGTACATTGACCGCGCCGACTTTGCCCTTGTACCCCCACCCAAGTACTACCGTCTTAAACCAGATGGATACGTTCGCTTGAAGGGTGCATACATCATCCATTGTGACGAAGTTATCTTGGATGACAATGGCGAAGTTAAGGAACTTCGTTGTTCCGTTGTTGCCAACAGCAAATCTGGCGAAGATACAAGCGGTGTAAAGGTTAAGGGCGTTATCCAATGGGTAGACGCAAATACCTGCGTTGACGTTACTGTTCGCAAATTGCAAAGTTTGCTTACCGACGTAGTAGATGGCATCACAGACTTTAACCTTCGTTTCAACCAAGACAGCTTAAAAGTGGTAACTGCCAAGGTTGAACAAAGCTTGACAACAGCTAACGTTGAAGATAAGTTCCAATTTATGCGCATAGGCTATTATGTGGTTGATAAGGACTCCACACCACAAAATATTGTGTTTAACGAAATTGTTGGACTAAAAGATAGCTTTAAACCTACAAAATAACAACAAAAATATACAAATGACCATTGACAAATGATGGAAAATAGTATATAGTTATTA
Source organism: Clostridia bacterium (assembly GCA_017457305.1). Taxonomy (GTDB): domain Bacteria; phylum Bacillota; class Clostridia; order Christensenellales; family CAG-314; genus Fimimonas. Next base: position 6,356 of record JAFTHP010000034.1, on the reverse strand, counting down.
TGTAGTATTGATTTACAAAAAATATATCAGGTGGTAACAATGAAAGTATGTAAAAACTGCGGAGAAATCAATCCTAGTGATTCTTCCTATTGCGGTAATTGCGGTACTACAGGATTTGTGTTCCAAGAAGAAGTTGTTTGCCCACATTGTGGCGCCATCAACGACAAATCCTTTATTAACTGCATCAACTGCGGAAATCTTTTGAATAGCGAAACTGTGGTTGACTTGACAAACGGCACACAAGAACCATTTGCTCAAGATCCATCAACCTTGACCAACACAGCTTATGGCGGAGCACCCCTTGCTTCCACAGAAACAGCCAAGTGCCCAACCTGTGGTGCAGTTATTCCGCTAACGGCAATTTTCTGTAACAAATGTGGTACAAGTGTAGCTAATTTGCACGTACACCGTGTTGTTACCCGCAAGGTTTGCTCACATTGTGGAAGACCAAATCCAAACCAAGCAGCATTCTGCTCCTACTGCTACAGCTCACTAGCTAATGCAAAAACAACAGATATGCAATTGGTTCACGAGTGTCAAAACCTTGGCGATATCACTGTTAGACAATCCTATTTGGAAGATGCCAACGGCAAGAACATTGTATGTTCCAACTGTGGCACTCTAAATCATCCACACGAACAATTCTGTGTTCACTGCGGTTTGAAATTGCAAATTGAGGCACCTAAAAAGTACTGTCCAAATTGCGGCGAGGAAAACCCTGCCGACAGCAGTTTCTGCCAAAGATGCAGATGGTCGTTTGATGGTAGCGAGCCAGATGCGATTGATAAATGGGTGTGCAGCACTTGTCAGCACACTAACGACAAAGAAGACTTGTTCTGTTCTCATTGCGGAACAGCAAAGAAATAAGGAGGCTGGAGATGAACACTTCAAATAGTTTTAACATTTGCCCACGTTGCGGAAATTCTAATACACTCAACGCAAAGTATTGCTCTCGTTGTGGCGCACAACTCAAAGTACCCGAAGAAGCTGTAGTATGCTACAAATGTCATACACGCAACTCTCCTTTGGCAAACTTCTGCCGTAACTGTGGTACAACACTCAAGGTTGGTTCTCAAACCAAGATTTGCCCACGTTGTGGAAACGAAGTTGGCGCAGCAGATAGCGTTTGCAAATGCGGCTACAGTTTTGTAACACTTACACAAACAATGCCAACAGCTGTTCCTCTCACACCAGAAACAGCTCCTGCACAAGCTCCAGCTAAATCCAAGAAATTGTACAACCACCGTGGTGGTAGAGGCATTGCTGTTGCAGCTCTCATCCTGTTGTTGTTGATTGCTTACGTATTTGTAGCTCCAGCAATGATTGGACCAAACCTAACAATCAGACCATGGCTTACAATGTTCAACGATCAAGGTGTTGTTAACACTGGATCCGACTTCCGTGCAAACGACTACGGTTTCGATTACATCCTTGGTTGGATTGAAGTTGTAAAAGACGTTGTTGCTAATCCATCCCTTTCTACATTTAAGGTTGCTGCTAGCGATGCATTTGGTGGTGGCTGGTCAAACCTTCTTGTAGCTGCTATGATTTTGGGTACAGTTGCTGTGATGGCAATTCACCTTCTTGTTGTTATTGTTCGTTGCTTCAGCGGTCGTCGTTCCAAGCGCGGTAACGGTTTCTTCCTTGTACTTGCAATCATCACAACAATCGCTGCTGGTTGCGTATTTGCTACAACATTTGGCTTTAGAATGCCAGGCTTCCTTTCCTTCCTTGACAGATTCATGGTATTGCAAGGTGGCGTAAAACCAGGATACTTGATCCTTGTTTGCCCAGTATACTTCTGGTTCTTCTGGATTTTCTCTCTTTGCGCAAAGGCAAAGGCAGTAAAGGAACAATCTGCTAACTAATTTAATTACTACAACTCAAAGAAAGGTCGACAAATTTGTCGACCTTCTTTTTATGCATAACTGTCTAGTTTTTTTGCCAATAATTGTGTGTACAAATGGCAATGTTGTTGGTTTGCTTTTGTTGCCGTTATTTGCTGTTTGAGTATTGTTGGTAACAGCAAATTGTTGGGGCAGGGTGCTAACAAGCTGTGCTTGCAATCTATATTGTTTTGATAAACATATATTATCAGTTTATTTATATATGTTTGTTATGTTGTTTGGTTGCCTTGTTTGCTTTTTTTTGATACAATATCTATGTAAAAAATTAACATAATATAGGGTATTTTGCTTGCACAGCAGTGTGCGTTATCGCAAAATATCCAACAAAGGTGAATTATGAAAATTACATCACAATTTTTGAGAGAAAAGTTTTTGAACTTCTTCAAGGATAGAGGACACGCTATTATCCAATCTGCTAGCCTTATTCCAGAAAACGACCCATCTGTATTGTTCACAACAGCTGGTATGCACCCACTTATTCCATACCTTTTGGGACAACGTCACCCCAAGGGAACTCGCCTAACTGACGTGCAAAAGTGTGTTAGAACGGGCGATATCGAAGAAGTTGGCGATGACAGCCACCTTACTTTCTTCGAAATGCTTGGTAACTGGTCACTAGGCGACTACTTCAATCACGAGTCCATCAAGTGGAGTTACGAATTTTTGACAAGCAAGGAATATCTTGGTTTGGACGTTAACCGCATTTCCGTTACAGTTTTTGCTGGTGACGAAGATGCTCCAAGAGACGAAGATAGTGCAAGAGTATGGCAAGAGTGTGGTATTCCTGCAGAACGCATCTTCTACCTTCCAAAGAAGAACAACTGGTGGATTGCTGGTACAACCGGTCCATGTGGCCCAGATACCGAAATCTTTTGGGATACAGGTAAACCTGCCTGTGGTCCTAACTGCGATCCAAGTTGTGATTGTGGCAAATACTTGGAAATTTGGAACAACGTATTTATGCAATTCAACCGTCAAGCAGATGGCACTTACCTTCCACTTGCTCAACGCAACGTAGATACTGGTATGGGATTGGAAAGAACTGTTTGCGTACTCAATGGGTTGAAGTCCGTTTACGATATCGATCTATTCCAACAATCACTAGCAAAGATTCAAGAGCTATCTGGCAAGGTTTACGGAAGCGACAGCAAAACAACAAAAGCTATGCGTATAATTGCCGATCACGTTCGTACAGCAACCTTCTTGCTAGGCGATCCAGTTGGTGTTGTTCCAAGCAACGTTGACCAAGGTTACGTTTTGCGCCGTCTAATCCGTCGTGCAGTTCGTATGGCTAACAGTTTGGAAATGCCAAAGGGCAGCATTGTAGAAATTGCAAAGGTATATATCGAAGTTTACAAGGATGTCTACACCGAACTTGTACAAAATGCTTACAAGATTATTGAAGAACTAATCCGCGAAGAAGAAAAGTTCACAAAGACTTTGATTGCTGGCGAAAAGGAATTTTTCAAGGTTATCAGCCATATTCCTGGCAACGTAGTTCCTGGTGGAACAGCTTTCAAACTATACGATACGTTTGGTTTCCCTGTGGAAATGACACAGGAGCTTGCCCAAGAAAACGGCTACACAGTGGACTTGGAAGGCTTCAAAAAGAAGTTTGCCGAACACCAAGCTAAGTCCCACGCAGGTAGCGAACAACGCTTCAAGGGCGGTATGGCAGAAGGTGGCGGACAAGAAACCACAAACCTTCACACAGCAACACACTTGTTGCAAGCGGCTCTAAGAAGAGTTCTTGGCGACGAAGTAAAGCAAAAGGGTAGCAACATCACACCCGAACGTTTGCGTTTTGACTTCTCCTTTGGCCGTCCAATGACAGCAGAAGAAATTGCCGCAACCGAAGCTCTTGTAAACGAAGCTATCGGCCGCAATTTGGAAATTACCTGCCGTGAAATGTCCGTAGAGGAAGCTCGTGCAGAAGGCGCTATCGGCTTGTTTGGCGACAGATATGGCGAAGTTGTCAAGGTGTACACAATGGGTGACTTCTCCAAGGAAATCTGCGGTGGTCCACACGCTAACAACACAGGAGAACTTGGTGTGTTCAAGATTACCAAGGAACAATCTTCCAGTAGTGGTGTTCGCCGTATCAAGGCGGAACTTCGCAAATAGTTTTTGCTAACAAACATACAAAAAGGACAAGCAATTTTGCTTGTCCTTTATTTTTGCTTTTTGGCTAATTTGTAATTTATTATTAAACGTGTATAGTATCCATTTAAATTTGCAAGTTGTTAGCAAATGCGCATATTGCAGTAAATAGTGTGTTAAATCAGCAAAGCTAGCGCATTAAATAGGCTTACTGTTACATTAGGTAGCCCTTTGCTTGAGCTTCTAGCTGTTCGCGCAAACGGTCGTCTTTGATAAGGTTTGTGTTTGCATACACGTTTTTGACGCTGTTTTCAATTACGCTTTTCAATAAGGAAATACCAATTTCGGCATCGCTAGCCACGTAAGCGTACATATGGGGTACAAGTGGTTGAATTTGATTGATAACGTAGCTGCAAGTTGCCATCAATTCTAATGGAACGAGTGCTGCCTTGTGATACTGCTTTTGGATGGAAGTCGTTCTAAGCTTTTTGTTTTCGTCGGTATCCTTTGGCAAGTGCATAGCGTTTAGTATGCCCTTGAAGGCATCAGCGTCCAAGTTTGATTCGTCGAACATCTTTTTGGTTGAACGGTCAAGCAAGCTTTTGCTGTTGGTCAGCGAAGCTATTGCGTTGTTTGTTTGCCAATCGTCCGGATCAATATCCTTTTGTTGAAGCTTGTTTAGGGTTATTTCTACCGCCATTTTTATTAGAGAGCAACCGCACGCGCCAACAAGTGCCAGGGCGCTTCCGCCACCGGGAGTTGGAGCACCGCTTGCAAGTATTTGATTATATTGTTCAATGGTCATTTTTTCGAACATTTATATATTACCTCTTATATATTAATAAATAATAACATTATTATACTACCATTTTTGTGGTCGGTCAATAGCCATTTTGGATATTTATTGGACAGTTTGTTTGCTATTGAAGCGGTAACGACAAATTGTTGTATGTTGACGATTTTTGTGTGTATCAAAAAGCCACGGTGTATGTACAATTATACCAACTGCTAGTCAATTATAGTAATTATAATCATCTGTTGTATGTTGGTGTAGGTTCTTATGTAGTATTGTAGTATATTCAATGATGCTATTTTGGTTGACAGAGTGCTAACCAACGCATTGTTAATTAAGTGCCTGTTTGTTAATATTTGGATGGTTAGAAGGTGGTATTTGCTAAAATTTGCGGTCGTTTTATGTGGTAAAAGAAAATTTTCTAAAAAATTTCTAAAATTTTGAGTAAAAAAGAGTATAAAAGTATTGACAAATGGCTAATATAGTGGTATATTATAGATACAAATTAGCACTCTCGCTGTTAGAGTGCTAACACTCCGACAATCTGGGTGACAAAAGGTGACCAAAATATGCTATCTACTAGAAAGAAAAAAATACTGTGTGCGGTTGTAGACAGTTATATAGAAAACGCCCAGCCTGTTAGTAGCAAGGAGATTTTGAACGACTACAGCATGGATTGTTCATCGGCAACAATTCGCAACGAGCTTTCCACTTTGGAAAGTATGGGATATCTAATTCAACCCCACGTTTCCGCTGGTAGAGTTCCTTCCGAAAAGGCTTTCCGCTTTTACGTGCAGGAGTTGATGTACGAATCAAACCTTACCAAAGCTGATGCGGAAATTATTGCAAAGCATTTCAACCATCGCATCAACACTATGGAAGAACTGATTGCCGCTGTAACAAAGGTTGTTTCGGAAATTACCAACTACACGTCGGTAGTGGTAAAGGAAGATATGTCCGACACAATTACCGCTCTCAAGTTGTTGGATTTGTCCAACGGCAAGTTGCTGGTTGTTATTGTTACAGATAGCCGAGTGCTAAAGGACGGCATGGTGGATTTGCCACCAGAGTTTGATGAACTACTCATCGACCAAGCTGAGCGCTGGCTAAACAAGATTTTCCGCAACAAGCACGTATCGGAGTTTTTGAACTTTGAGTACCCCTACCAACTTGTAAACGATCAGTTTTCTCAATTCAACGCACTGTTCAAAAAAATCATTGACGTATTGAAGAAGGTTTCCCGCGCTGGTGGTAGAGACGTGGCAACATACGGCGAAAACAAAATTTTCGACCACAGCGAATACGCAAACACCCACTCCGCTCGCAAGTTTTTATCTCACATAGAAAACAAGGACAAGCTTGCCGAGATGATGACTAACGACGGCGGTACAGAAGGCAGTGTAACCATCAAGATTGGTGCGGACGACCAAGCGCCGGAGGGTTGCTCCATTGTAACAACTCGTGTGTCGCTGGGGGAAAACATCAGCAGTTCCATTGGTGTAATTGGTCCCGTGCGTATGAATTACAAAAAAGTATTGTCAGTGCTTTCGCACATT
>JAFTHP010000033.1 GCA_017457305.1 Clostridia bacterium | reverse complement strand
CTATTTGCCAAAACAGAGTAGAACAAATCACTAAAAGAGCCCTTGTGGCTCTTTTTTTTGTTGCAATGATGTTTGCGGCGTTGGTGTTTAGGCTCTGTTGTGCAAGTCGCGGACAAAGGGGCTATTGATGGAACGAAAAATGATTGTTGAGCAAAGTCAGATTTGCTTTGGTTATGTGTCAATGGGTAAAAGGTGTTGTTGGTGTGGTGTGGGAAGGGTTAACCATAAATGGTTTGTGCGTTTGCAGTGTGCAAAAGGCCGATGTTAACGTCAAAACTGAAAAGTAAGTGGCAGTATTTGCGTGTGAATTGGTCGGTGGGTATTGACATTGGCTAAATAATTATTTATACTTATTTAGTTATGTTATTATCAAATAACGGAGGCAGTATGAAAACAAATTTAAACAACAACTGGCAGTACTTTGATAGTTGGTCGGAAGATATTTTTGGCAACAACGGTGGGGAAATTGTTCGTATTCCACACGCAAACAAGCTTGTTCCCTTTAACAACTACGACGAAAGTGAAGTGCAAATTTTGTGCGGATACAGACACATTGTCAACCTTACGGTTAGACCTTCTAGCACATATTTGCTAACGTTTGAAGGTGTTGCCCACTACAGCGAAGTGTACCTAAACGGTCAATTTGTTGGCAAGCACGCTTGTGGATACACAGCTTTCACATTGGATATTACCAACTTTTTGCAAAGTGGCGACAACGAAATTGTTGTAAAAGTGGATAGCAGTTACACGCTAAATCAGCCACCATTTGGCAACGTTGTGGACTACCAAACGTATGGCGGAATCTACCGCGAAGTGTATCTAACGGAAAAACGTGGAACGTACGTAGATGATGTTTTTGTACAAGCAGAACCACTAAAGCCTGTTGTTGCGGAAATTAAACTGGCTAACTTCGATAGCAATGCGGAAGTGAGTGTGGAAATTGTCGACGGCGACAACGTGGTGTACTCCACCTGTTACAATACCCAAAACGACAGTATCACAGTTGTTATGGATGCTGAACTAGAGCTGTGGGAACTGGATAACCCCAAGCTGTACACCCTTGTGGTAGAGGTCAACGACGACAGTTACCAAACAACATTTGGCGTGCGTAGCGCACAGTTTACTCGTGACGGATTTTTGCTAAACGGCAAGCCTGTAAAAATAGTTGGTCTAAACAGACACCAATGCTACCCATACGTTGGTTATGCTGCTCCAGAAAGTTTGCAAAGGTTGGATGCACGTATGTTGAAACAAACACTTTGCCTAAATGCCGTGCGTACCAGCCACTACCCACAAAGTCAGCACTTTGTGGACGAGTGCGACAAGCTTGGTTTGTTGGTGTTTACCGAAATCCCCGGTTGGCAACACATTGGGGATAGCGAGTGGCAAGAGCAAGCAAAGAACAACGTTCACGATATGATTGTTCAATACCGCAACCATCCTTCGGTAATATTGTGGGGTGTTCGCATCAACGAAAGCTTGGATAACGACGAGCTTTACACACAAACCAACGCAATGGCGCATATGCTAGATCCTACTCGTCAAACGGGTGGTGTTAGATATATCAAAAAATCACATCTATTGGAGGACGTGTACACCTACAACGACTTCAATCGAGAAGGGGCAACTAACCGCAAACAAGTGTGCGACAAAAACGTTCCCTATTTGGTTACTGAGTTCAATGGTCATATGTTCCCAACAAAGCCATATGACGATATTCTTCACAGAACAAAGCACACCTTGCTGTATGCAAGAATGCTCAATATGGTTGCCAAGGACAAGCAAACTTGCGGATGCTTTGGCTGGTGCTTTGTAGACTACACAACCAACAAGGATTTTGGCAGTGGCGACAGGATGTGCTATCACGGTGTAATGGATATGTTCCGCAACCCAAAAATGGCTGCCGGTGTATACCGCAGTCAAGGGGAAACACCTTTCTTGGACGTTTGCTTTACCACTGAAATTGGCGACTACCCCGAGTGTATAATTGGGGATATGTACGTGCTTACAAATGCCGAAAAAATCAAGGTGTTCAAGGGCGGAAGCTACGTTGGAACTTTCACAAAAGATAACAGCCCCTACACCCACTTAAAGCACCCACTAATCTTGATTGACGACCTTATTGGCGATAGACTTGTAACGGAAGACGGCTTTTCCGCCAAGGATGCAAACAAAATTAAAAAAGCCTTTGCTACAATACGTGCAAAGGGCTTGAACGGTATAGGTCTTGGTATTAAACTGCTTATCTTGTCACTTTCCAAAAAATACAAGTTGTCTATCGAAGCCATTGTTGGGCTGTACAGCAAGTACATCACCAGCTGGGGAAGCAGTGCTAACCAAATAACAATCCAAGCTTACAACGGAGATAATTTGGTGTTGGAAAAGACCGTTAGCAGTGCCATTAGCCACACTTTGGAAGTATCTGCAAGCCACACAACTTTGGTGGAAAAAGCTACCTACGATATGGCTCTAGTTAACATTGCCGAACGCGATCAAAACGGCAATGTTTGCCCATATATTGCCAAGGCAGTTACCTTGCGTACAGAAGGGGATATCCAAATTGTTGGACCAACTGTTGTTCCCCTTGTTGGCGGTCAAGCGGGCACACTTGTTAAAACTGTTGGCAAAGCTGGCAGAGGTACGTTGTGGGTGGACGACAAACCAATTTACTTTGACATTGAAATTAGATAAAGGATAGTTATGACAAATCAATTATACTTTGATGACGCCAAGGAAAAGTACAGCCAACTGTGCGCCTTGGTGGACGTGATGAGCAATCAAATGGCACAAGCCTTTGACGACTTTGATGGCAATCAAGCTCGCAAACAACTGGACGTGATTGTTGGATATATAATGTTGGAAGTTGCCCTTGCCGACAACAATTTTACCGTGCAGGAAGGCGCCTTTGTGGACCAGCTGTGTACCACTTTTCCATTGTTGCATCTTTTTGATGACGTTCCACCTTCCGTCAACTGGCAGGCTATTGCCCAGTTTTCCGACGCGTCGGTAGCAAGACAGATGGCAGACAAGCTAAAAGACCTTGCACAAGATTACGTGCAAAATTTTGTTATGGGCTTTTCCATGCTGGATGCAATAGTAGAAGACAAGGACTACTTGCAGTTGATGATTGAAGGGCTACGAACAATCGCTCTTGCAATGGCCTTTGTAGATGGCAACGGCACAAGTCAGGAAATTTTGTGCGGTACAAATCAGATCATTGACGTGTTGGTATCCCCTTGGCGAGAGCTTAGGGATATTGCCAAAGAACTGTAATTATATATGATAGAAAAAGGCTCTTGGAAAAATTCCAATGAGCCTTATTTGATTTGTAGATAGTGTTATTGTAGACTTTTTAGTGGAACTCCCTCCGTCACGACAAGTCGTGCCACCTCCCTCTGAGATGGAGGCTTGAGGTGTGTTGAGAAAGTTGTAATCTGCTGTATAGCTGTGGTGGTATTTGCTGCACAATATTCAAATACGACTATGCGATAGATAATTGTTTTGTAGCAATACCACCCTTCCACCGCAAGCGGTCCCCCTTCCCTAAAAGTCTTTTTAGACTGTTAGGGACGGCTTAATTTTAGTCAACTATCTAATGCGACCTACTAACCCGGCTATGCTTTCAACTGAATATTGTTGTAGGTTGTGGTGGTATTTGCCTAACGGCAAGTGATATTCAATTGAGTGGTATTTTGCTAACGCAAAGTGGTATTCAACTGCGTTGAGTGATATTTGCCTAACGGCAAGTGATATTTTGCTGTTGCAAAGTTGTGGTTAATGCGACCTAGTAGTCAAGCTATGCTTGAAACAAAATATAGTTGCTGGTTGTGGGGCATTGATAAACAATATCTAGCAACCAACTATCTAATGCGACCTACTAACCAAGCTACGCTTGAAATTGAATAGTGTAGTAGGCTGTGGGGCATTGATAGACAAAATCTAGCACCCAACTATCTAATGCTACCTACTAACCAAGCTGCGCTTGTTAGAGCCAGGATTTGAGTTGTTCTAGGCGACTTTCTTCGTAGTGCAAAATTTGCTTGGCGAGCAGTGCTACTTCGGGATGCAATCCATCTTGCTTGGTGGTGCGGTACATATCTATTATGCCGTTTAGTGTGCCTTGCATCATTATTTTGGCAATATGCGTAAGCGATTTGTTGGCAATCAGCTTGCTTTTTAGCCCTAGTGATGCCATAACCAACGCAATTTTGGGCGCTGGGGTGGGATCAAAGTTGAGTTTGTCGGCTAGCGTGCCAATTTGCTCGGTGTAGCGGTCGTACTGTTCCACCTGATTGTGCAATGCTTGGTTAACTTCGCTGTCGTCAACGTAGGCAAGCAGTTTTTTGATGGCATCTTGGCTCATCGTGGTGTTTTTGTACAGGTCGGACAAGGCACTGCGAGTTTGTTCAACGTCGCAGTTGTTTTCGTTGACAACTACCTGCTGTGGTTGATTTTGAGTTTTTTTAGTCATCCTCTTCCTCCCAATCTTCTTCGTTGTAGTAGTTTAGATGGTAGTCCTCGTTTTGTAAGTGACTGGGGTTGTAGGTATCAAATAGCCTGTTGCGACAGGTTTCCGCATTGGCGTAGTATTCGTGATTGTTCTGTTTACTTTTTGCCATTGTGTGCTCCTTGAATATATATTTGGTAGTAGTGTGGGTAATTTGCAAAAAAATAAACATATTTACTACGTAAAGGTGATGCGGGGCGGTGGAAAAAGTGGCAAAAAAGTGCAATTATACCCCTGTTTTTGTTTGACAAAAAGGGGTGCGTAGTGTAATATATATCCTAGCCGCATAAAAAGGGTTATTTTGTCAAGCGCCGATTTCGGTCACCCTTGTTTAGCGAGACTCTGAAACTGGAGGTAAAAAAACTATGTACGCAATCGTTAAAACCGGTGGAAAGCAATACAAAGTTACAGAAGGTCTTGTTTTTGAAACAGAACTTTTGAACCTTGATGTTGATAGCACACTAGAACTTGAAGTTGTTTTGGCTGCAAACGAAGAACAAGTGTTTGCTGGCGAAGAAGCAAAGCAAGTAAAGGTTTTGGCAACAGTAGTAGAGCATGGCAAAGGCAAAAAAATCAACATCTTTACTTACAAAGCCAAAAAGAACATTCGTAAACGTCAAGGTCACAGACAACCTTACACAAAGTTGAAGGTTAACTCTATCACAATTGGCTAATATGACAGATATTACGATAAAAAAACAAGGTAAATGTATCGTTGAAGTGGTGGCAGAAGGTCACACAGGATATGGCGAAGCAGGCGAAGATATCGTTTGCGCAGGAGTTAGCACATTGTTGCAGTCGGCACTACTAGGCTTGCTGCAAGTGGTACAAATCAACGTCAAGTTTTCCGTCAACGAAGAAACAGGCTCACTTAGGTTTACTTTGCCACAAAAACTCACCCCACAGGAAAGGCACGATGCCGACGTTGTGTTGAACACAATGCTGTGCGGTTTGCAGGATTTGTACACAGAGTATTCCGACTACATTAATTTGGAGGTAATTTGATATGATGTTTATTAAATTGCAATTGTTCGCCCATAAGAAAGGTATGGGTAGCACCAAAAACGGTCGTGATAGCGAAAGCAAACGCCTTGGTGCAAAGCGTGCAGACGGTCAATTTGCAAAAGCAGGAAATATTCTTGTTAGACAACGCGGAACACACTTCCATCCAGGTAACAACGTAGGCATCGGCAAGGATGATACATTGTTTGCTCTTATCGATGGTGTTGTAAAGTTCGAAAAGTATGACAAAACAAGACGTCAAGTTTCTGTTTATCCTATTGCAAAATAATTAGATATTGACATCACAAAGCCAGGATTACAACAATCTTGGCTTTTTTTACTACTACGTAACTAAGGAAGCTAAAAAATGCTAGTTAAAGTGTTTGAATACCCTAGCTTGTACTTCAACGTTGTGGACACGTTGGAGTGCGGTCAAGTTTTTAGGTACAAAAAAATTGCGGAAAACCACTACGGTGTGTACAGCAAGGATAAGTACGCCGAGCTTGTGCAAAGTGGTGACAAGGTGGAAGTGTTTGCCGAAGGAAAAGATAAGCAATACTTTTGGCATTACTTCGATTTGGACACCGATTACAGCCAAATTGTTGAGCAAATTGCGTCGGTAAATGACACAATGCGCCAAGCAAGTGGTTTGGGCAAAGGCATACGCATACTAAACCAAGATTTGGTGGAGATGATATTTAGTTTTATCATATCCGCAAACAACAATATCAAGCGAATCCAGCAAATTGTGGACAAAATTTGCACAGGGCTTGGAACAAAAACGCAGTACGGATATGCCTTTCCAACGCTAGAGCAAATGTCTGGTGCAAAGGTGAACTTTTTTGCCAATGTGGGTGCTGGATACAGGGATAAATATCTGGT
>JAFTHP010000032.1 GCA_017457305.1 Clostridia bacterium | reverse complement strand
TCCTGAGCCAGGATCAAACTCTTAAGTTTAATCTGACTATGTTAACTTTTGGTTGAGCTTTACTCAACCGCTGGCTAAAATCCTAAATAAATTGACTGTGTTTCAATTCTTCTTCTTACTATTCTGTTTTCAAGCTTCAATGTGCTATTCATACGAACAGCCTACTTATTTTACTACAACATCCATAAGGTGTCAAGCAAAATTCAACAAAAAAACGACAATTTTTTGAGATATTTTTAGTTATTTTTTTGATAGACACAGTATAACTCTATCTGTATACCCACTACACCATATTGTTGTTGTTCTTCAATGGTATAGTACTCTTCCATATCCTTGTGCGAGGCGTTTTTTACGCTTTCTTGGTCGTATCCGCACTGCAACAAATCTACATTGTTGTATAGATCCTTGAAGGTGGGAAATAACAGTAGATCCTTAACTTTGCATACTGCCACTTTGTTGCCACAAGTAAAAGCAAGGGTGTCCCCAACTTTAAGGTTTTGTCGCTTTTCGTCCCACAGTCTTACCTCAATAGTTTTGTTGCCACTAGCAATGCTATCAAAGGGTGTCTGACGAAGATTCATGTAGGTAATCCTTTGCCAGTTTTGAACATAATGCTTGCTTTCAAAAGTTGCACTACCATCGAACTTGGAATAGCTACCCATTCGGTCAAAAGTAAAACCGCACTTTTCAATTACCCTTTGAGAGCCGACGTTATCTACTGCGTGACTTATTACAAAGTGCTGTGCCCCTAAAGCCGAATTTGCCCATGCCATAATTGCTTTGGTGGCTTCGGTAACGTACCCTTGTGACCAATAATCGTAGTTAAGGTTGTAGCCTATTTCGTAGTTATCGGTGCCCTTGATGGGGTACACTCCGCCAGAGCCAATCAGTTGACCATTGTGCAAGAAAAAGCCAAATTCGTAGCCGTTGGTGTCATCTGCCAAGCTTCCTATCCAAGTGTACAAATCTTCCATACGACTGTAGGTTGTATATCGTAAAAATTTGGTTACACGTTGGTCCCCTGCCCACTTGAACACTTGTGGTGCATCGGCAGTTTCCATTGGTGCAAGAAACAGTCTTTGTGTTTGAACAAATCTGTGACTATTTTTTGCACGTGCAATGCGTTCGTTATCCATATTGATACTCCTTGAAATATCACACTAAAGGCTTTTAATGTCCTTATTATACCATATTAAAGCAGTTAATACAATATTTTGCACAAAAAAAACGCCACATCAAATGTGACGTTTTTTGTATTGATATTTTAGTAGCTCATTGTAGCAACAATTACAACTGCAGCACCCTTGGTATTTGTGTATTCGATGGTCATACCTGTTAGTTGTTTTTCGTTGAATTCAATTACAACGTTGACGTCGCCTTCGGCATCGGCAATACCAATAGAAGCAACTTTTTCATCCTTAACTTTGCCACGAATTGACGTTTCTGACGCTTGGTAAATTGCTGCAAAATCATCTAGTAACCAACTTGGAACATTGAGCTTAGCGTCTGTTCCTTCCTTTGTTTGGGTGGAGTACATTTCGTTACTGCCACTTTCTAGGCTGTTGATAGCTGTTGTTTTTGTTACGTAGCTGTAAACCTTGCCATCCTTTGTGAAATTGCTTTCAATCTTTTGAAGAAGTACTCCATCGGGATGGGTAAGTGTTGCTGTGATGGTTACGCTTTTTGCGCCCTTTGCATTGTAGGAGTCATCGCCGCAAGCAGTAAAACAACACAAAGCAACCAACATAATGCAAATAATGCTAATAACTTTAGTTTTCTTCATATTTGTTACCCCCTAAGTGCAAATTTTGTGATAACTGCTGCACCCAAAGCAACAGCTACAGCTGCTACTGCAATGATAACACCAAACATGTTTTGGTATGTTTGTGTAAGGTCACCGTAATCGCCCAAGTAAGCATTGTATTCTTCAATGGCTTTGTTGTATTGAGAGAGTTCTAGGTGAGCTTTTTCTTGCTCTGTCATAGAGTCTAATTGACTGTCGATTGCACGCAATGCAGCATACTTTTGTTCCAAAGTTTGTGCAACTTTTAGTTGATACATAGCTTCATCCAACTGTTCGTTGTAGTAGAATCTTGCACCAACGTTTGCAGGAGCCTTGTCGGTTAGTTCAAGCAAACCGTTGAGAATCAATGTTCCATCTTTTCCGCGTTGAATATTTACATTGACAATGTCAAGTGACTTGAACCATTCGTTACTTACTGCTACACTACTTGCGTTTTGACAGTTTGTTCCTGTCCATGTGAAGTTTGTATCAGAGAAAATGCTTGATTGTTCTTTTAGTTCGTACTTGTCTTGTTTTGTATTTTGAGTAAATGACATATAGGAAATCAATCCGTCCACAACGTACTCTGTTTTGGGGTTAACTGGCTTTGTGTACAAAGAAACGTTTTCGGATGAAAATCCATTTTGATGCTTGGAAAATCTGTTATTATCAAATGCTGTACATTGCTTTAGAATAACGTCTGGTCCACTGTTACTTGTTATACCCTTTGCACCATTACCAAATGCAATACAGTTGATAAGTTGATGCTTGCCTGGCAATCCAGAACCACCAAGTTTGAAGCCGTTACCTTCACCAGTGAGGTTATCATTGGACAAATCAGATTCGCTTATATATCCGTTGTTGTATGCAACACAATTTTCGATAACTACTGCACCAATAGATCCAGTAACTGTCTTAGCATACAAGTCGTAACCATCGTCAATGTTGTTGTATGCCACGCAGCCATATAGTTTATTTCCATCGCCAACTGTTAGTTTTACAGCAAATCCGTCAGCATCTTGACGAGTCTCGTCACAGTTATTGTAGCTATCACAGTTTAGAACAAGGTTGTTGGCTGGCCAACAAATGTAACCTTCCTTACTTGCACCAGAAATTTGGATACCACTGTTTGCATTGTTATATGCTTTGCATTGTTCCAAAATGTTGTTGCTACCGCTGATACGGATACCCTTGGAATTGTTTTGTGAATTTGTAAAATTGATACCAACGATATGCCAATAGTTACCACCTAGCAAAAATGATTCGTTTGTGGTAGAAGCATTAGAAAAGTCCAGTGTTACACCACCGATTGTTTCACCTCTGAAAACAATTGGTTTATCTGCTGTTCCATCTACGCCTCTTTCAATGGTGAGTTTACCATTGGGTTTGTAGGTACCATCTGGCAGAATAATAGTGGTTCCAGGCAAAGCAAATGCAAAAGCATCGTACAAACTTGCAGGATCATCCTTAGTACCAGAACCTTTACCAGAGTTAACCGTAGGACTTACATAGCTTACTCCATCAACTGTAGGCAAATAACCTTTTTTAACAACAAATGTTCTTACAACTTGTTTTTGATCAGGATTATCAGGAGTAAACAATGCTGTTAATGGAAGATTGTTCTTTGTGATAGTAATTTCCTTTGTAAAAATGGTTTCTGCATCTACGTGTGATGTTAAATACTCATTTTTATAGTAGTCTTGAAGGGTAATTGTTCCCGGAGAATCGGTATACATTGAAAATGGGTAAATGTCACTTGTTCTTGATGTTGGGGACAAAACAGCCATCTTAACAGGTTGAGCTGCGTTAGCATTGGGGTCTTCGTACTTCTTTTGGTCAGTTTTAGGATCTACAACGGTCATGAAAACGTCGGTAACCTTTACTGCAACGTTACGTGCGGTAAAGAAACCTACATAAACATGTTCACCATCTTGCTTGAGTAGTTGAGATGGATCATAAAACGTGCTTTCGCTACCACAATATCCTTGGGAAGACTCCGTTAGCATAGCATGATAACCTGTGTTGGATTTGCGAAGAATAAAGGTATATGTCATACCTTTTTCGTGTGCTGGAGCAAATGCTTCGCCCTCCAAACTGAAAGGTTTGTAATACGTACCTTCGTATGCATTTTCTGCTCCGTCAGTTGGATCAGTTCCGTCTTCACTCATATATCCAAACATTGCTCTACCACCAGGTACATTGTATGATGTACTCATTTTGGTGCAACAAGAAGCTATGTAGTTGATATACTTACCATCCTTTGCAGGACCGATTGTGTCGGTACAAATAATACCAAAACCATTTTGGTTGTCGCCACCAGTTTTGATGTTAGTAATGGTAAATGTTGCTTTAATGTAAAAGTTTTCCATTGCAGCATCAATCTTGGTGTAGAAAAAGTTCATACCGATTTCTTCATCTGCAATTTTACCATTTGTTCCAGGAATACCTTCTGGAGAGATATATAGTTCGTCGCCACTTTGAGAATAACTACCCTTGGCATTTGAGCCAATATTTGCAAAAGTCCATTCCCTTTGAGAATAAACATTTGGCAAACTTTCGTAGTACGACATATCTGTTCCAGGATAAAGATCTTCTTCCGATACAGCAGCAAAGGCAACTGTAGAAATAAGGCAAGAAATACAGATAAGCGCAAGTATCACTATCCATAAAGTTTTTTTCATAAAAAAGATTTCTCCTTTTTTGTCAGTAGAAAAATGCCCAAAGCCTATAAATAAGGACATATTTTCTCAATTATAATTTTAAATAATAAAATAATATATGGCAATGTAAAAATCGGTTGCATTTATGCACAATGCGGATTAGGACAAGTGTATTTTTGCAATATCCGCAAGCAAAACACCTCATCAAAGCAACGTTTGAAAAGTTTAGCTTGTTTTGTGCATACATTTTGGGTATTGATAATCAAACAAGAACAACTTGAAAACACCCACATTGAATCCAAAAAAAAAGAAGGAAAAGCAATAAAACTTTTCCTTCCTATTGATGTTGATTTGTGATTATTCGTCAGCTTGAAGTCTCTTAGCTTCTTCAACGATCTTAGCAACGCTACTTGCTGGAACTTCTTCGTAACGAGCAAAGCTCATTTCGAACTTACCACGGCCTTGTGTCATAGAACGAAGGTCTGTAGCGTACTTCAAGATTTCGCCAAGTGGAGCTTCGGCAGTAACGATTTGCTTTCCACCAACCATTTCGGTACCGTTGATGCGACCACGACGTTTGTTCATATCGCCCATTACGTCACCAAGGTAGTTATCTGGAACAGTAATCTTGAGTTCGTAGATAGGTTCGAGCATAACAGGACCAGCTTTTACACAACCGTCTTTATAAGCGATGATAGCTGCCATTTGGAAAGCGATATCCTTACTGTCTACTGGGTGGCTGGAGCCATCGAACAATGTGCACTTCAAGTTAACCATTGGGTAACCTGCCAAAACACCCTTTTGGATAGCTTGGCGAAGTCCCTTTTCTACTGATGGGATAAATTGACGTGGAACTGTACCACCAACTACTGCGTCTACAAATTCGAATACGCCATCTTCTGCGCCTGGTTCGAAACGTACTTTACAGTGACCGTATTGACCTGCACCACCAGATTGCTTCTTGTGCTTACCTTCTGCTTCGGCCATCTTGCGGATAGTTTCACGGTATGGGATACGTGGATCTTGCAATAGAGCTTCGCAGTTGAACTTGGACTTGAGCTTTTTGCAAATAACGTCTAGTTGTGTTTCGCCTAGACCGCTAAGAAGCATTTCGCCTGTTTCTGGATCCTTGCTTACTGTGAAGGAGATATCTTCGTCCTTGAGCTTGGAAAGACCACCGAATACCTTGTCTTCGTCGCCTTTCTTTGCAGCGTATACAGCACGGCTGTAAACTGGACGTGGAAGTTCTACTGGAACAAGTGCGATTTCTACACCTTCGCTGAGAACGTCGCCTGTGCTTGTTGCGGAAAGTTTTGCCAATGCAGCAATATCACCAGCGCAAGCGCAGTCAACAGTTTCTTGCTTTTTACCCTTCATAAAGTAAACAGCACTGATTTTTTCGTTTGCATCACTGTTGAGGTTTTTGAGTGTCATACCGCTCTTGAGTGTACCACTGATAACCTTGAAGATGCTAAGTCTACCTACAAATGGGTCAGCAATTGTTTTGAACACTCTCAAAATAACTGGAGCGTTAGCGTCGCAAGCTACAACGTTGCCGGAAGCATCCTTGGTTGGTCTATCTTGTGGACTTGGCAAAGAATCTACAATTGTATCCATAAGGTTTAGGATACCCTTGTTTGCTGTAGCGGAACCAGCCAATACTGGAACTGTTGTGCCGTTAGCAAGACATACAGCAAAGCCCTTTGTAATTTCGTCGTTTGTGAGTTCTTCACCTTCGAAGAATTTCATCATCAAATCGTCGTCACTTTCTGCAGCGATTTCGATGATAGCTTCGTGAGCGGATTGGTAATCACCTTGCAATGCAGCTGGGATAGCATCGTCGGATGCGCCTGTTGCAAAGTTGCGGTGAGATCCGTTGATTGCGTTTACGCAACCAACCATCTTTGTGCCTTCCATTTCGGGAATGATGATTGGAACAACTTTGTTGAACTTAGCTCTGATAGCGTCTACTGTGTTAACAAAGCTGGAGTTTTCCTTGTCGATACCATTGATAAATACCAATGCTGGGATTTTGTGTTCGGAACAGTATTCCAAAGCTTTTTCTGTACCTACTGTCAAAGATCCTGTTGCACCTGTAACGATGATTGCGCTGTCTGCTACGGACAAAGCTTCGAGCATTTCGCATTCGAAATCGAAGTATCCTGGAACGTCAATGATGTTGATCTTTGTTCCTCTGTATGTGCAGTTAGCAACAGAAAGGCTGATAGATATTTTACGAGCAATTTCTTCTGGATCGAAGTCCATTGTAGAGTTACCGTCATCTGTGCGACCAAGTCTGTCGATAGCGCGAGCGTTGTAAAGGATTGCTTCTGCCAAGGAAGTTTTACCTTCACCACTGTGTCCAATGAGTGCAATGTTTCTGATGTCTTTCGCAAATATTGCCATGTTAGTACTCCTATAAGTGTTTTAAAGTCTTGTTGAAAGGTTACATTTCAACAAACAGCCACTTGCTATTATATACTATACTGAATTTTTTTTCAAGGGGTTTTTATGATTTATTGCAAAAAATAGCAATATTTTTCTGAGATATCTTGCCTTTGTTGGTCTAGGATTGCAATTGTACTTTCTTCGGCGCTAAACTTGTGGTATTTTTTGTATAATCTTCTGGATATCCCTTGCAAAGTGTCAAAAATTTGAACGTTGGGTACAACCCTGCGAAAACAATGCTTGTACAAGTTCATACTGCTGTTGGCAAAGGCTATGCAATCAAATCCTTGAAGGTCTTCTAACTGTGTGGTTAGGTACTGCACGATATCCCTTTCGTTGCCCTTTTCCGCCAAAATTGGAAAGTCGGGCAAGGGCAGAGCAATTACGTTGGACAGCCTGACGTTATCCGTTACACACTTGTCCCCCACCACCAACACCTTGGACGCTGTGTACGTGCAGGAGTGACCAATGGGTGCATCGCATCCAAACACGGGCAGACCTTGCTGAACAAAATGGCGCGTGCACACGTTGGATAGCGCAACGGAAGAAAATACCACTATATCACTACCCTTGCTAAGTAGCTCCCTGCAAACCTTGTTGCCAATGGCAAACAGTCGTTGCCTACTAAGCTTGCCTAGCGGAAAAGCATCCTGCAACATTATGCATTGATAGTTAGCCAAAACAGCCTGCTTTAGTTTGCTGTACGTTGCCAAGCAACCTACACCATCGTCTACTATGGAAATTGTGAGCATAAACCTACGTCCCCCTTTTGTGTGGTAGGGCAAAAAGCCACTACACTATTGTACGAAAAGAAGACACCAAAAATGATTTGATAAACAAAGTTGGTTGCTGCAAAAGACAATAAAAAAGGCAACATACTACTGTTGCCAAAAAGTTGATGTTTAGTTAGTCCTGCCAGATGAGTGTTTCTGGATGGGAAAAGTTGAAGGTAATTTCCTTGCGTGGATTTACCAGTAGATTGAGAATTGTGGTTTCTTGCGTGCCCATGCTTGTGTCGCACACAAGCTTTCTGTAGGGCTTGAATCCGCATTTTTGCTGTACCCGCTGGGAAGAAGTGTTGGAAATAAAGTGTCCGCAAGTTAGAAAATCCAAGTGGCACTCGTTGAACAAATAGTTGATTACAGCCTTGACAGCCTCTGTCATTATGCCCTTGTTCCAGTAGTCCTTGTTGAGCACAAAACCCAGTTCTCTGCCTTGGTAGTTGGTAAACTCTGTTAGTTTGTCTTCCAAGCCGTACTGCTTGACTCCTAGCGAGCCAATAACTTTGTTATTGCTTTTTAGACAAATGGCAAAGGTTTGGTCTTCCAACACAAAAGATTCTAGTTTGGATTGACTTTCTTCCCTGCTTTTGTGATGACACCAGCCGGCACGTTCGCCTACTCCTTGTACCGATGCGTATTGGTAAAAATCCTCCAAGTCATCTTGGCAAAAGGCCCGCAAAATAAGCCTTTCTGTTTCAATTTGTTTTCCGTTGATGGTAAAAACTGCGTTCATTTTGACTCCGAACAATATAGAACAACAACGTTGTGTGTTTTGAAGTGGTAAAAATACTATTTCTTTTCGCGCAATAGCACAAATTTTTGCAATGGGAACAGACAAATAAGCTGAAATCCGCCTACTGCCATCGCTGCGATTGTAGGTGCTAACTTAGCTAGAAATTGCACCTGCAAATTGTTGAGCGCATTTACAATTACACCTTGAATCCAAGTGGAGAAAAGTATCAACACAAGCAGTATTACCAAGTATACAACAAAGTGCCAGGTGGGCGCATCCGACTTGAAGGTTTTGGATTTGTTGACAAAATATCCTACCGCGTTGGCTATTAGATTGGATAGCAAAAATGGCAACAAATATCCCCAGTTGCTGTGCCCTTGCCCCATTACTTGCTCGCTGAAAATATCCCCCAAAATTGCAGGCAAAGGTGTTGTTATACCCTTCATGACAACGTACAAAACATTTACTAGCAGTAGCTGAATCAACGTTACTCCAATGGACACTAGCAAATACTTTACCATCTGCCAAAAGGTCTTTTTCTTTGTGTTTTCCATTTATACTCCTGTGTGCTGTCTATCCCAAAACAACTAGAAAGAAGCAATAATTTGGTTTATTTTTTGTGTGACAAGTTGCTTGTACTCGTCGTTGCCAATGGCAAAGAACCAACAGTAAATTTGCACCATGTAGTAGTTTACATATTGGCGGTTGTAGGTGCCCAGCTGACTGTATCCACGTAAAAACTCATCTAGTTCCTGCGGTTCACGTAAGAATCTCTGTCCGGGGCGCAAGATTATTGCCCAGGCTATATCGAACTCCTTGTTGCCAATGCCGGATAGCTCAAAATCTAAAATGCCGGATATTTGCTTATCCTGCCACAAAATGTTGGCGTAGTGGAAGTCGCCGTGACAAAAACACTTGTTTATGGTTTGAGGTTGATTTTCCACCAAAAAGTTGCGGACGTCCAAACTCAAATTGTTTTGTTGGAAATACTCCACCGATGGAATATGAAAGAATTTTCTGTCCTTGACGGGAGAGAACTGCCCAGTTGTGCCGTGCAAAGTGGCTAGCATTTTACCGTAGCTAGAAAGGTAGTCCATCGATTGTAGGTCGCTGTTATCCCCAAGTATCGTGGATAGCCTTTCCCCGTGTAAGGCGACCGACACACGGTAGGTCATGTTGGGGTTGTAATCAATGATTTGTGGAAGGATGGGTAGATCAAGTTGCTTGAGAACTTGGATTTCGTTTTGCACGTCTGCACCAAGTTGCCTGTTGACCTTGATGAACACATCCGTTTCCTTGCCACAGTAGATGCCCTTTGCATAGAAAACGTCGTTTCCCGCATGAGGATACCCCAATACTTCCGTTAACTGAAAGTTATCAAATTGTAGTTGAAATGGATCGACCGTTTCTCTCCACTTTTCGGGAAACTTCATTGCAAACCCTCACCAAATTGAACAATAAACTACACCACTTGCACACTTTAACGCTTGTAGTTACCATATAATACCACAAAACCACACCAAATGCACTACTTTTCTTGAAAATTATTACAAAAAGAATACTGCTACTGCTAGCCGAGCCATTGCTAGTTATTTAACACCCCTTACAACAAGTAGCGTGTTACTTTGCCTGATAATCCCACAGCTTTGTGATGTTGCCACGGTTCATTTGATGCTCAAAGTACGCCTTGCGTAGCACATCCCTAATGTTTTCTACCGTTATAACTTCTTCGTTTGTATATATCTTTCTTCGCCCATAGCTCAATGAAATTCACCACCATTTTTACACTTAAATTATATTACAATAACAAACTCTGTAAGTATAAAGATATTTACGGAAAAGGGCATGAAAAAAGGAGAGCTGGGATGCTCTCCTGGTGTGTCAATTATTCTTTTATACGTCTTTGTAATTATTTGTAATAGTTGCGTTGGTTAGATCTGACATGATTATTGATATTCCGGGTGAGTCTTTTTGAACTCCTCTAACTCATCTTCCGTCAACTCTAAAGCACATCCAAGATCCCTATCATATACTATATACATCTTAGAACCACCATAGCTGTCCGGATGACATACAGGACATTTTGAATATTCAGACTCGTCGTAAACTTTACCACAGAATGGGCACATTTGCATATTTTTTCCTCCTAATTGTTATATTAAAATTATAGTTTTTTTATTAAATAATATTTAATCATCCCAGCCCATGTTACAGTGTCTGCAATAAGCAGCCTTTCTGTCTCTCAATTCATGACAATATGGACATTCGACCAAATCGTCCTCCCCAGTTTCAATAAGTGTACGGTGACAACACTTGGAACAATAAATAGTATCTCCCTCATCCCACAAAGTGGCAGGATCGGTGTTTCCACAATTAGCACATTTCATTTTTATACCTCCTTATTTTTTATTATTATTTTTCCTTGAAACGTCTTTATCGCATGGTGATTCTTTTATTCTACTTATATACGTCTCTTAAAACCTTCCAATCGTCAGAATGGATATCATCACTATAATTGTCTTACTCCGTTACTGGATCTACGACTTCATAGGTATTTACAACTGTAACACCATCGCGCCACTCTAAATATCTATCAAGATCCTCTTGAACTCCTTTAAGTATTAAACTAAAAATAACAGCGTCATCAGCATAACCTATAACTGGTATACTATCTGGTATAATCTCGATTGGCAATGCAAAATAAAGCAAACCTGCTACTACACTGGTAATTGTATTTATGGGTATTTCCGTATACTCTTTCTTAACAAAACTTTTTACCATTGATACCAATACGGGTATTTTAGAAAGAATTGTTCCGCAGGGTAATGTTTTCAGTTTTTCTTCTAAATTTAGCAAAAACTCATCAAATTTCTTCTCGTTAGCAATTAGTTTCTCAGCTTTTTTGCGTTTCTTTTCTATAAATTCGTTAGCTTGCGCTTCAGTAATAAGTGAATTGACTTGTTTGCTCATAAATATCTTCCCTCACAATATATTGTTCTATTGTTTGAAATTCTAATATTGTTATTTTTTACTCCAACCCAGCCATAACAAAGGCAAAAATCATTAATACTACCAAGAGGATGCCTCCTACTATAGCAGCAACCTTTGCAGACTTGGCTTTTTCTTTACGTTCTTCTTCTTGTTGTTGGCGTCTTGCTGCTCGTTCTTCTTCACGCTGTTGTTGTCGTGCAGCCCTATCCTTTCTGTTAAGGTCTGATTGTCTTTCAATAAAACCTACAACAGTTTGCAACGGAGTTTCTTTCCTGGGTTTTCTAATTTGAACGTCTTCCACCAAACAGTGAGCACCGCATTTTGTACAATAGGCAGTTTGCAGTTGAGCATCCATTTCAAGATTACCACCACATTGTGGACATACTGCTGCAATAAATTTAGGTTTCCTTTTGAACAATCCCATGTTACGTTTTCTCCTTAAGTATTGTAATAACAAAGTAAGCAAAAAAAATGCGCCACCGCAAACGATGACGCATATAGAATGTACCATTCCGCTTGCCGCGACGCAATTAATAATCCTTAATGGAAAAAGATTTTTATAACGCGAAATAAGCACACTTCTACCCTAGAAGTATACTTTTCCCATTAAGTATTAAATTACGTCGCAACACTATAATAGCACGACTGAACGATAAAATCAATATATAAAATCAAAAAAGAATAATAACGCACATTTGTAGAGCAACTGATGAGTAAGATTAAAGGGCAACCGTTATGAGATTGCTTTACATTTTAACACTGCGACAGTATGCAGCCTTCGGCTGATGATATACACCTTCGGTGATGATATGCCATTGCTTTCGCAATGGATAAAAAAGTCGCAATGTGCGACTTTTTACACCCGACCTACTGCTAGCCGAGCCATTGCCAAATGGCGAACGCCACGAGCGAAGCGAGTATTACGAATCGTACTGCTACAAGCCGTGTGTTCAACGCATTGTAGAGCAACTGATGAGTAAGATTCAAGGGCAACCGATAAACGATTGCCCTAGATTGGTGCTGGAGAGTGAAGCGTAAGGAACGAAGTGACGGAATAGCGATTGCACCACTAGCAATCGCGTTACACCCGACCTACTGCTAGCCGAGCCATTGCCAAATGGCGAACGCCACGAGCAAAGCGAGTATTACGAATTGTACTGCCACAAGCTGTGTGTTCAACGCATTGTAGAGCAACTGATGAGTAAGATTAAAGGGCAACCGTTATGA
>JAFTHP010000031.1 GCA_017457305.1 Clostridia bacterium | reverse complement strand
TGTAGCGCTTTGGTTTTCAAATACAGCCTTACCCTTGGAGATTTGTTCTTCAACAATCTTCTTGTCTTCTTCGCTAACCTTATCTCCGTTTTCACGAAGGAATTGTTCCAAGGACAAAATCATTTGATCAAGACCATTTCTTGCTTCTACAGCTTCACGACGTTTTTTGTCTTCTTCGGCGTACTTTTCTGCATCCTTTACAGCTGCATCAATATCTGCATCAGACAAGTTTGTGCTAGATGTGATTGTTACAGATTGTTCCTTTTGTGTGCCAAGGTCCTTAGCAGTTACGTGAACAATACCGTTTGCGTCGATATCGAACTTAACTTCGATTTGTGGTACTCCTCTTGGAGCAGGAAGGATTCCTGTCAAGGAGAAACGACCAAGTGTCTTGTTGTTAACAGCCATTTCGCGTTCGCCTTGCAAAACGTGGATATCTACGCTTGTTTGGTTATCTGCTGCTGTAGAGAATACTTGTGATTTGCTTGTAGGAATTGTTGTGTTACGTTCAATTAGCTTAGCTGTGATACCGCCAAGAACTTCGATACCAAGTGACAAAGGTGTAACGTCAAGTAGCAAAACGTCCTTAACTTCGCCGCCCAATACGCCACCTTGGATAGCTGCGCCGATAGCAACACACTCGTCTGGGTTAATTCCCTTGTAAGGTTCTTTTCCGCAGTAATTCTTCACTGCTTCTACTACAGCTGGAATACGTGTGGAGCCACCAACCAAAATTACGCGGTTGATGTCGTTGTTTGTAACGCCAGCATCAGCCATTGCGCGCTTGAGTGGTTCCATTGTTTGCTTGATGATGAAGTCAATCAAGCTTTCGAACTTAGCACGTGTGATTTCTACTTCCAAGTGCTTTGGACCTGTAGCATCAGCTGTGATAAATGGTAGGCTAACGGTTGTTTTGAGTGTGCTGGAAAGTTCAATCTTAGCTTTTTCGGCAGCTTCCTTTAGACGTTGAACAGCTTGCTTATCTTGAGATAGATCAATGCCATTTGTCTTTTTGAATTCTGCTACAAGGTAGTCGATAAGAACCTTGTCGATATCGTCGCCGCCCAAGCGGTTGTTACCGTTTGTTGCCAAAACTTCAAATACGCCATCGCCAATTTCCAAGATGGAAACGTCAAATGTGCCACCACCAAGGTCGTAAATTAGAATCTTTTGGTTGTGGTTTTCGCCCTTGTCCAAACCGTAAGCCAATGCTGCAGCTGTTGGTTCGTTGATGATACGCAAAACTTCCAAACCGGCAATTTTACCTGCGTCCTTTGTTGCTTGACGTTGTGCGTCAGAGAAGTATGCTGGAACTGTGATAACAGCTTGTGTTACCTTTTCGCCAAGATATGCTTCTGCATCAGCCTTGAGCTTTGCAAGGATAATTGCAGAAATTTCTTGTGGGGAAAACTTTTTGTTGTCAATTTCTACAGAGTAGTTGCTGCCCATTTCGCGCTTGATGGACAAAACTGTTCTATCAGCGTTTACAACAGCTTGGCGCTTTGCAACTTGACCAACAAGTCTTTCGCCGTCTTTAGAAAATCCTACAACGGATGGAGTAGTTCTGTTACCTTCTGCGTTGGTGATAACAACAGGTTCGCCACCTTCCAATACTGCTACGCAGCTATTTGTTGTACCAAGGTCAATACCAATAATTTTTCCCATAATATTTATCTCCTTTTAGATGATTATTTGTTAATTTATAGACACGCACTTACGTGCTTGTTTTGCTGTTTTTTTGTAATATCTCTTTACTGTTACGCCCCTACGATAACTTCGGCATAGCGAATAACCTTTTCGCCAAGGATGTAACCCTTTTTGTACACTTCTACTACCTTGTCGGTGTTTTCTTCGCCACGGTCAATCTTGGATAGAGCGTTCATTGTCATGCAATCGAAGGGTTGCCCCATTGCTTCAATTTCCTTTACGCCAAACTCTGCCAAGATTTGCAAAAATTGTTGATGAACCATTTCAAAGCCCTTGAGGTTGTCCCCTTCTAGATGCTTGCTTGCCAGTTCAAAGGTGTCGCAAATGTCAATTAGCTTGGTAACCACTTGGATAACACCTTGCATTTGTGTTTGCTCGGTGTTGAGCTTCATGCGGCGCTTGTAACTTTCAAAGTCGTTCTTCATTGCTACAAGTTGATTTAGGTAGGTATCCGACTTGTCTGCAGAAGATTGCAAGCGGTCAACGGTCTTTTTGAGTTTTTCGTTTTCCTGTGTTAGAGTGTCAATTTCGGCAATTAGTTTTTCGTTTTCGATAACCAATGCTTGTTCAACCTCTGATAGTTGAGAGTGGGCTTCTACCTCGGTTGTTACTTCGGTAGCATCTGTTGTTGTGTTTTTTGTTTTCATTACTTCTCCTTGTTGATAAGGTCAATGATAATATCGCTAATGTGCGAGAGCACTGACAATACTTTTTTGTAATTCATACGCACGGGACCAATTACACCAATGGAACTGCTGATGTTTTCCCCCAGCGACACACGGGTTGTTACAATGGAGCAACCTTCCGGCGCTTGGTCGTCTGCACCAATCTTGATGGTTACACTGCCTTCCGTACCGCCGTCGTTTGTCATCATCTCGGCAAGCTTGTCCTTGTTTTCTATGTGAGATAGGAACTTGCGAGCCGAGTGGGTGTTTGCGTATTCGCTGTGGTTGAAAATTTTGTTTTCGCCGTATGTTTCCACATCTCTACCACCAGCGCGGGAAACCTTCTTCAATACGTCAATGATTTTTTTGAACAGTGC
>JAFTHP010000030.1 GCA_017457305.1 Clostridia bacterium | reverse complement strand
TCAAACACCGCCGCAAGACGTGCCTGTGATATATGTATTCCTTCTCTAAGCTCGGTCAACCTTTGAGCTACGATAGCAGGTTTCTTCTCCATAACAAACTCCTTTGATTTGTAATACAAATATTATATACTAAAATTGTATCGTTGTCAATACATAATATGTATTTTGCAAATTTTTAAAGCTGACGATTGTTTTTCGCCAGCCCTTTATGTATTTAGTTCTCCCCGGCAAATTGGAATTTGTCTGTTAATTATATACCACAGATGGTAAAACACTTATGTATGTTGAAGCATTCTTCTACCCATGGACTCAATTCTTCGATAACATTCTCCCACTGCTCGTTTCCTTTCGATTTGGCAATAAGGTTCTCCCACTGTTCCTTACTTACTTCGTTTGGAGCATAGTAGCAGAAATTTTCGATAGCATCAGAAAACAACTCATTCAACGAGAGTAAATCAAAAATGTCTGCATGAAGACAAAGTGAATCTTTTAGCCAAAACTTGTTTCTGAATTTTCCTTTTTGGAATTCAAAGTAACAAGTACCTCCTGTTGCTTTTCGTTGACCTTCATTAAGAAAATATTTCATACAATCACACTCCCTCGCCAAATTTGTATTTGTCGGCAAATTGCTTTATCTCTATCTGTTTTACATAAACAAAAAAAAGAGATATCCGCATTTGGATATCCCTTTTGGATTTTGACATATTATTGCATGGGTACTTTTTCTTGAACTTGTCAACGCGGACCGTTCGGTCGCCACTAGTTTTGCTTGCTGATAAACACCATATTTGTTGCTATACTTGCTTACCTGTAAAGTATGGATGGCACCTGTGGAAGCAAGTCCACTAATACCACTACAAAAGGGGCTATGCCCCAAAGTAACCCACAAGCACATACAACAGTCGCTTCGTGATCCACACGATGCGTTAACTATACCTTTTGTGGTGCGCAAAAAAAAAGAGATATCCGCATTTGGATATCCCTTTTGAATTTTGACATATTATTGCATGCCGTACTTTTTCTTGAACTTGTCAACGCGTCCGCCAGCATCAACTAGCTTTTGCTTACCTGTAAAGTATGGATGGCACTTGTTGCAGATTTCTACCTTGATTACCTTTGTATCCTTGGTAGTTCCTGTTGTGAAAGTAGCACCACAAGCACATACAACAGTCGCTTCGTGATAATTCGGATGTATACCTTGTTTCATGGTCGCTTTACCTCTCCCTATAATATTTGGGGCATCCCCCAGTCGTACTTGCTAATTTTACCACCTATTACACAAATAGTCAAGCGTTTTGTTGAGCAGAAAAACAGCAATATTTAGCACAATGCCCTACGGATTTGTAGATGTTCCGCCAGAAGAGCCTGTTCCTGCAGGCAAATAGATGGTTGCAGAGCCATCGGTAACTAGTGGCAAATCGCCATCCCACTTTTCTAGATACTCAATGTACTTGAGATATTCGGAAATAAGGGCAATTTCTTCGTCACTTTTGCCAGTAAAGTCGATATCGTACACAGTAACAACACCGCCCTTGCCGTCATCTTGGGTGCTTTCCAAAATGTTGAAGCCTAACATACGTGCAACTTCGATGGACTTTGCTTTTAGCGCATTTGCTTCTGCTTGGGCACGAACCTTTGTTGCTTCTGCTTCACCTTGAGCCTTGGCAATGTTTGCTTCCGCTTGAAGTTTTGCAACCTCCAGTTCCTTTTCCGCTTCGATAATAGCCTTTTGCTTTTCGTATTCTGCCTTGAGTTGTTCTTGTTCGGCAATCATCTTGTCTTCTACTGTTTCTTCGAAGGCATCAGAAAAGTCGATATTTGTAATAACAACGGCGATGATGTCCACACAGTAACCTTCCGAAACGGCTTCCTTGATGCTTTGTTCAATTGCAGGGCTAATGCT
Source organism: Clostridia bacterium (assembly GCA_017457305.1). GTDB lineage: Bacteria > Bacillota > Clostridia > Christensenellales > CAG-314 > Fimimonas. The sequence goes on along the minus strand of JAFTHP010000030.1, from coordinate 60,643 downwards.
GGAGCGAGTTTCAATGATAACCATTGCGGACTTTTCGCTTAGTACAGTTTTGGCTTTGTCCATAGAAATAGCACTGATTCTTTGTGCCAAATTGGGCAATGCGCCGTAGTTGTTGGCAATTTTGATGGCATCGGCACTGCGAATTTGATATTGAACAACCATATCAATATCCATTGTTTGCGCGTCGGAAGAGTAGCACGCTGTTTTGATTTCTTCCTGTTGAACGGTTGTATCGTACATTTGATATTGGTTGGAAATCCAAAAATCGAAATATGTACCAGGTGTTCTTACGTTCTTTGCTTCACCCCATACCTTTACTACACCAACTTGACCAGGTTGAATTGTATGGATGCTAAAGGGCACAATTAGAAAAATCAATGCAGCAACTGCAATGACAATTAGTGGCCAGCGCTTTGCATCGCGCTTTTTGCGAGATTGCACTCTGATAAATACGCAAACAGCTATAACTGCTAGCAATAGTACAGCTAAAATTGTTCCTAACATGATAATAACCTCCATTTATCAATGTATTTGTGTGATTAGTTTTTATCCAAACAAAATGAAATCGGCATCTTTGCCAATTTCTATTGTTCCAATGCGGTTTTGCATACCAACAAGCTTGGCTGGGTTAATGGTCCACATCTTGATTGCCTTGTGTAGTGGCAAACCACAAAATTGCACCATATTTGCTAGACCTGTGTAGGCATCCAACGTGCTACCTGCGCGCGTGGTTGTTCCCGTTACAAAGGCTTGACCTTTGTTTACTGTTATATCCATTGCGCCCAGCTTGTAGTTGCCGTCCTTCATGCCGGTTGCCATGATGCTATCCGTTACACCAACGACCTTATCTAGCCCCTTGGTTGCAACAGGAAGCTTGACAAAATGCTCACTGGTATGGTTGCCGTCACAAATAACTTCGGCAAAAACGTTGTGTAGCATTGCCGAACCTACCATGCCAATATCCAGCCTGTCCATTTGGGACATTCCGTTGCCAGTGTGGGTAAAACTGGTTGCACCAGCTTGTATTGCCTTGGTGACGATATCCGCCGTGGCACTGCTGTGCCCCAAAGATACAACTACACCCATATCGGTAACTTCGCTGATGAAGTCTAGCGCGTGGTCTACTTCGGGAGCAACCGTAACAATCTTGATAAATCCATTTGCCGCCCTTTGGTAAACCATAAACTTGTCTACCGATGGTGCTTGAATATATTGCGTGGGGTGTGCGCCACGTTTTTCGGTGCTAATAAATGGGCCTTCCAAGTGGATACCCTTTACTTCGGGATAATCCTTTGCAAGCTGACAAACTAGTTGAAGTTGTCGGCAAATTACTTCGTCGCTGTCCGTCATAATGGTAGGAAAAACTGTGCCTACACCGTGACTAACGTAAAACTCCATTATCTTTTTCATACCGTCCAAATCGGCGGTGTTAAAGTCGTATCCGTTGGCGCCGTGGGTGTGAATATCTACTAGCGCAGGCAAAATGTACTTGCCCGTGCAGTCGATAATTTCCGTTTGATTATCTCCAACAATATCTGGGGCAATTTCAATGATTTTGCCGTGGTTAGCAACAATATCCGTTTTTATGAGCTTGTCCCCAATTAGGGCAGCTCCGTTTTTGTAAAGAATCATATAGGGGTATCTCCCAACAACTTGATAACACAATTATATCACAAACAAAAGCCCAATACAAGCACAATTGGCGCGTGTTTGAAAAAAGTAGTTTTTTTCTGTGCCCAAAGATAACCTGTCCGTTTTAAATTTGGTGGCATTTTTGCAAAAACTTTGTTTGCAAATAAATAGCAAAACAGTCCACAAGAAAACCCGTGGACTGTTTTATAGAGGAACAACTAACTGTATTTAACACGTCTAGTTGTTGGTTTTAGTTTGATTAGCGATTGTATAAGCAAAATTTTTAGGAAAGCAAAATTCTGTCGTTTTCATCACCAATTTGTTGGAACTTTTCCAACAAATCCGCAACGGTAAGTTTTTGCTTTTGTTCCCCTTCTGCTTGGAAAATAATTTTGCCGTCACTCATCATAATTAGCTTGTTGCCGTAGGTAATAGCATCCTTCATATTGTGCGTAATCATGATGGTTGTTTGATTATTTTCGGTGGTGATTTTGCGTGTTAGGTCAAGTACCTTTTGCGCTGTTTTGGGATCAAGGGCAGCAGTGTGTTCGTCAAGCAACAGTATGCTTGGTTTGTTCATAGTTGCCATTAGCAAAGTTAGCGCTTGGCGTTGTCCACCACTTAGCAGATTAACCTTGGTTGTCATGCGGTTTTCCAAGCCTAGCCCTAGTGTGGCAACAACTTCCTTGAGGTGTTGACTGTCCTTTTTTGTTACGTTCCAACCTAGCCCCCTGCGTTGTCCGCGTTGGGATGCTATTGCAAGGTTTTCTTCAATTTGCATATCTGCCGCTGTGCCAAGAAGGGGATCTTGGAACACGCGAGATACAAAGCGAGCACGCTTGTGCTCGGGCATTTTGGTAACGTCCATCCCGTTGATGGTTATGCTTCCTTCATCCACAGCAAATACCCCTGCAATGCAATTGAGCAAGGTGGATTTGCCTGCGCCATTGCCACCAATTACCGTTACAAAGTCGCCTTCGTTTAGATGCAAGGAAAGGTTTGTTAGTGCAACCTTTTCGTTGACGGTGCCCTTGCCAAACACTTTTGTTAAATTTTTGATATCAAGCATGTTTGGCCTCCTTTTTGTGATGACGCTTTTTGATAACTGTCACGCTCATTGCTAGTACAAGCAAAATTGCTGTGATAAGCTTCATGTCGTACGTTTCGGCAAAAGGCATTTGCAAAGCTAGCATAATGATTAGACGGTAGATGATACTGCCCACAATTACGCCAGCAAGCTTTGCCCAAAATGGAAGATTCTTTTTGAAAATCAGCTCACCAATAACAATGGATGCCAATCCAATTACGATAGCACCACTTGCCATATCTACTGTGGCATTGCTGTCCTTTTGTGCAATTAGACTGCCAGCTAGTGCCGCAAGTCCGTTAGAAATGGCTAGGCCAATGATTACCTTGCTGTCGGTATCGATACCTTGTGCGCGCGCCATTTGAAGATTGCAGCCCGTTGCACGAATAGCCGAACCAAGCTTTGTGCCAAAAAACCAGTAAATAGCGGCAATAACCAATGCTGCAAACAACGCAAACACAATGATATTGATTACAGAACGGTCAATTTGTAGCCAGTCGGAAAGTAAATTGAGCAAGGTTGGTTGCTTGAGCAAGGAAACGTTGCTCTTTCCGCTCATAATGTGAATATTTACCGAATACAAAGCAAACATCATCAAAATGCCCGATAGAATTGCCGGTATCTTGAGTTTGGTGTGCATCAAGCCTGTTATTGCGCCAGCCACGGCACCACTGATTACTGAAATTAGTATGGCAAGGACAACGTTTGTGCCGTTGGCAACAAGAACCGCCGTTACCACACCGCCAAGTGCTAGTGTGCCGTCAACGGACATATCTGCCACATCCAACACGCGGAAGGAAATGTACACGCCAAGAGCAAGTATGCCCCAAGCCAAGCCTTCGCCAATTCCCGATGGGATAAGTCGAAGTATACCCATAAAGGTTACGTTTAGAAGATTTAACATTGCAAATTATTCTCCATATTTTTGTTGAAGGGCTGTAACTTGTTCGCTTGTTAGACCAAGAGCAGTTTTAGCATCTTCGCTGATTACAAGTTCCAAAGCACCTTTGTACATTTGGTGACGTTCGGCATCGCTTACTTGTTGACCGGAAAGAAGCTTGATGGCAATTTCTGCAGTTTGTGCACCAAGAAGCTTGTAGTTAATGGACAATGTAGCCCAGCCACCACCAGCAATCATACCAGCTTCACCAACGATGAGTGGAATATTGTGTGTGTTAGCAGATGCAACGGTAGAAATACTGTTTGCAAGCATGTTGTCTGTTGGGATGTAGATTGCGTCAAAGTCTTCCCCAATGGATGCCACAACTTGTGCAATTTCCGATGCGGAAGAAACGGCAAAATCCTTTGTGTCAATCTTCATAAGAGCACATTGCACCTTGGCCATACCAACTTGAACAACGGAGTTTGTTTCGGACGAGCAGAACAAAAATGCAATCTTTTTTACGTTGGGAACAAGGTCCTTGATTAGTTCAATTTGCAAGGCTACCGGGTTCATATCGCTTGTGCCGTAAACGTTATCTTGACCAACAAGACCTTCACCCGTAGGATTGGTAACAGCCGTGTACAATACTGGGATATCCGTTGTGTTACCAGCGGCATTAACTGCGCAAGGTGTTGCAATTGCGTAGATTAGGTCAGGCTGGTTGGCAATAGCAGATTGAACACTTGGTGCAACGTTACTTGCTGTTGCGTTGGCATTTCTTTCTTCAAAATGAATTGTCTTGCCTTGTTCATTTGCCCAGTCTTCCAACCTTTGTGTAAAGCCTTCTGCCGCGCTGTTTAGCGCATCAAAGTTACCAAATTGAATAATTTCAACGTTGATATCTGCTTGGTTGCATCCAACAAGTATAACGATGGATACTGCTAGCAGTGTTGCTACGATTACAATTGCAAATAACTTTTTCATAATACCCTCCCATTGTTTGCAATGTGCACTATTGTGCAAATTAGATTGTTTAGTGTTTTTATTTGTTCGCTTTAGTTGTGCTAGTTGTACATTTACTCCACTTGTTATCTTTGTTTTGTTGCAATTAGCAAGTTTGTGTTCCCCTTGCAAAGTTAAACAAATAGACGGTTAGTGATGTAGCGGTAAAAACCTTTCAACACAAAAAGACGAACAAAAAACAAAAAAGCTCTTTCGATTGAGAAAGAGCTTTGTAAATAACAAAAAATAAATAAATTATCTACCAAAAAACCTCATCATCAATCGCTACATTACATTGTTGCAAAGTAGTAGTAATAGCGATATCCGTATGCGAAGCTAACTTGTTTCATCTAGTAAACTCCCTTGGTTTCGGTATTGTTGTAAGTAGTATAGAACGATAACAACCGTTTGTCAACTTGATTATTTGCCTTTTTTTAAATTTAAAAAAGAAAAGTGGCTGTATTTTTTCGCATTTTTGCTTTTTTGCTATTTTGTTGCAATTCCACCTTCGTTTCCGCAAATTGGCGCTTGTAAAAATGCTGTGATACATTGTTGCATACTGTCAACGTCGCTCAACCCGCAAGTTTCGCAAGCGGAGTGCATTGCTAGTTGTGGCAAACCGATATCTACAGTTTTCATGCCAAGTTGACGGCTGGTTACAAGTCCCAACGTGGAACCGCAACGCATATCACTCTTGTTGTATAAATCTTGGAAGGCAATGTTGTTATCTGTCAAAATTGTTTTAAGTACAGCAGAAGACAAGCCATCGGTAGAATAGTTGGTGTGATGCTTGATGATGATACCCTTGTTCATATATGTACGCATTGCAACGTCACTCTTTTCTGGGTGGTTGGGGTGTACTGCGTGTCCGTTATCCACTGACAACACCATCCCGTTTTCCTTGGCATAGAGCAAGCCAAGTTGATCCATAGACAAACTTGCGGCAATATTTTGCAATACTTGTTCAATAAAGGATGGAGCACCTTGACGAGTGCCGCTGCCAGTTTCTTCGTTATCTAGGCAAGCAACAACAGCAATGTTGCTTGGAGAAGCATTGGCAATAGCTGTTACGCTTGTGTACACGCTTGTAAGGTTATCTAGACGTGCCGAGCAAAGGTATTCTCCGTTAACGCCCGCAACAAAGCTTTGGTCAGCAGGAACAACAAACAAATCGGCATCCACAACCTTTTGGTCGCAAAGTGTAGCATACAAATCGTCGCATTGACCAAGCAAAGGAAGCATATCCACTTGTGGGTTTAGGCTAAGACCATCATTTGCAGATGGGTTTTGATGCACCGCTACACTTGGAATAACAACGTTGTAACTACTATCCACCAAAAGGGGGCTAACAACACCATCGTTGTTTACAAGCAAACGACCGGCAATTTTTAGTGGACGATCCAAGAAAGTATACATCAATGATCCACCGTATTTTTCGGTATTTAGCTTTTTTGCCCCTTCAGTTGCAAGAAGTTTATCTCCCTTAATCTTAAAACAAGGACTGTCGGTGTGGCTTTCCACAATATTGAAGATGCGGTTGGTTCCCACCTTGAAAGCAATAACAGAGCTTCCGTTACGTGTTACAAAATAGCCCTTTCCTTGTTGCAAATCCCAATTTTTGCCAACTTCCAGTTGTTCAAAACCTTGACTGAGCAAAATTTTGCAAACGTTTTCCGTTGTGTGGTATGCTGTGTAGCTTGTGTTAAGAAATTGTTGTATATTCATGGTATATCTCCTTATTTGCTGTTTTTTACGCTGTTTACAATGTGCTGTGCGTACGCCTTGGCAACGTTTACCCCAGTTACACTTTCCATTGCGGCAAACATTGCGTTGCTGTTGACTTCGCAAATGGTAGGTTGCTCTCCCAAAAGGACGTCTATCCCACAGTAATCAAGCCCCAAAACCTTGGATGCTTGCTCGCACATATTGGCAATATCTTGTGGAACTTGTACGCTAGTTGCCCGTCCGCCACGCTCGATATTGGACCTAAAATCACTATCCGAGTAGCGAATCATACCGCACACAACCTTGTTGCCAATGACAATTACGCGCATATCCTTGCCGCGACTTTCCGCCACAAACTGTTGGTAAATGTGTGGAACGGCCATAAGCTTGGTGTAGGTTTGTAGCAACTCTTCCCTGTTGTTTACCAAGTAGACTTGCTCGCCAAAACTGCCAAAGCATTGCTTTGCCACTAGCGGGAACCCCAACGTTTGCTCCACCTTTTGCAAAAATTCCTTGCTTGGTTGGCTGCCAGCAACGTAGCACAATGGCGCAGAGATGGTTGTTGGCATTGGAATACCGCAGTTGGCTAGTGCAATGTGCGTTAGCATTTTGTCATCGCACAGTTCCGTTGCGGACGAGCTGTTGAACAGCCTTAATCCACATTGCTCCAACATTTGCGCGTTATACTTGTCCTTGTCAAAGTACAGCACAAAGTCGGCGTCTACTGGACAAGTTGTGTTGCCTTGGTGCAAATACGCCATTGCTTGGCAAGCGGACAACACCGTCACTTCAACACCCAACTGTTCCAACTCGCATGTCATACGCAACACCTTTTTGCTTTGCGTTGTCGAGTGGTCGTATTGATTTGTGATGATTATTCCTTTCATAGCAAAAATTGTAGCACATTGTGTCGTAAACAGCAAGTAGGCAACGACTTTTTTTGCTTTTGTGACGTACTTTTTACCACAAACGCACAAAAAAGGAAAGCAAACTCATCTGCTTTCCTTTATCCATATTATATAGCTTGACTACATTGCCTTTACTTCCACTTGCAAGGTAATTGGGATATCCGTTGTAGACAACTGGCACACCCAAGGTTTACTACCGTACTTTTTGCGGTAAGCTTGGTGTAAATTGACAATGTCAAAGTTGTACTGCTGTTGATAACGCAAAAACTGCTGTATCTGTTCTTCCGCTTGCTTTTGGACGTTATCCATAGTTTCTTGCGAAATTTGCTTGCGCTGTTTTGAAGAAAAAATACCACCCGACTCTACACTATCCGCTCGTGCACGAGATACCGTCAAAGTAACCTTGATGGTAACGCCGTCCTGTTCGTTTAAGGAAACACCCACCTTTTTGCTGTTGACAACAACTGTAACCTTCTCGTCACCTTGCTGACAAATAAAGGTGTTGCCTGTAACCTTGTTGGCAATCAATGCAAAGCCCTTGGTAAGGTCGCTATCCACCAAGCACACAAATTTGTTTTGGCAAAAAACGGCAACACTGTCGTAAAGGAAAAAACCCTGAGGCTTGTCTGGATTTTGCACGTCTTGGTTTTCACTTGACACGTATCTTATCAAGTTAAGATAACCTGTGCAAGAAAGCTCTCGCTGACTGCGCACAAACTGTAACAGCACGTTGGATGGTATTGCCACGTTTTGGGCCTGCTCACGCAACATCCGAACTAGAGAAAGGCTAACCGAACGCGAAAGTGCCTCCGTTTTGTTGAATAGATCCTGTGCCGAACCCAAACAACAGCAAATGGAAGAACTTTCCTTAAAGCTGTTGGAACTGCTAAGATAGCTTATGGTGTCGGAAAAATCTTGTTGAGTGAAATATTCTTCGCCAAATACCACCAGCACACATTGACCTAAAGATGTTTCTTTACCAGTTTGCTCTGTCATCACACGTATTGCTTCCGCTACCGTTTTACCGCGCGCAGTTACAATCTTGCTATAAGTGCCCACCTGCTCAGATCCATTACCCGGACTTAGAATTTCTGCCGTGACAAGCAGTTCTTCGCCTGCTTTATCTACGCCAAGCCCCAACACAATGGAACGATCCAATATATCGTTACCCTTAAAGCTGATGGCAATCACTTCTGCCAAAACAAATACTAACACTACAACAAAAATGCGTTTTAGTGTGTTCATATGCCAGCCCCTTTCTTAGACAAACTAAGCTCGTTTGAAATTTTTGTCCACCAAGGCATTAACAACGGTAACAAATATTGCACAAGTGCAAAGGGGATAATTGTCCATTTAATAAAGGTGGGGAGCACTTCTTCCACAGAAACAAACAACGGAACAATTAGCGTTGCCGTTATGCCCAACCACACAAATCCGTTGGTGTTGGATAGATGCAATCCAAATAGCTTTTCGATACACTTGTTGGCACAAAAAAAGAAAATGACCACCTTGAGCACAACGGAAATTATCCAAACGGACAATGTTAGCCAATCCCATCTGCCGCTTGTGGTTTCCGATACGGAAAACAATCCAATTTTTATCATAGCAAGCTCCGCTTCGGGCGAAAGACTGCCGTACAACAACACAAATACCATATTTGTTACAACGGAAATTGCCGCACCTAGCAAAAAACAGCACAAAACTGGCGAAAAAATTTTCTTTTTTACCTTTATTGTGTCCATCAAAAAATAAATGAATATATAGTCGGAAAACCAAAAACTATGAGTAACGGACTGCTCCATTATTTTGTCTATCCCTGCTTCGCCAATGGGCAAAAGCTCGCTAAAATTTACTTGAAATAGCGGAAAAGCCACCAGCGCCAATACGGAAAAGACAATGATTACCACCAACAACTGTCCAACCCTAGCAATGGAGTTGAAACCTCGTTGTGCGGCAAAATAGGATACCAATGACAAAGGTATAATAAAAACAACCCAATTGGTGTTTACGTCGAAGGTGACGGCAAACATACGATAACAGGAGTGCAAAAGGGATATCAAACGGGAAACAAACAGCACAAAAAAGATAACTAGCACAACCTTGCTTCCCACCACGCCAATGGTTTTGTGTAAAATATCTGTAAAAGCAAGGTTTTGCTTGTTGAGTTTGACCGCCCACAGCACAAAGGTTAGACACACCAAATCGTAGACAAAGCTTAGCACCATAACAAGCCAGCTATCGTGCCCCACCTGCTTGGCAATTAGCGCCGGGAAAATGAGAATTTTTGTGCCAGACATTATCAAAAGCAACAAAACGCCAATTTGCGAAACATACACTTTGTTTTTGTCTAGCATAGCCTACCCCCTTCTCCTTTTGTTGACGTTTGGTATGGATCGTGGGCGCTCAACTTGCTCAGTTAATGGGCGTTGACCAACGGCATCTTGCTTGTCAGCAGGAATATTGGGTGCATAGGGCGCTAAAAATGGCGCTTGGTAATTTTGCAATGACACCATATAAATCAATATTGCAACAACACTCAATATAACCCCCAATATACCCATTATTCCGCCAATAAGGGTGATGGCAATACGTAGCAATGATAAAATGAAGGTGTTATTGGGCATGGTAAATAGTCCAATACCACTAAGCGCACCAATCATAACGGCAGGCGCACCAATAAGCCCAGCCTTGACGGCAGCATCCCCCAAAACGATAGCTCCCACCAAAGAAAGGGATATTCCCACTGCCGACGGCATGCGCAAGTTTGCCTCGCGCAAAATATCAAAGATTATCAACACAATCATCATTTCCACCATCGGAGAAAATGGGATTGCTTCGGTAGCATTGAGTATTGTAATCAAAAATTTTAGCGGTATTATTTGATAGTTGTACATCTGCAAGCAAACGTACAACGCTGGCAACAATACCGACAACACAACACTGATAAAACGCAAAGCCCTGTTGAGCGTAGTTATGCTTGCATTTTCGTAGTAGTCGCTGGGGGATTGCAAATCTTCCACGTACAAGTAGGGCAATGTTAACACCATTGGAGAGCCGTCCACCACCACGCACACTCGCCCTTCTAGCATTTTGGCAACGGCAATATCGGGTTTTTCCGTCATGCCAACTCGCCGGAAAAGTACCGTTCTGGACGGATCAAGATACTTTGAAATATAACTGCTATCTAATACCCCATCAATGTTGATGTTTTGCAAGCGTTGAACGATGTTGTCCACTATCCTTTGGTCGGCGATTGTTTGCAAATAACACACCGAAATGCTTGTATTCGTGTACTTGCCAACAGTTGCGTTTACTATCTTGAAGTGCTCGGTTTTTAGTCGCTTTCGTAGCAAAGTAATATTGACCTTTAGGTCTTCTACAAATCCTTCTCGCGGACCCTTCATTACCATGGAAGTAGGTGGCTCGATGATAGCCCTACCCAGTGTTGTACGAGTGTCAACGGCAAATGCGCCGTCAGCCCCAAACACCAACGTGTAACCGTTAGTAAACAATTCTACAGCTGTGTACACATTGGTAATATCCTTTACTATTGCACCAGTAGATATTTTTAGACGCACTTGTTGTACACTTGTAGCTTCTTGCAAGTACACAAGTGGCTGAAGGACAAAAGCGCTTATCTTTTTGTCGTCACACATTGTTTCTAGGCTCATCAACGTTATTTGTATGCCACAATCAATTTGTCTAGTGATTGCTTCGTCGTTACTTTGGTAAAGTTCTTGCATTTGTTGCAGAATATTTTGCTCTTTCATATAAAGTATTTTTTGCCAACAAATGCTCCTTTTATACTTTTGTTAATAACCAAATAATTTGCTATTTGCAAACCCTTTAATACAACTTTACAACGATAATACACAACAGTTATTAGGACTCTTTTTTCTTAACAAAAAAAAGAACAATGCTCTTTGCATTGCTCTTTGATTTTATTTGCTATTTGTTTGTAATGGCAAAGATAGTCCTTCTAGTTGATAACTACTCCATAAAGGCTATCTAGGCTGATTTGCCCGTACTTGCGTGAATCTCTGCTATTTGCGCGGTTGTCTCCCAGCACAAAGAAGTGTCCTTCGCTTACAACAAATGGGTTTTGCTGTGTTGCATTTTCCAAAACACCATTGTCCGTTTTGTTGCCGTTTACGTCAATGCTTGGATAGGGCAAGGTAAACGTGCTATCGCCTCGGCTGTAGCTGTATGTTTGCTCGCAGTAGGCTTGCTGACCAAGCGGTTCAATCCACAGTTCCATTTCGCCATTGGTGTTGGTTTGTATCCACAACTTGTCGCCAGCAACTGCCACAACCCTTTTTATCAACATTGGGTACTGTTGTTTGTCTTGCTTGCTCATAAATACTGTTCCAAATATTGTTGGTGGAACTTTTTGCGAGTAGAAGGTAACAACGTCCCCCCTAGTAACCTTGCCAAAGCGGTTTACAAACACAATATCCTTGTCGACATAGGTGGGCATCATAGATTGTCCGTCTACTCGCACAACAAAGAAGGTTTTGACCACAACAACGGCAAACAGCACAAAAATTAGTACCCACAACAAAATGTTTATCCACTTTGCCGCGTTACTGCGCAATGGTTGTTGATTGGTGTTTGTTTGCTCACTTTGTTGCAATTTGCTTTACCGCCTTGTGAAATTTTTCGCTAGTCAGCATTACAACGTGCCCACACTTGGTGCATTGCAATTTGTAATCTGCACCGGTGCGCATAATTGTCCAGGTTGAGCAACCACAAGCGTGTGGTTTGCGTGTTGTTACATTGTCGCCAACTTGATAAGTTATCATACCAAATAAATGTTGTTGATGATAAATTCTCCTTCGGCGTGTACAATCATCATTTCTACACGCTCTTCTTCGGAGATTTGTCTGCCATCGCCAATACGGCGGAAATTTTTACCTTCCAAAGTTACACGTTGCCACTTGCCGTCGCCCACAAGTTCGGCTGTTTGTCTGTACTGCTGACTTCCCTTGCCAAAATTGCTTACAAGTGTTACGCACACTTGTTGACGGATGTCGCAACACACGTCAAAGCTGATTGTCAATGACAGACTGCTTTGCGTACTGCTATCTGCCAAAGCAAAGGTACCAAATGCGCATCCCTTGGATCCAACGATATCCAAATATCCGCTGGCAAGCTGTGGTTGCAAGTCCAAGTTCCACCACTTGTCGCCAGTATTGATGGGGATAAGCGGTTGGTCAACGTTGCCAACAAACAACACGTTGTTGGGAATCTTGGCAACACTTACCGTTGCGTTATCCTTGAAAATTGGTGTGGAGTAGTTAACGGCTTCGTCCAATGTAGCAAATGCCAAAATTTCGCTTTGCTTGGTGTACAAATCCAACTTGGCAACATAGCCGTCATCACTCTTGGCCAAATCTGCCCTTACCCAATGCTTTGCCAATGATTGTACTTGAGTTGTGTACCAAAGCTGAGTTTTGCGGAGTGAAGTGGACGTGCGAACGCGCAAATAGTAGTTGCCGTCTTCAGTAAAGGAGGTAATTTCGGTGTCGTCTGTTACTTCGGCACCCTTGAGCCACTTGACAACGTCCACAACGTTACTGCTTGGAACGTAGTCGATAACGGTAGGCAACAACAAAAGTCTGCTACCTTCGCCCAAACGGAAGCTCATTTCCGACAACTTGATGATATCAACGTGGTGGCTGGTTGCCGCACCCACTACGTATACGGGAATTTCAATTTTTTGAACGTAGGTTTGTGGAGCAAGACCTTGGTTCCATTGTTGCTCCTTTTCCTTGAAGGCAAGGTGTTTTTCCAGCCCTTCCATGCTATCTAGGTTAAGTTGTTCGTCTTCGTCGGAAGGGAAATCCTTGTGAAGGTTGCCAAATGCCACAACACCACGGAATAGGCGCTTATCTTCGCCAAGAACCATCAAACCAACGTTTGCACCGCTACCATTTGTAAATACGGAAACGTTCTTTACGTTTTCGTTTTCCAACAAGTATGTAATTGCACGCATACTGTTTAGGGCGTACTCGTACATTTTTGTTTCCTTGGCGTTTGTTTCGATAACGAACATACTCTTTGCCACGTCAGCATTGCAGTAATCAAGCTGTGGAGAGTACAACGTGCAAGCCTTGCCAGGCGCTCTACCTGCGTAATCGATAGACATAGCAACAAAACCTTGACTTGCAAGGTGTTGAAGCACGTCTACTTGGATTGGCTTGTGGTAGTCGCCAATAAACAAAACAGCAGGCTTAGCCGACTTGGTAGATTTGTAGCAAACCGTTGCGTATACGCGAGATTTGCATCCATCCTGCAAGGTACGACCTGTAAAGTAGATGTTTTTGGTTACAATTTCTTCCCCCGTGACACGTGCAACGTTAACGTCCAGCGCTTCCGCTTGGGGATCAAAATCTTGCCATAATGTTTGTGTGGTTAATTTTTGGTCCATAAAACCCTTTCCTATAAATAATATATACCTATTTTAGCACATAAATAGCATTTGTCAATGCTACTTGTGATATGGAATGTTGTTAAGAATACAAAAACTGCGGTAAATTTGCTCACAAAGAACAACTCGACACAGTTGGTGAGGCAACGTTATTTTGCCAAAAGATATGCGTTTGTTGGCTTTTTGCTTGACTTCGTCGGATAGTCCGTTGCTTCCGCCAATAACAAACGTAAAGGTGGAATTGGTTTGTTTTAGTTGGTCTAGGCTAGTGGCAAGGTCGGTACTTGATACCATTGTGCCGCCAATATCCAATGCAAATATGTACCCTTCGCACTTTTGCAAAATTGCCTTTCCTTCCGTTTCCAACACGCGCTGTATTTCCTTTGCGTTGGGTGTTCCGTTGAACAAACACTCATCCGTTTCAACTACTTCCACCTTGGCAAAGCGGGATAATCGCTTGGTATATTCGGCAATAGCTTGACGAAAGAAATCCTCCTTTATCTTGCCAACTGCCACGATTTTAACTTTCATACTTTACACCTCATCACAAACGTATTGTGTACGACTTGTGTAATTAAACAACATTAGTTGTACGTTATTGTAATTTTACTATACAAATAGCATCAATGTCCAAATCAACACGCAAACCACAACAGCAACAACAAATCCAGCTGTTTCGCCACCGCCGTTTTTGGATTTGCCATAAACATCATTGAGATACTCTTGACACTTTTGCGACTCTACACTCATTGTTCCCTTGCATTTTGTTGTAGCAAAATAGCCAAACACAGCAAGACCAAACACAACACCGCCAATAATACAAATGATAACGTCATTGTCAATGTAGAAGCTATCTGGAACCAAAACTGACAGCAACACTACAACAAAGTTGTTGAAGAAATGCGCTATGCAAGCCGTCCAAATACTTCCGCTGCGATAGGTTAACGTCATAAGGAAACAACCCAAAACAAACTGATGAATTGTTTGCGCTGGGTTTAGGTGGAACAATGCAAACAATGCTCCGCTTGCAACAATGCCTTTCCATTTTTTTGTTGCGCCATTGACAAAGCCCATGCCAACGGTTCCCCTAAACAAAAATTCTTCTGTTATAGCAGGGAATATACAAGCAACAATAATTAGTGGCACTACCTGCAACGGAAGGTCAACCGATGGTCTGCTTAGGCCAATGTGTTCAATAAAATCACACAGCCAGTTGTTGATGGGTGTCATAAAGTGAATTAGACCAGCCACCGCCAAGCAACCCCACAAAACGTGGCTTATTGGTGGTTTTTTGTTGGCCGTTGTTGCCGCAAAAAAGTCTTTTTTGTTAAGTTTTGCATAGCTAAAGGCTATAAGTCCGATGGAAATACTCAACAATCCGTTGCACAGCCAAAAAGTAAACGTTCCGTTTTGCTGATCTTCTGGCGTGAGCATTAGAGAAAGCGCCACTTGTACAATAAGAAAAGTTAATATTGCAAATGCAAAGGAAGAATATCCATCCTTTTTTGTGTAAAATTTATTCAACTGTTACCTCGTTGTGGTATTGATCTACCACGTAAATGAATATATCTCGCCCTTCGACAAGGTTGTTTTTGGCATACATATCTACCGCTGTGGAAAACGCCAACTCCTTGGTGTTGTTTTGCTCGGACAGGTGCGCCAAAAATACGTTTTTTACGTTACTTCCAATAAGCTGTGACAAAATCAACGTTGCTTGTTGGTTGGATAGGTGTCCGTTTGTAGACAAAATTCGTTGCTTTAGCGGATAGGGGTAGGGACCGCGTTGCACCATTTCCACATCGTGGTTGCTTTCCAAAACGATGGTTTTGCAAGGAGCTAAAAATTGTATCGTATCGGCAGAAAAAGTTCCCGTATCGGTAATGCTAGCAACATAATTGCCGTCGTTACCAAACCTGTATCCGTAACAAGCAATGGAGTCGTGCGAGCAATAGTACTGCTCAACAGCAATATCCCCCACAACAAAACTGCCGCTAACTGCACTTACATTTGTGCAATAGCTACGCATAGAAACGTATTCGGCAATTTGGCTGGGCACGTACACCTTTGTGTAGTTGTGCTTTGTCCACATTGCCAGCGCGCCAATATGGTCGGCGTGCTCGTGGGTAATAATGATACCGTCAATATCCTTTGGGCGCAAGCCGTATCTTTCCAGTGCACACAAAATAGCCCTGTATCCAAAGCCCAAATCTAGCAAAATATTGGTGTTGTCACTTTGAATAAGGGTGCAATTGCCCTTACTGCCGGAAAAAAGCGGGGTTACCTTTATCATAATATACACATTATATCATATTTTGTGGTAACTTTCAACAACTATTGATAGTAGTACACCCCACATAAATGGACTTTATTTGTAAACTATTTTTTGCAAAACTAATACAAGCACTGGTGTCATAATAAGTAACAAATTGAACACCCATTGCGCCTTTTGTTTTGCCAAAGATTGGCGCACTGGCATAGGTGTACAGGTTTTATCCAGTTGCGCCAACAAAAAAGAGCAAGGGTAAAAGGATAAACTCCTTTTGTTCTTGCTCTTGTTATTTTGATTAAAGTTGTTGTAAAAGTTCTTCGCGTTGTGTAGCAAACTGTTCGGTTGTTTTGTCTTGAATGGCATTTGCTTCCACAATTTGACGTTGCAAGGTGCTATTTAGCTTGAACTTAGATGCAAAGTACACGCCCAGTACCAACACTGCTATTGGCAACAAAGTGAAGGCAATACGGATGGCAAGTTGCGCGCTTTCCGACTGTTGCAATGGAACAAGTTGCACGGAAGAATCAAAAATGCTGAACTTGTAAATTCCATCCACTACACCAGTTGTTGTAGAACCTTGGGAGTACACGATATCTTGCATTTGGTTGAACTCCTGCAAGGTGCAGTAGGATGTTTCTTGATAACCAGCAAAGCCCATAATCCAAGATGGAATTGCCAAACCGATAGCTTGGGCTGTTGTGTTAAGGAAGTTGGATAGTCCGCTAAATGCCCCTTCGGTGCGTTCGCCAAAGTATAATTCGCCAACGTCGCACACGTCGCCAAAACTGCTGTGTGGAACAAATACTGTTCCGCCAATGCCCAATCCCAAGGACAAACCAAACAAAATAATTGCCCAGTTTGGTACACCTTGTTTTGTTGCAACTTGTTGTCCCGTTACAACGCCATCTTTGATGATGTCAACAATTTGCGCTGTTCCATTGGGTTCTGCTGGAAGAAGGAACAATCCAAATGCCAACACTGCCCACAAACCTGCACCAAAGATATAGCTAAAGCGCTTGCCTTTAGCCTTGATCATACGAAGGTAAATTGGCAATGCGATGATTTGTGCCACAAACATCATTGCTGCCGCAACTGTTGCCACAGGGAAGTCGCGACCTAGTCCCGTTTGGGTTGCTAGCATATAGGTATCTCTGCGGATAAAGAAATCGCAATATGTGTAGAAATAGCTACTCATAATTGCCATTGCCATGGAAGCACACATTTGCATACCAAGGTATTGGCGGTAAGTTTTAAGCTTGAGTGGCTTTACAAATTCCTTGAAGGATAACTTGCGATGAATTGCTGGGGATACGATTTGTTCCTTGCTGAATATTGCCGTTACCAAAATGGAAGCCATAAAGATAACGCCAAATATTGCCGCCATTACAATATAGCACAATCCGCCATCTTGGTTTTTGATGGCAATTTCTGGGCTGGCAAGCATACCAGGAACAACAACGCAAATTAGCGAAGATGCAATAGAAAAAGCAAGTCTAACTGCGTTAACCTTGTTACGTTCGCTGTAGTTATCCGTCATTTCGCTTGCGTGCGAATAGTAAGGAATCAAAACAAAACTTTGTGCCGTTGCGTACAACATATACACAATGATAACAAACAAAATTTTGAGTGGAACGCTTTTTGTAACAAGGTTCCAAGGGAAGAACAACAGCACAAGACCAACTGCTACAAGTGGAGCGAAGATAAGCATAAAGTATCTACGTTTACCAAACTTGCCTGGTTGCTTTCCGTCTGTTACCTTACCAATAAATGGGTCAATAATTCCGTCCCAAATCTTTGTAAACAACAAGATAATGCCGACAATGGAAATGTCAATACCAACAACTAACGTCAAAAACGGAACAAACAAAAAGTTGATAATATTAAAACTGCCACCGCCAAAAATGTCGCCACAAGCAAAAGCCAGCTTGTTACCAAGCTTTACTTTTCCTTGCTCATTTGCTACTGCTTTACTCATAGTGTTCTCCTTGTGCAAGCTGCGCCTTGGCACGCTTGCGTGGTTGGATTTAATTTGAAAGGGTACAACTAAATGATTTTAACAACGTTACATTACACGTTAAAGCGGAATAGCACAACATCTCCGTCTTTAATTATATAATCTTTTCCTTCGCTACGAACCTTGCCGTGTTCCTTGGCTTGGTTGTAGCCGCCTAGTTCTAGCATTGTTTGGTAAGGAACAATTTCGGCACGGATAAAGCCTTTTTCAAAGTCACTGTGAATTTTTCCTGCGGCTTGTGGTGCGCGTGTTCCTTCGGTAATTGTCCAGGCGCGAGTTTCCTTTTCGCCAGCGGTTAGATAGCTAACCAAATGCAACAGCTTGTAGCACTTCTTTACCAAGCGGTTAAGTCCGCTTTCGGTAATTCCGTAACTTTCCAAGAACATTGCCTTTTCTTCGTCGGTTAGCATGGAAAGTTCTTCTTCCACCTTGGCACAGATTACAAGTGTTTCTGCGCCTTCTTCGGCGGCCTTTGCTTGAACAAGTTTTACCAAAGGGTTATCTTCTTGACCAAGGTCGTTTTCCGAAATGTTAGCAGCATAAATAACTGGCTTGGAA
Source organism: Clostridia bacterium (assembly GCA_017457305.1). GTDB lineage: Bacteria > Bacillota > Clostridia > Christensenellales > CAG-314 > Fimimonas. Next base: position 42,135 of record JAFTHP010000030.1, on the reverse strand, counting down.
GTTAGCAAAAACATTTCTTCCACCATTTGTTGCTCTTCCTCATCAAAGTCCATGGAGCGAATTGGCTTTTCGCTTTCTAGTTGAGCAAGCATGCGTTGAAGAAGTTCCGCCTCTATCTTGTACTTCTTTTCCCCTGTTTTTTGCATGTTGAGCGCCTTGTTAAGACGAGTGTTTACCGTTTCGATATCGGCAAGGATCAATTCCAAATTGATAGTTTCCATGTCGCTAACTGGGTCGATACTGTCGGAAACGTGTGTGATGTTGCTATCCACAAAGCACCTTACAACGTGAACGATGGCATCAACTTCCCTGATGTGTGACAAAAACTTGTTGCCCAAGCCTTCGCCACGAGATGCGCCCTTTACTAAGCCGGCAATATCCACAAACTTCAAGTAAGTGGGGGTGATTTTGCGACTGTCGTACAGTGCGGCAAGCTTATCTAGTCTTTCATCTGGTACAGCAACCACGCCAACGTTTGGCTCGATTGTGCAAAATGGGTAGTTGGCAATTTCTGCCCCAGCTTGTGTTATTGCATTAAAAAGTGTGCTTTTGCCTACGTTTGGCAAACCTACAACTCCTAGTTTCATTGTTAACCTCGGTCTAAAAATACTTGTTTTTGTGTACAATTACACTGTGTCACTTTTGGATAAAGCCGACACTTACTAGCATATATTGTACTATAAATTTGTCAACTTGTAAAGGGTAGGAGTGAAATGACGGTATTAGAAAGTTTATTTTTGGGATTATTGCAGGGTTTTACGGAGTTTTTGCCCATGTCCAGCAGTGGACATCTGTTGCTGGCGGAGCGTTTGTTCGATATCCAATCCAACCTGTTCTTTGACGTGATGCTACACGTGGGCACGCTTGGCGCAGTTTGCTTGGCATTTAGACACAGCTTGTGGCAAACAATCCGCCACCCCATCGCAGACAAACGAATGACCTACTTGATTGTTGCCAGCTTGCCTACTTTTGTTTTGGCGCTTGTGGTGAAGATTTTTGTTCCCGAACAATTTATACACAAACTTCTCCCCATAGGCTTTGCAACCACAGCTGTGTTGATTGTTCTTGCCGACAAACTATCCAAGCCAACGCTTAGACTAGAACAAACACCGCTTTGGAAAATTGCCGTAACTGGGCTTGTCCAGGGGGTTGCGGTGCTGCCGGGGCTATCTCGTAGCGGAAGCACCATCAGCACAATGAAGCTACTGGGAACCAACAGCACCGATGCTGCAGAATTTTCCTTTTTGCTATCCGTTCCGGTAATTTTGGCAAGTGCCGTCGTGGAAGGATGGGAAGCTATCAAATTGCAAATCACTACACCTTGGTACTGCCTTGTGGTGGGCATAGTTGCCGCATTTGTAAGCGGATGGGTGTCTGTTAGCATGGTAATGCGTGCCATAAAAACAAAAAATTGGATGGTTTTTGCCATCTACTTGATTGTGCCATTTTGCCTGTCGTTGATTATTATGTAAACCGCTCACGTTTACAACTGGCCTTCAACAAATCTACCACACACGTCCGCAAAAAAAACACAAAACCTTATTGTATCATACGCTGTTTTTTGATAGAGCTGTAGAAACATTATCAATAACTAGCCTTTAATTATCTACAATTTTTCCGTTGTTTACAAAACACAATTAATCTGTTTTACAATCATTTTCGTGACACATTTAATAATTAACTGTTAAATAGTTAATTATATTTTTCCTTTTTATCTTGCAAGCGGTCGCAGAATGTTGTATAATTGTAATACCGATAAATACTCTAATGGGAGATTGACGATGAAAAAAATACTAGCAGTTATTTTAATGCTAACTCTCACTTTTGTGGCAATGTTTGCTCTCGTTTCCTGCAGTTGCGAACATCTTGATGAAAACAAGGATTGTTTGTGCGACAAGTGCGAAGAACAATTGCCCCACAGCAATGAAGATGGCGATTGTTTTTGCGATATTTGCCAAACGGCAACAAGTTGTGCTGATAATGACAACAACTGTCTGTGCGATAATTGCGGAAACCCTTTTGATCACGTAGACGCAAACAAAGACTGTCTATGTGACAAGTGTGGAGATGAATTGCCCCACTCAGACGAAAACGAAAATTGTGCGTGCACAAAACCCGAAGTAATAACAAAAGAAAATGTTACCGTGGGCGCAACGAGCGACTCTTTGTATGTACAAAAGGTAGAAAACCTTGCTGACGACTTCATTATGGGCATGGATGCTTCCTCCGTTCCTTCTCTAGAGGCTGGCGGAGTAAAATTCTACGACTACAACGGTACCGAAACTGACGTGTTCAAGGTGCTTGCACAAAATGGCATCAATTACATCCGCGTTCGCGTGTGGGTGGATCCATTTGACGCTCAAGGTCGTGGATATGGCGGAGGAAACTGCGATATCAACACCGCTTTGGAAATTGGCCGTCGCGCAACCAAATACGGAATGAAGTTGCTTGTGAACTTCCACTACTCCGACTTTTGGGCAGATCCTGCAAAGCAACCTAGCCCCAAAGCTTGGAAAGATATGACCATTGATCAAAAGGCGGACGCTTTGTACAAATACACCCGAGATAGCCTAATACTATTGAGAGATGCCGGTGTAGACGTTGGCATGGTACAGGTTGGTAACGAAACTAACGGCGGAAAAATGAGTGGCGAAACCAAGTGGGAAGACACCTGCAAACTCTTCTCTGCTGGTTCAAGAGCAGTTAGAAAAGTTTTTCCAAATGCTCTAGTTGCACTTCACTTTGCCAACCCAGAAAAAACCGACAATTATCGCAACTACTCCTACAACTTGGAGAAATACGGTGTGGATTACGACGTGTTTGCTAGTTCCTACTATCCATACTGGCACGGCACACCAGAAAATTTGTGCAACATTCTTTCCTACATTGCAAAAACCTACAACAAAAAGGTTATGATTGCAGAAATCAGCTACGCTTACACACCAAACGACACAGACTTCTACGGCAACACAATTAGCGATGCAGAACCCGTTCAACCATACGCAATGACCGTTCAAGGTCAAGCCAATGCTGTAAGAGAAGCCGTTGAAACTATGACCAAGACAACCAATGGTATTGGTGTGTTCTACTGGGAAGGAACCTGGATCTCCTCTGGTGGCGCTAACTACGAAGAAAACCAAGCATTATGGTATCAACACGGCTCCGGATGGGCAACACCATACGCTGCCGAATACGACCCTGAAGACGCAGGTAAATATCCTGGTGGATGCGCCGTAGATAACCAAGCAATGTTTGACTCTAACGGAAAGCCATTGGAATCCTTGAAGATTTTCCACCTTGTTCGCACTGGCACAACAGTAGAAAACAAGCCCGATAGCGTGGAACTTTGCAATGCATTTGTAACACTTGGCGACAAAATTGAATTGCCTGCAACTGTACAAGCAATCTACAGCAACAACGAACGCAAAGAAATTGCCGTTACTTGGGATGCTATCGACGAAGCAGCAATCATGGCTCAAGGTGCAAGCAAACATGAAATCCGCGGAACAGCGGACGGAATGAGCGCACTTTGTATCCTTTCCGTACTGGAAAAGAACTACCTAGTTGACTACAGCTTTGAAGAAGGTAGCGACCAATGGATTGCAACAGCCATTGGCAAAATGGACGAATTTAAACTAGAAGACAAGGTAAGCGACTCCTTGACAGGCACAATGCACTACCATTTTTGGAGTGCTGCAGCTAACAGCGTAGAGTTCACACTAGAACAAACCCCAACAAATATCCCTGCTGGCGAATATAAGTTCGTAATCTCCATCATGGGTGGCGACGGCGGCGAAATGGAAATCTACTCCTACGTAAAGATTAACGGCGAAATTGTTAAGAGGGGCGAATTGACCATGACCAAGTACGGCGAATGGCACACCGCTACAATCGAAGATATTCAATACAATGGAACAGACACCATCACCGTTGGTATCTACGTTAAATGTGGAGGCTCTGGCAATGGCGCTTGGGGTAAGATTGACGACGCAATGCTTAACCTTGTAAAGGGGGCTAACTAATGAAAAAAATTGCTGTACTTATACTAATAGCACTACTAATCACCATGACGTGTTCACTTGTTGCCTGCGAGGAAGAAGAACTACCAAACGATAATTATCGCGTATTTTACCAAATATTTGTGGGCAGTTTTTCCGATAGCAATGGCGACGGAATTGGCGACCTGCGCGGTATCATCAACAGATTTGACTATTTAAACGATGGCAACGTAGAATCCACAACTAGCCTAGGTGTAGAGGGAATATGGCTATCCCCAATATTTAAATCCCCCACCTACCACAAATACGATGTAATAGATTACTACCAAATTGATCCCAAATTTGGAACAATGGAAGACCTTGAAGAACTGATTGAGTTGTGTCACAGTCGCAACGTTAAGCTCATACTTGACCTTGTGCTAAATCACACGTCCAATCAACACCAATACTTCAAGAAGTTTGTAGCAGCTCATCAACAAGGCAACACCGAAGACCCCTACTACAACTACTACACATACGGCACAGCAAAAGAACTTGCTGGAAAAAAACCATATCTAATTGCTGGCACGGATTATTTCTACGAAGGAAACTTCTCCAGCGAAATGCCCGAGCCAAACTTTGACAATCCACAAGTTAGACAGGATGCTGTTGACGTGGCAAAGTTCTACCTAGACAAGGGAATTGATGGCTTCCGTTTTGATGCTATCAAGTACATCTACTACGGAGACACCGAACGCTCGGCAGAGTTTTGGGATTGGTATATGGCACAACTAAAGGCGCTTAAGCCCGATATCTACTGCGTTGGAGAGTGCTGGTCTTCCGATACCGAAATTTTGGAATACACTTCTGCGCTAAACTGTTTTGCATTTCAAATGTCCGCTCAAGAAGGAATAATTTGTACAGGAGCAAGACTAAATGGCAAAATGTCAACGTTTACTGGATACGTAAGCAATTTTCTTAAAGCCCTAAAAGAGACCAGTAGCGAAGCGATGTTTATCCCATTCTATTCCAATCACGACCAGGACCGTTCTGCAGGATATCCAACCTGGTCAAACAAGAAAATGGCAGCTAATTTGTACATTTTGTGCAGTGGAAGTCCGTTTATTTACTACGGCGAAGAACTGGGCATGACAGGTTCTCGCGGAGGTGCTAACACCGACGCAAACAGACGCTTGGCAATGATTTGGGGCGATGGAGATACAGTTAAAGATCCAGTAGGCACAACCTACAAAAACCAAATTAAAGACACTGTAGCTATTCAAGATGAAGATGAAAATAGTTTGCTCAACCATTACCGCAAACTAATTTCTGTTCGTATACGACACCCCGAAATTGCTCGTGGAGAATACAGCGCAATGACTTTCCCCACAAATACATTTGGCGGATTCAAGGTAGATTACCAGGGCAAAACTATTTACATTTTGCACAACGTTGACTCGGAGCCACTCACAATAGACCTAAGTGATAAATACGATTACGATTTCCACAAGGTTCTTGACTACATTGGAGCAGGCGAAGCTACCCTAAAAGGAAGCACCTTGACTATTGCTGGCCAAACATCTGTAATTCTTAGATAACAACATTTATCAACAGAAAAAAAGAACAGGTTCCAAAAGGAAACCTGTTCTTTTTTTTATTCTTTAGTTTTATCCAGATGACCTCCGCCTTATCAAGGACGCACTCTGTCGGCCAAGCCAAATTATACTTGTAGCAACTTACTGGCTTTTTCTTGTTGGAGCGGATTACCCTAGCTGTCGGCCAACTAGCTTTTGCAAAGCCTTTAACAATTACTTGATAAGGTTGCGTTGTGTTTCTGGATCGAACATGTGGATAACTTTGCTTTGGAAATCAATAGCAAGGCTGTTACCACGTGTCATATGAGCGCGTTCGTCAGCTGTTAGGTTAACGGTTGGAAGACGAACAATTAGGCTATCGCCGTTATCTGTGGAAACGTGAAGGTGAAGTTCGCTACCCATCATTTCGTTTACCTTGATTGTGCAAGGAATACCGCCTTCGGCTGCTCTTGTGATATGTTCTGGACGAACACCAAGGATGATTTTTTGAGATTCAATTCCCTTTTCTCTCAAAATTGCGCACTTATCTTCGTCAAGGTCAATTCTGTAACCATATGGTGTTACGTAGTACTTGTTGCCTTCTCTAACAAGTTCGCTGAAGAATGTGTTCATCTTTGGAGCACCGATAAATTCTGCTACGAAAAGGTTATCGGGCATATCGAATACTTCTGTTGGGGAACCAACTTGTTGGATGAAACCGTCCTTCATGATAACGATTCTGTCGCCCAAAGTCATAGCTTCGGTTTGGTCGTGAGTAACGTAAATGAAGGTTGTGTCAATCTTTTGACGGAGCAAAATAATTTCTGCGCGCATTTGGTTACGCAATTTTGCGTCCAAGTTGGAAAGTGGTTCGTCCATTAGGAACACTTTGCTATCACGTACCATAGCACGACCAATAGCAACACGTTGACGTTGTCCGCCGGACAAAGCACGTGGTTTACGTGTTAAGTATTCTGTAATACCAAGGATTTCGGCAGCTTCGGTTACACGTGCATAAACTTCGTCGTTAGGAACTTTCTTTAGGCGAAGGCTAAATGCCATGTTTTCGAAAACTGTCAAGTGTGGATACAAAGCATAGTTTTGGAAAACCATTGCTATATCACGGTCACGTGGTTGAAGGTCGTTAACTACTCTGCCGTCAATTTCAATTGTACCGCTGGAAATATCTTCCAAGCCAGCAATCATGCGGAGTGTTGTGCTCTTTCCGCAACCAGATGGTCCTACGAAAACAACAAACTCTTTGTCAGCAATTTCAAGGTTAAAGTCAGAAACTGCAGGTGTGTGACCTTTTTCATATATTTTTACTACATTTGTTAATTTTACTGTTGCCATAATTTTTCTCCTTATCCTTTAACTGCGCCGCCTGTTACGCCTTGTACGTAGTACTTTTGTAGTGCTAGGAACACTGCTACAACTGGGATTGAAACTGTTACACCTGCTGCACAGAAGCGAGTGTATGTTGTGTTGAGCATTGTTCTAGAAAGCCACTCGTACATACCAACGGCAACGTTCATACCTTCGTTGTTTTCGTGGATGATGTAACTTGCCATCATAAAGTCTCCCCAAGGTGCCATGAAGCCCATCAACATTGTGTAAATAACAATAGGCTTAGACAATGGCATGATTACCTTGTAGAATACTTGGAAACGTGTTGCGCCGTCTACGCGAGCCGCTTCGTCCAAGCTCTTGGGGATTGTGTCGAAGAATCCCTTAGATACGTAGTATCCCATACCACTACTTGCGCAGTATACGATGATTAGTCCAAGTGGAGCCATTCCTTCGGTCAAGTGCAAGTCGGAAAATACCTTGTAAATAAGGATCAATGTGAGGAATCCTGGGAACATACCCAAGATGAGCATGATGTTCATAAGGCCTTTTCTGCCCTTAAATCTCATACGAGAAAGAACGTAGCTCATAGAAAGAACAAATACAGTTTGAATAACAGATGTTGCAACACCCATCAATGCGGTATTTAAAAACCACTTTAGGAAGTCTGTTTTTGTGAACAAATTGATGTAGTTGCCAAATCCCCATTGTTTTGGAATAAGATAACTAACTTGACTAGTAGATTCCATGCGGAATGAGTCAAATACAATTCCTACAAAAGGAAACAACCAAATAACGGTAATAAGTACCAAAATTGCATAAACAATAATGTTGCTTATTCTACGGGATGCTTTGATGCCCATACCCGTCTTTTTTGTTGTAGCTTCAACGGGACGACCAAGATTGTCAGTTTCGATATTTTTAACTTTTGACATTATCTAAAATCCTCCTCGTTTCTATTTGATGGAATTACGTTGTAAACAATGAGTGAGAGCACCGCTACTACAACGAAAATCAAAATACCAACAACGGATGCCGTCTTGTAGTCGGATGTGGAACCTGTAGTAATCTTGAACAACCAAGTAATCAACAAGTCTGTTTCGCCTACAGCTCCTGGTACGGCCCCGACCTGCGTCTTGCTGGGCGCGCCTCCTGTTAACAAGTAAATAACGTTGAAGTTATTTAGGTTTCCTACAAAGTTTGTAAGAAGATATGGACCAGTTACAAACAACATGTAAGGCAATGTGATACGTGTAAATTGTTGCCATGGATTTGCACCGTCAATCTTAGCAGATTCGTACAAGTCTGCAGGGATATTCATCAAGATACCTGTCGCCATTAGCATTACGTATGGAATACCAATCCAAATGTTGATGATAATTACCAAAATACGTGCAGAAGTTGCATTTTGCCACAATGAGAATTGCTTGTCCGCTATCATCGATTGAGGAATTAGTTTTAATTGAAGCAACAATCTGCCGATAATTCCTCCGCCTTCGCCAACGCTACCATCAATGTTTAATGCCGGTGCGTCAAACAAACGCGCAACGTACAACAATGATACAAATTGGGGAATAGCGATTGTCATAACCAAAACGGTACGCCAGAACTTCTTGATTTTGATACCCTTTTTGTTGATCAACATAGCTACAGCCATGCCAAGGAAATAGTTTGTAAATGTTGCAAAGAAGGACCAAATCAACGTCCAGCTGAGCAATTCGCCAAAAACAAGACCAAGACCGCCAACGCCAGTATCGAAAATCTTGTTGAAGTTATCCCAGCCTACCCAGCTGTATAGGTTTTTGTAACCGTCTGCAGTAGCATCAAAGCTTGTAAATGCAATCAAAACCATGAAGATGATTGGCAATACAGTGAACATTGTGATACCAACAATAGGCAAAGCAAGCAATGTCTTGTGGAATTGTTCGTCAAGCATGGATTTGAGGTCATCTTTGGTGCCCTTAAGCTTGCCGCCGCCTTCCTTAATCTTGAGGATGGTGCTGCATTGCTTAATTTGCAAATGCCATGTGTAAATAAAAGCCAAAATAAAAACTATAGAAATTAGGCCGTAAAGCAATACCTTGGTAGAGTCATCAAAGTAAGTTGTTACATATACGTCCTTGATTGGATCGTACACTTCTACAGGTGGTTGTGTACCAATTGTGTCGCGTGTAAAGAATTGGCACTTTTTGATCCAGTAAATACCACCAGTTGGAACAAACATATATGTAAAGAATACAAGTTCAAACAGCAAGAAAAGTATTCCGCGCAAAATTTGTCCGTTTACCAGGTTGCCTAGCCCCATAACCAGGAATGATAGTTTGATTACCCAATCACCACGTTTAAACGTGCGACAAGTATCAACCACGTCTTCCTTGATCCAAAGGCCAAACTTTTTGATAAGGTTCCAAATTGCTACACCAAGTTTAACAAACCAACCAGGGATGCTTGCTAAAAAGTCAACAAAATTATAACCAAATTTTTGGAACCTATTTAGTTTCAAATATTGTAAAGTTGTCAATTTCTTCATGTCAATTCAATGAATAAACCTCCGTTTATACAATACCTCCTTGTTATAGTAAAAAAAACGAGCATTGTGCTCAAAAAAAGGAAAAAATAGCACATGGCCATCGTCTTTTTTTGACCACAGTGCCCAAAAAGATTTAATAAAGGCCATGCTGAGCAAAGCCCACGCATGGCCTTTAGAAAAATTCAAAAATTATTCAGCAACGATAAGGTTGATAACACCTGTTTGTGCAGCTTCATCAAATACAAATTGAATCTTGTATGTGCCAGCTACTTTAACTACGCAGTTGCCACCACTGACGCCTTCAATGTATTCTGCAGCAGAGTCGGAGATAGCATCGAAACCAAAGCTCAATGTCCAGCTTGCGCCTTGACGTACTTTGAGCTCGTCACCAACGTTAAGTGTAAGTTCTTCAGATGTCCATGTGTTAGCTGGATCTTCTGTCATAGCAAAGTCTGTATCCCACTCTGTTCCGCAAAGATTACCGATTACGCTCCATGCTCTCTTTTGTTCTTCGCTCATTTGGAACAATGCGTCGATAGCAGCTCTGTAGTTTGTAAGAGCAGTTTGAAGGTCAGCTTCAGATTTAGCTGCCTTAGCTTCTGCGCCAAGAACCTTAGCGATATCCCACCAAGAACCGGAAATTTGGCCTTGTGGAATGGAGTATGCACTTTGCTTAGCAAGAGCGGAAAGGGAGATGTTTGCCTTTACAGCATCAGTGTTTTGAGCAAGGATGCTGGATGGACCCCAACCGAATACTTCAAATCTTTCCATTTGACTTTCTTGGCTTGTTAGGTATTGAGCAAGAAGTTGCAATACAGCAGCTTTGTTAGAATCGCTTTGTGGTTTAACACCCATCAATTTGTTTCCGCCGTAGGAACCAAGGTGATATTCTTTTCCATCAACTGTGAAGGAAGGAAGGTCTGTTGCAGCAAGGTTGTCACCGAAGTGTGTTCCAGCAGCTACACTGTTCCAAACACCAGTAACGATTGCAGCACAACCATCGAACTTGTCAGCATCGCTGTCGTAGCAAGCAGATTGAGCAAGCTTTTGCATACCCTTCATAGCGATAAGGCCTTCTGGGCTGTTGAATGTATCTTCAACGCTTGTGAAGGAACCATCAGCTGCCATTGTCCAGTTGGATTTGCAACCTGTAGCAAAGAAGAAGGATGCTGTGTACCAAGCGTCTTCAAGAGCGAAACGGAATTTCTTTCCAGCTTTTTCGCAGTCAGCGATGATATCTTCAAGGCTTTCTGGGTTTGTAACAACGCTCTTGTCGTAGTATAGGTAGTAACCGTTGTCACTTGTCATTGGGTAAGCATAGATTGTACCAGCAACCTTAGCAGCGTTTACAGCACCTTGGTCGTTGATAGCGTTGATGTAAGCTTGAGCTTTTACACCTGGCTTAGCAAGTGCACCAGCTTGAACCAAACGAGCAAGTTGGTCTTGTGCAAAGCAGTAGATGTCTGGAGCTGTAGCAACGTCAGCAACAACTTTGGAACCAGCGTCAGCTTCTGTTACGCCAGAGATTGTAAGGTTGATTTTGATACCAGGGTTTTCTTTTTGGAACTCTTCAACTTGACGTTGAGTCATCTTAACAACGCTGTCTGTTCCGATGTCAGTTTCGGAAACCCACATTGTAACGTCGTATGTTCCGTTCAAGCTAGCGTCTACAACGATATCTTGTTCGATAGGAAGTTTGCATACGTCACAAACAAAGTTTGCGTCTTCGTCTACGTGATCAAGAGCGGTTTCGCATTTGTCGCAAACGCAGTTGCTATCCTCGTCTACGTGAAGAGTTTCTTCACACTTGTCACAAATACAGTCATTGTTTTCGTCAACGTGCTTGCAACCGCAAGAAACGAGAGTAAACATAGCTGCAAATGCAAGAGCAAGTGTCAAAACAAGTGCTAATGTTTTTTTCATGTTTTTTTCTCCTAAAAAATTTTTATTTTGTGGGGATTATCCCCAACACCATCTGATAGTTTACACTTTTACAGCAATATTGTCAACATCCTTTTGTAATAATGATATATTAAAGTCGCGGTTCACTTTTTATTTGTATATAAATATAAATATTTCAGAATTAAACATTATTAAAAGCCGAAGGGAGTTTTGTCTACCACACAGTGACAACTTGCAAATCGGTTGTTTTTTACAAAAGACGACATTTTGGCTCTTGTTTTACCAAAATTCTGCGTTAATTAAGCCAAAACAGCACAAAACACACACTCTCAACAGTCGAATAAAGGATAAAAACAAAGGTAGATTTTTCCTGCTCCAATCTGCCCTCCAATGAAAAAGCAAAAAATAGCCCACCATACTTTACAAAAAGTAAAATATTGTGGGCTTTTTATATGAAAAATTAACTTGCTACATTTGACCTTGTAACAAGCGCGCTAATGCTTGTTTTACAAGAACAAAAATTTACTTTGGTTGTTTATTGGATAGCGAAAATGCTTCCAGCGAAGGCAAGGCGTTGCCTTGGTAATCGAACAAACAGCGATTTGCTACTTCATTTGCGGTGGGTTTTCCTTCTTCGCCGATGTATACTTGTGCTGTTGGTGTAGACCAGCAAATTCCTTCGCCAGCAAGCCACAATGGCTCCCAGTAGAATACACCATCTAACCCTTCCGCTTGAGCGCGAGCAAGAAAATCACGGATAAACTGCGCCTGACCTTGCTTTGTGATTGGATACTGCTCCACAACGCCGTACTCGTCCACCATCTCGTTGTCGATAGCAACCCTAATTTGCTGTCCATCCTTTTGGATAACATGCCCTTCTGGCGTGTAGCTATAGCCAAACTCCACTGCCATTATTTGCTTGCCAAACTTTTTGCAGTTGTTTACGTTAGCAAAGAACATATCGAAGGTGCCATGCCAATAGGGGTAGTAGCTCATGCCGATAATATCGTAGTCAACATTTGCCAGTTGCATTTGACCAAAAAATTCATTGTAGACATCTTGGTCGTAACTGCGCTCCAAGTGTAGCACAATTTTGGCGAAAGGATAAATCTCTCTGCAAGCAGCAATGCCTGCTTTGACAAAACTGATAAAGTTGGGATAATTTTCCCTAACACCACCATGACCACCACGGAGCAATCCTGCTGGCCAAAGCATACCATTGGTGATTTCGTTACCCACCTGCACCATGGCAATATCTATGCCGTTAGATTGGGCAGTAAGCAAAGTGCTTTTGGTAAAATCGTACACCGCTTGCTCTAGTTGTTCAACGGAAAAACCGCGCCAAGCCTTGGGCAAGCACTGCTTTGCTGGATCTACCCAAAAGTCGGAGTAATGGAAGTCCAACAAAATTTTGTAACCCTTGCTTTGGGCAAGCTTTGCCAAGTTGATAAAGTTATTGATGTCGCAACTGCCACCCAAATAACTGTTACCCTGTTCGTCGTACGGATTGTTCCACAAGCGGATTCTCATGTACTCTACGCCGTTTGAACGCAACAAGTTAAGCGGTTCAACCGCCTTACCTGCCACATAGTACTTTCCACCGTGATCTAGCACTTCAAGGTAGGTAGAAGCATCAATTCCCAAAATCATGGTTATTGTTCTCCCCTTTTGTGTGGTTGCATTTGTAGTGGTTGGTTATCTTCGCCAAAATCTACAACGCGCATTTTCATACTCTTGTAACGGTACTTTGCTTGTTCGTTTAGACGCAAAACGTCGGTTTCTGTTCCGTGAAAACCACAACGCAAACAGTAGTATTCCTTTTTGTCTTCGTCGAAAAACATATCTATATCAATATCTCTCATAAAGCAACTAGGACAACGAAAGTTTAGTTTGCCTTTAGTAGATTGAGCCATGTTTTTACTCCTCCTTCTGTTAACGATTTGGTTAGCCTGATGTGGTAAACTGGTGAAAATGCAATACCTTCTTCCACTTGCAAGGTGTCGGCATCGCCACCCATTTGAACGGTTGTGCAAACCTCTGGAATAGTTACAAACGCCACCTTGCCTTGACTTGTAATTTTGCGGCCGTGATAGCTAAATTGCATTCTTTGTTGGTCTACGCCAAGTGTGATGTTGGTCATATCCGCTTGATACTCGGTTGTGCCAAAGCCACCAGTGAAGTACTCGGTAAAGGTTACTTCTTCGCCACACATATCTGTTAGAAGCTTTCGTTCGGTTGTAAGCTTTCCGCTACCTTCTTCAAATGTAAAGATGGATTGAATTGTAATATCCTTGCCTGCTAGCGTTACTGTTACTGGATTGGTGGTTATTTGAACGCCACCATCCACCTTTTCGTACTTGGCAAGTGTGCGAAGCAAGCAAAGGTCAGTTTCTTCCCCACGATAGCTTACCTTGCAAGACTTTATTGTTCCTGCGCCTGCGTAGTGTGTGAAAAATCCTGCACGGTAGTTGATTTGAATTAGATAAGGGTAGGAAGCATCGTACACGTTTTGTGATCCAATACCCGTTTTTTGTTCAATGCGCGCAACGTATGGACGCAAGTCAATCATCGCGCCCCCTTGGTTGAAGTCCAAGCAACATCTGCGATATGGATCGGCATACCAAAAGTATTGTTTGTTACTGCCGTACAAAATGTCCTTCCACAATGCGCACTCTGCACGGTTGTAGTCGGGGTGCTTTTCGCGGTAGAAATCGGCAAATTCCGCCATGGTCATATCCACAAGCTTGCCTTGGGATTTGAGTTTGCCGTAGTACTTCATGCCATCGTCGTAACTTTTGGCTAGTAGCTCATAGGGAGCTTCCCAACGACCACGCTTGTTGAGCCAACCTGGGCCAACGAACATCATATTGTAGCTGTAGCCATCGTTGTACTTGCCAAGATGGCGGTATTGGTCCACAAGGTTGTACAAGTAGGGGTATTCCATACTTCCGTTGTCGTCATAGTAGATCATTCCGCGCAACACGTTTTGTGGGTGTGTTCCAAAGTTGCTTCCGTTGCCATCGAAACACGCCATCAAGTCACGAGATAGGTGTGGGATTGCCACAATACCGCTGTCGTCATCGGAGCTGCTTGCAGGACAATGGCTGTTTACCTTGCTAGGAATCCAAGGGTTCCATGGACCGCCATCCATAAAGGTGTACCAGCTGTTGTTGCAGGTGTGGAAAGCCTTTGGACCTTCTTCCCAACAGGTAGCAACTGCGCACTTAACGGAGGGGTATTTTTGCTTGATGTAGTTAATTGTGTAAGCATCCAAAAAGTAACTGCCCGTAGATTGTGGGTAAAAGCCAAACTTTTCGTAGAACAAACCAAAAACGTCATCCACGATGGCGCGCTTGGTGTCGTCATCAAACATCCAAATGCAAAAGTCTTCCGTTTGGTACTTTGCCTTGAACTGTTTGCAAGGTAGTCCTAGCAAGGAAAGCCCAATTTCGTCGCCGTAAATGCGATTGTGCTCCTTTGCCAAATCCACTATTTCCTGCGAAAACAGCGATGCGTAGGTAATTTGGATGGTGGTTTTTAGTCCGTACTTGTGTGCACACTCTTGTTGAAACAAAAATATTTGCAAAGATTCATCTTGAACGTTAGCGCCCTTGCCAAGAGCCCTTTCGGCGTACTCTGGCGAAAGCTCAGGTCTGTGAATAATGTTTACTACAAATTGATCCATAATATATAGTTCTCCTACTGGATTGTTGTGGTTGTATTTTAGCACATACTTATATTTTGTTCAATTGGTGTGGGAAAAATTATTGCAGAATTTTTGTGTTTTTTTTGCGTTATCTATATGTCTACCACCTTGAACCTGGCAACGAAAGCGTAAATCCATTGACGCCATTGCCCTTTTGTGCCACATAACGCAGTTGTTTTGTCAAACAATACAAAAAATGCAAAAAAGCTCAAAAAATGTTGTTTTTTATTTGAAATACCTATTGAAATTTGTTTCAAAATGTGCTATAGTACTGTTTGCACGACGATGGGGGAACGTTGTCTCTTTTTGTCGCGCCTAAATAATCATTTTTGACTAAACTACGGGAGAAAAAATATGCTTATTAACAGCGAACAAATTGTATCTATGACCGAGGCAAACCAAAACTTTTCCAAGGTGGTAAAACAAACGGAAAGAGAAGGTTGTATTGTAATTTTCAAAAACAACAAGCCCAAATTTGTACTTATGGACATTGAAGCAATGCAACTTGCTGGCAAAAACAACGAAAGAATTGAAAAACTTGCAAAGAAAAGAATTGCAAAGGACAAAATACTGTAATCTCACCTAGGAAAAGAAGAAGCCACACTTGGTTTCTTCTTTTTTTATGCCCACCACCATATTGACAAAACCATCATTTGAGATTATGATGTAGATGTGTTGGGTTGTAGAGTTTGTTAGATAAATCAACAATGCTTTTATTTGGGGATCGGTATGGATAAAACAAAATTTAAAATTAAAGGATCTTTTGAATATGGTAAATTTTTTTCTAAGAAAAGCATTATAATATTATCAATACTGGTAGCAGCATTATGCGTAGCCGTGTTTTGTATCATCGGTATGTATGACAAGTTTTCTAAAGAAAGTTTTACCATTGTTTTCTTCTTTTTTCTCATTATGTGCATAAGTTTCGCGGGCTTTCTAATATATATTGTTGTAACCAACAAATACCATAAAAAGAAAATTGAAGAGTGGAAACAAGATGCTATACTTACTGAAGGCATTGTTGAAAGATTGCCTGGCCTACTTAACAATAGAAGTTTTAGTATGACCATAATTTATAAGAAAGGAAAAAAGACGATTCAATCACCATCTGAAAACAGAACAAGATTTCCAATAAGACGCACGCGTTATTTTGATCTTCTTATAGGAATAAAAATGCCCGTGTTATATTCTCCTAAATACAATAAAGTCCTATTCGTAGAGACATCTTATCGTGACTATGTTTCATAATGTTCAAGATAATTTACTACTTTAATAATCGACGATTTATAAATAGAGAGCAAGTCAAACGACTTGCCCTTTTTCTGTTGTTTATTTACAAAACCACCATTTGTGATTATGATGTAGATGAATCAATTTCCATATAGTATTGTTTGTACAATAGCCAAGAAATAATTGGCTTTGCTATTGGTAATACAGTATATACTTACAGAAAGAATCTGTTTGGGGTGGTAGAGGCCACAAGTTCAAGTATTATCACTCAGACCAAAATCGGAGGTTCAACCGAACCTCCGATTTTCTTTTATTTCCTCGCATAATCTCTAGAAATCTCGCGTTTTCGCAACAAACATAACGGGCTTGTTCTTCCCTGCTTCAAGGGTTGAACAAGCCCATTTTTCTCCTTTGACCACATGTTTGACCACTTGCGGAGATTTTTGTTTCAATTTCGGCTGCCTTTTGATGGTTTTAAGGCGGCAATTGCAAGCTACGATTACCGCCTTGAATATTATGCAATCATATATTGACACAACTTGTCCAATACGTATTTTAATGCACTCACATCAAAATTGGATACCAAAACTGCTTTTATGTCATCTTCCCCAATGCCTTTCTTTACAAAGGTGTTCAAATATAGTTTTAAACTTCCAATATAGCATTTTCCACACACAAAATTTACGCCTTCATCTCCATAAATATGCTCAAGATTTACCGTAGCTTCATCTAATTTGCTATCAAGATCTGGAATTAGTGCTAAAATTTCCGCCCTATACTTGTCGTATTCAGTTTCCTTCGGAAAGCCATTTGATTTTAAAAAACGAGCATATCCTCTACCTACATTTTCTGTTCCATAGCAATATTTTTGGACAACGAAATGCAATGTAAATAATTTTTTCAAAAAAGGGGCTACCGTGTTATACCACTCATCATATTTCAAAATGCTCTCCGCAACATCAAAGGTTTTACGAAGTTTTGGCCGCATATATCGAATAATAGCATCTTTATGTAGCAAATAACTCTCTATATTATAACGTTTTAAATACACGAAATTATCCGCTACAATCATTTCTCTTCCAAGCGCTTCGTCAAAATCACCGTCCGCAATAAAAAATGTCTTACCATAATCACAAGAATTTCCAAACAATGTGAATGCTTCTTCAAGAAACGGCTTACCACCAGTTGGGAAAATGCAATTAATTTTTAGATCCTCAGAGAACAATCTCTCGAATATTTCTTCGTATTCATACTCTTTGTTAGTATCTTCAACGAAAATATTCAAATCGTTTTGAGAAGCCAAGAAAATAACTCTTGTTAATAAGGCATCGTTAGAGTAATTTAAATCAAATTCATTTTGCACGTCGTCATCTCCTTAAGAGTGGGGAATGAGTTTTACAGCTTTATCGCGATGTCTTCCAATCATTTCGGGAGCGTGAGTGGCAAATATCAACTGTACATTATCGTTTATAGACAAAATCGAATCTACAAACTTTCGCTGCCAATTCAAGTGTAGCGACAACTCTGGTTCATCAACAATAAATATGCTTTGATTTGATGTTTGCAAACCAAAAATCAAATATGCAAAGAAGGTTACTATCTGTTTTTCTCCAGATGACAAATTCTGAATATTAACTTTATTTCCCTGATTTGTTTTCAAATAGATAGTTCCATCACTATCTATGCCAACCTGTTTTTCACCATTATTGCTTTGTATATAGCTGTTAACCGTGCTTAAGAAATCCTCTATTGGTTGCCTTACCTTTTTCTTGGTTTGTTCGATCTTTTCTGCTTTAGAAATAATATTTGTTATTTTTGTTAATTCGGATAATTTAAACAATAGATCGATTGTTACCTGACCATTGTTTAATTTTTTCACATTACTTATCTCTTCCTTTAGGGACTCAAAAAAAGTATTAATTTTGGCTTCCATCTCAGAATCATATTTGAGAACAGTCTTAACAACATTTGTATAGTCTCTTTGAATTTTATTGATTTTCGTGTCGTTGAGACTATTCATATACTCAATTATTAATGGCATGTTAGATATATTATCAACATCCAAAAATGCACTCAACATTTCATCTGTAAAATGCTCACTTATTTTATTCAAAGAGAAATTAACTTTGTTATAAACTTGTGATATTAATGATTCAACATCAAAAAGAGTATAATCAATATTATTTCCCATTCTGTTTCTCGATGAATACCGAGACTGAATGATCTTTCTACTTCTCATGTTGTAATGATAATCAATCAATACATTTCCGTTTCTATTCAATGGGAGATAGATATAGTTAAAGACTTCTCGGATGTTCTTTAAAACAGGATATTTAGAGAAATAAAAGCGCTCTACCTCTTCAGGTTCATCAGAGTTCCTATTCATATACTCAAAGCGTTGCGAATCTATTCGTACCTGTTCTCCACCAAAAGATAATGTCATCATGCCTTCGTCTAAAGAGACCATTATTTTATCTGATTTTTGCGTTTTAGTAGAAACATAGCTTAAGATAATTCTATCAAACTTATATTGGAACAGTTCATATATTTTGCCTGTTATAACATACGTTATAATGTTCAAAATAGTTGTTTTTCCGCATCCGTTATCACCATAAAGGAAGGTGATATCATCATTAAATTCCACATTATAATCTGTGTGTCCATGCAATTTTCTTACAGTCAATTTTGTTATTTTCACAATGTTTTTCTCCATTTCTTCCTCCATTCCACATCATAACAGAATATGTTTAGTATGGAGGAAATATTTACACTTTAATCATCATTAGAAGTACATGCATCAAAACCTTTGATTGTGTCTCTATCAGTTACAAGGATTTCAATGAAATTATACCACAAAAATCCACAGATTTCAACAATATTCTGTAAACATAGTGGCAACGGAAATCTCCACCGCCTTTTCTTTGCTTACTGCGTATCAAATTTTGAGTGCTGATTTTATTTCGTATTGGCCTTGACAAAGATGCGATTCTAAGTTACAATACAACACCTGCAGAAGGAAGACGAAGCGCTTCTCTGCTATCTGCTGCTTGATTTTTCTGACCACATAGTTATCATCTCTTTTCAGATGGTTGACCACATGTAGCGGTTAGTGTGTTTCTTCTCTTCCAGCGAAGTATTTTTTGAGTGCTTCTACCCTCCCAAAACTGATGACCACATATCAATCATTCGATATTCGGATTTGACCACATCTTTGACCATAAACAGATCCGAAGTACACGGAGACAAGATGCCACGAGAGCGAGAAAGGTCATTTTTGCCGTAGCGGAAAGGTCTGAAAAAAGATAAAATGACCAGAAAAATGTTCAAGTCGCCCTTGGGGTGGTAGAGACTGCAAGTTCAAGTCTTGTCACTCAGACCATATCAAGTGTTCATAACGAAACTGAGTTTTATTAGAACACTCGATACTTTTTTGTTAAAAGAAGAGCACAATTTGTTTTGTGCTCTTTTTGTAATGTTTAGTTAAGTTTGTCTACATACTGACAAGCAACAAATGCTGCGGTTGCTCCGTCCCCTACGGCTGTTGTACATTGACGAACAAGCTTTGTGCGACAGTCGCCAGCAACAAAAATGCCTGGGCAGGATGTTTTGCAATCGTCACCAGCAACGATAAAACCCTTATCGTCCAATTGAACAAGATGTTCAAATGGTTGGTTATGTGGTTGTTGCCCAATGGCAATGAATACTCCATCGGTATCGTGATAAGTGATTGCTCCATCGCTATCCTTGTACACTACTGCGGTCAGTTGCTCTTCCCCCACAAACTCGGTAACGGAAACGTTTTGTATCCATTGAATCTTGTCGGAGTTGACAATGCGTGTGGTAAGTTCCTTGTCGCAGAACAATTTGTCAAACAATGTTAGCAGTGTTACGCTGGAACAAATATCCTGCAAGTAGAGTGCGTATTGTGCGGCTGAATTACCATCCCCCACAACGCAAACTTCCTTATCGCGGAAAAATGCACCATCGCACACAGCGCAGTAGCAAATGCCTTTGCCTGCAAACTGTTGTTCCGAATCGATACCCAAATGCTTGTGTGATACACCAGTTGCCAGTATTACCGCCTTTGACTGATAATTGTTGTACTCTGTTGCTACGTCAAATAGTTGGCCGTTTTTTGCAACAGTTGCACAACCCATATCAAATTCCACACCGTGGGACACCGCTTGCTCGAACATATCATTGGCAAGCTGTGCTCCGCTTATTTCTGCAATGGATGGATAGTTTTCCACCCTTGGGGAAGTGGCAATTTGTCCGCCGAAGGAGTTTTGCTCCAACACCATTACGCTCTTGCCGGCGCGGACAGCATACAATGCCGCTGTTAACCCAGCAGGGCCGCCACCAATTACAATAATATCGTACATTTTTGCCTCTTATTTACTATTTTTTAATTTCCACATACTTGCGGATGTTTGCTGCATTTTCCACAAGCATAAAGCTGTCGCCATCCTTAACTACAAGTGTTGGTGTTAGTTTGATACCAAGTTGCTTGGTAAGTTCCGCACTTGCAACGGCATCAATTTCGGTGTACTTGAAACCAAGTTTTTGCAACATGATTTCCGCCATCTTGCAGTTAGGGCAATGTTCTTGAACAAACAATGCTGGAGTTGGAAGTTCCAATCCGCAATTTTGTTCTTGTTCATCCTCTTCTTCTGGTTGTCTTACACCTTGGCGAACCAAAACGCTTGTATCGGGATCGTAAACCTTACGTTCCTTCCACTCTTGCATCTTGCCATCGTTCCAGTTTTGAACAGGGCGGTAGTAGCCTGTGATACGGCTGTAAACTTCCGTTCTCTTTTCGCAATGTGGACAAACATATACTTCGCCAGAAATATATCCGTGTTCTGGACAAATGGAGTATGTTGGGGACATTGAGTAGTATGGAAGACGGTAGTTTTCGGCAATGGTTCTTACAAGCTTCATTGCTGCTTTCCATGTTGGCAAACGTTCGCCTAGGAATGCGTGGAATACTGTACCGGATGTGTACAACGTTTGAAGTTCATCTTGAATATCCAATGCGTCGAAGATATCGGATGTGTAGCTAACTGGAAGGTTACTGCTGTTTGTGTAGTATGGTGTTTCGCCAGCCTTGCTAGCAAAGATCATATCTGGATACAGCTTTTGGTCGTGCTTAGCCAAACGGTAGCTTGTGCTTTCGGCTGGGGTTGCTTCCAAGTTGTACAAATCGCCATACTTAACTTGATAATCGGAGAGTCTTTCTCTCATGTGGTTGAGAACGTCTTTTGTGAACTGTTGAGCGCGTTCGTCGGTCATATCACAGTTTAGCCACTTAGCGTTGAGACAAGCTTCGTTCATACCAACTAGACCAATTGTGGAGAAGTGGTTGTCGAAAGAGCCCAAGTAACGCTTTGTGTAGGGATACAAACCTGCATCCATCAACTTGCTGATTGTTGTACGCTTAATTTTAAGGGAGCGTGCAGCAATATCCATTAGTTTGTCTAGTCTTGCGTAGAAATCTGCTTCGTCCTTGGCAAGATATCCAATACGTGGCATGTTGAGTGTTACAACGCCAATAGAACCGGTACTTTCACCGCTACCGAAGAATCCACCAGATTTTTTGCGTAGTTCACGAAGGTCCAAACGCAAACGACAACACATACTACGAACGTCGCTTGGTTCCATGTCGCTGTTGATGTAGTTGGAGAAGTATGGTGTGCCGTACTTAGCGGTCATTTCGAACAACAACTTGTTGTTTTCTGTTTCTGACCAGTCGAAATCTCTTGTGATGGAGTAGGTTGGGATTGGATATTGGAATCCACGACCGTTGTAGTCGCCGTCAATCATAGTTTCGATAAACGCCTTGTTTACCATATCCATTTCCTTTTTGCAATCTTTGTAGCAGAAGTCCATTTCCTTGCCACCAATGATACATGGCATATCCGCTAGGTCGGCTGGAACGGTCCAGTCCAATGTGATATTGCTAAATGGAGCTTGTGTACCCCAACGGCTTGGTGTGTTTACACCGTAAACGAAGGATTCAATGCACTTCTTTACTTGTTCGTAGGACAAGTTGTCTGCCTTTACAAATGGAGCAAGGTATGTGTCGAAGGAGCTAAATGCTTGTGCGCCGGCCCACTCGTTTTGCATGATACCAAGGAAGTTAACCATTTGGTTACAAAGTGTTGCAAGGTGCTTTGCTGGAGCAGACGTAATCTTGCCTGTTACACCACCAAGTCCGCATTGGATAAGTTGCTTTAGCGACCAACCTGCACAGTAACCTGTGAGCATGCTTAGGTCGTGCAAGTGCATTGCTGCACTGCGGTGAGCTTCGGCAATTTCTTCATCGTATACTTCGCTAAGCCAGTAGTTAGCTGTGATTGCTCCACTGTTGGACAAAATGAGTCCGCCTACAGAGTAGGTGACTGTGGAGTTTTCCTTTACGCGCCAGTCGGAAATATTTAGATAGTTGTCCACAAGAGACTTGTAGTCCACAAGTGTTTCGCCCGCTTTACGAACGTTTTCGTGTTGTTTGCGGTACAAAATGTAAGCCTTGGCAACATCGGTGTAGCCGGCTTGGATAAGTACTGTTTCTACACTGTCTTGGATATCTTCTACAGAAACAATACCGTCCTTAATTTTGCCAGAAAAGTCAGCAGTAACCTTTAGTGCCAACAATTCGATGATATCCTTGTTGGAAGGTTGTTGCTTTGCGTCAAATGCTGCTTGGATAGCAACACAAATCTTAGATAGATCAAAATCTACTACTTTTCCGTCACGTTTTTTTACTTGATACATAATTTCCTCCTGTGCTTGACTAGTGTTACTTTAGTAACCCTGCCAAACGGTGCCCACCTATTGTATACCTATATTTAGTGGTTGTCAAGGCAAAAAATGCACTAAAAACACAATATATTGTGGTATTTTTTTACTTTTACCACAAGATATAGTATGTTGGTCATAGTGGTTGGTCTAACATAACTTGCAAAAAATCACCACTGAAAAACAAAGTTTCACAGAAAAAGTTATCCACAAAAACTGATAATTTATCCCCTGCAACCAAGTCAATTTAATGCCGTTAGTGACCAAAATAAGGGAGAAAACGCATAATTTAGAAAAGCCTTGCAATAAATTTGTTATAAAAATCCGCTAGGTACAAAACTAGATGTTTCACAGAAAAATAAGTGTCAATTATGTTATATCATTGTTATTATGACACAAATAAGGATCTTGGCAAAAGAGAAAAATTAATTTATTTGATTTCTTTTAAATTTCGACAAATTTGTCTTTTTTTCAACAAAGCAACATTACCTTGTTTTGACTTTGCCGCCATACAAAAAAGCAACCTGCTTTGCTGTATTACAACAATATAAAACAAATTCTTTTTGGAAGCGCGAAACAACAAAAAAAGTGATTACACCAAGCCGCAACAGGCAACGCATAATCACTCATAACTATATAAAGATAGTACATCTCCAAGCACCAATAAATCATTTATCAATACGCGCAGATATTGTTATCTGCTGTAAAAATCAACTAAAAACAAAAGAGAAAGGCTGTGGAGTGCCTTTCTCTTTTTTTAGGAGTTTGATTCGGTACAAATCAATGTTTTATGGAGGGAGTTTATAGTCAACTATTAGGTTGTTGGTAGAAACGTTTGAACCATAAACATCAAACTTATATAAACCATAGATAGTATACCACCACAAAAGGGCAATGTCAATACCCAATTTTGCAATTTTTGACTATTTTTTGCTATATTTTTGTTATTTTTTTTGAAACTTTTGCTTTAATCACAGTAGATGCCTCAAAATAACCACCCAAATAACGAAACGCGCTAGACACTTTTGACAAATAGGTTCTCAATCATATTCTTGTTTATTGTCTTGACTGGTTGTCTTCAAAAAAAATACACCCCAAGAATTAACTTGGAGTGTATTGATAAATGGTAACTATTTATTACTTTTTGATAAGAATAAATGTGCTGCAAGCATCAACTGTGATTGTTCCGCTGTGGCTGGAAATTTCTGTTGCACCTGCTTGTGTTCCGTTTACAAGTAGTGACCACTCTCCTGCTGGAAGGGTATACTCAAATGGAGTTGAGTGTGGATTTGCTACCATAACAAGTTTCACACTGCCTTGTGAAGCAAGTTGACAAACAAGGTAATCCCCTTCTACTTGTGGGAAGGAGTATATGCTTGTAAGGTCGGTAATTTCGGAAACAGCCTTGCGCATTTGGATCAAGCCTGCATAGTACTGCATCATAGCATATTCGTTGCTATCTGGTGTCAATGCGTCCCACTTGATGTTGTTAACTTGGTCATTGGACTTGTAGCTGTTGTGGTCAAAGCCGTGTTCTACTTCTTCATTTGGCTTGGTGCGTAGCATTTCTTCGCCGGCTTGCATAAATGGAGTTCCCTTGCTTGCCATCACAATTGCTGCACCCATGCGGTTCATTGCCATGCGTTCTTCCACTGTAGCATTTGGTGTTGTGATTGTAATCTTATCCCACAAGGAGTGGTTGTCGTGTGCAGACATATAGTTGATAACGTTGAAGTTGTTAACTGTATAGTTGCAACCAGCTTGCGTTCCGCCAGAAACACCAAATCTAACGTTGCGGTAAGTGTCGAAATTAACCTTTCCGTTGATGTAGCCGCCTTCGGTTGCTGTAAATACACTACCCTTCAAACCATCGCGGATTGCATCGTTAAATACGGCAATACCACCTGCAGCACCATCGCTAACTGTAATCTTTTTGATATTTGGTTGTGTTGCAAGTTGTGCGCTTGTAGCTGTTGTCATTGTCCAAGCTTCGCCGTAGATAATAGCATTTGGATTGAGTGCGTGAACAGCTTTTTCAATTTCTTGCATTGTTTTAAGATCGTGCAAGCCCATTAGGTCAAAACGGAAACCATCAAGCTTGTATTCGCTCATCCAGTAGGATACGCTATCTACCATGTACTTGCGATACATTGCGCGTTCGCTTGCTGTGTCGTTTCCGCAACCAGATCCACTACTGTTGCTTCCATCTGGGTTGTAACGATAGTAGTAGTAAGGAACAACTTTGTTAAGGTTGCTGTTGCCATCAGCTGTGTGGTTGTAAACAACGTCCATAACTACGCCAAGACCTTGTGCGTGCAAAGCTTGTACCATTTGCTTAAATTCCTTTATACGAACTTCGCCGTTATAAGGATCGGTACTGTAGCTACCTTCGGGAACGTTGTAGTTTTGAGGATCGTAGCCCCAGTTAAATTGTGGGGTATCAAGATTAGCTTCGTCTACTGTCTTGTAGTCGTAAACTGGCAACAAATGGATGTGTGTTGCTCCAAGAGCCTTGATGTAGTCTACACCTGCTGGCAATCCACTGCTGTTTGTTAGGCCTGTTTCGGTAAATGCAAGGTACTTGCCCTTGTATTGTGATTGAGTGAGCATATTGGAGAAATCGCGCACGTGAACTTCCCACAAAACAGCTTCACCGTAGTTAGTAAGGCCATTTAAGTAGGTTTCTTGTGCAAAACCATCTGGATTGGTTTGTGCCAAATCTACAACCATACCACGTTCGCCGTTTACACCAGCTGCACGTGCATATGGGTCAACAGCTTCTTGTTCGCCGTTACAAGTTGTAACAGAATATGTGTAGTATGTTCCGTGACCAACGCCTTCTGCACGGTAGGACCAAACGCCCTTTTCGCCAAGAACCATTTCTACGTTGGATGTTGCGTTGCAATCGTTTCCTCTTGGGAACAGGTTGAGAACAACTTTGCTTGCTGTTGGTGCCCAAAGCTTAAAGGTTGTGCCTGTTGCGTCTACCACTGCGCCAAGATCATTTCCGTCGTATGTGTAATTTGAAACAAATTCTGCCGTGTCAAAAACTTCCAATGGGAATGCGTTGATACAATTAAAACCTTTGATTGTAACTTGATACGTCTTGGACAAGTCAATTTCTTCTTCCAAAACAATTGTTCCCGTTGAAGCTTTGTTTCCCAATGAACTAATTGACTTGATTTTGACCGGATTGCCATCACAAGTAACTGTAATATCTTCCAATGTTTCAATGGTTGTTGTAGGAATAACCTTGTATGTAATGGAAGAAAGTGTTGTGATGGACATCTTTGTAACTTCGCGGATGATTTGCAATGTTTTTCCTCCATCTTCACTAGTAAATTGATAAGGATTCTTTCCTGTTAGATAAACGTCAGTAATGTCGCCAGACAAAATGACAAATCTGTCTCCATCATATACCTTTGTAGCGTCCGTCCAAGTTGTTCCCTCGTGAATGGTTGCGTTGGCTCTGATAATAAAGCCAACTTCGCTTGTGCCTGCAGGAACATTAACTACAACGACACCACCATAGGAGCAAGGAATAAATGGATACAATTGACCTGCGGCATTTGGCAACCACAGCCAAATATCGTTGTCGCTATAATCGTGCTCAGCTTCTCTCCAAAAGATACGAAGTTGTCTTTCGTTAGCGCCAACGTCTTTTTCAAAGGACTCAAATTCGCCTTGATTAACACCAATATTCATATCAATATCAAATTCATTAGGCGTTGTTGTTCCTCCAGAAGGTTTGTCCTCCCCTGGATTATCATCGCCACCTCCAGGAGTTTCGCCGGGGTTTTCACCTGGAATATCATCAGGATTTCCACCAGGAACGTCCCCATCATTGTCTGGTTTTTCGCAGGCAACCAAACACAATGAGAAAATCAATACTAAAGCAAGTAAAAATGCCACTAACTTTTTCATAAATATTGCCTTCCTTTTTTGTAGTACATAAAAACGCACAACGACTAGTCGTTGTTGTTTTCTGTGGATAATTATAACATTTACACAACAACAAGTCAATATCATTTTTTATACATACAGATAGTGGATGATGCCGTTAAACTTTGTTATCTTTTTGACACATGCAAAATCTCACCATTAACGCTTCTGCAATAAAAAATGCTCGCGAACAACACGTTTGTTGTTCAAAAGCATTAGTTTGAGAAAATCTTATTTTCTTAAATACTTTTCTGCACGCCCTTCCTTGACAACAAGATAACTTCGGCCTATGCCAAAAGCGCCACTACAAATATCCTTGTCTACCGTGGTACCGCAAGCAATGTAGCAGTTATCCCCCACCGTAACAGGCGCAACAAGATTGGTATTGCAACCAATAAAACAGTTGCTACCAACAACAGTGCGACTTTTCTGTTTGCCGTTGTAGTTGACAAAAATTACACCGCAACCAATGTTTGTTTTTTGCCCCACGATGGCATCGCCAACATAAGCTAGATGGCTTGCCTTTACCCCACTATGTAACGTGGAATTTTTAATTTCCACAAAGTTGCCGATGCGACAATTATCTTCCACCACGGCGCCATCGCGCAAATGTGCGTTGGGACCAACGGAAGTATTATTTCCTACCACGCTATCTACAATGCGCGAAGATTTTACCCTGCAATTGCTGCCTATGGTAGAGTTGACAATATAACTGAAGCTTTCAATTACTGTGTTATCGCCTATCACGCTGTTTCCCTTGATAACAGCAAAAGGCTCGATAGTAACGTTATCCCCTACCACAACAGAATTATCCAATACGTACACAAAAATCCCCCATATGTTTATATTTATACAAGCTTGGCAACCACAACAGTCATGTCGTCAGTGGGCTTGTTTTTGCTGTTTTTCATAGCCTTGGCAAGCATTGCCTGCGCTATACTTTGTGGAGTGGCATTGCAATACTCAACAAATACTTCGGCAACCCTGTTTGTGTCGTTGAAGCAATCCACTATTCCATCGGACAATAAAACAACAATATCCCCTTGGCCAAGGGCCTTCTTGGTGATTGCTGGGCTCATCTCGTCCAGTACCCCTAGTGGAAGGCTACTACCCGACACAATTTGCGTTGTATCGCCACACTTGACCAAGCCAATGCTTGCGCCCAACTTGATAAAGTCTGCAAGTCCATTGTACATATCTAGCACAACAATATCCACAGCGCAAAACACTTCGTTACCGCAACTAGTGAGTAGCTTGTTGACGCAGGATAGTATTGTGTCGTTATCAAATCCAGCACGGTAAAAACCTTCCACCAAACTGATAGCCGTTGCAGACATTTCTTCGGCACGCTCTCCGCTGCCCATCCCGTCACACAAAGCAACAATACACTTGCCATTGTCCGTTTTGATAGCGGTGTGCGTGTCGCCAGAGATTACACTGCCGTCCTTTGCCACCGACGCCACACCAAAACTTACGTTGTAGCGTGGTTGTACAGCCATGTGTACGTTTACCCAAGTGGAGCTTTCCGTTTGTTCAACCTTTTCCACCATCATATTTTGTTTAACTAAGGCGGAAGTTATCTTGCAAATGGCGTCCTTGTCAACGTCCTTTCTTGCAACGGTAACGGATACGGTAAGCATTGTTCCTTGTCTTGCAACGGTGGCACCAACGCACATAATATTGTGGAAAACCAATCTTTCGGCAAGTTCCTGTTCCTTGTTGTGATCGTAGCTAATACGGTTTTTGCACTCGGTGGCAAGCTTAAGCAACAAACTGGATACTCCGCCCATTTGCTCGCCAAGCAACAGCTTACTACTGTCGGCGGTTTGCGCTCGTTGCAAATACTGGTTGTACTGCTCCGCTTGACTGTTAATTTCCGATATTATTGCCGAAACCCTATCGCACTTGACGGATAACCATTGGGGAACATCCAATATGCTGCACTTGCCCTTGACGATGGCACATTCCGCCAAATTGAGCATACCTTTTTCCGTTTGAGCAAGGTTAGTTCGCCAACAGTTATTGCGCAACGTACAATCCTTGCATACTCGTTGAGAACACTCCTTGGCAACAGTTCGCTGCGCTTGCTCGGCAGAAATTTGCCCCATAGATAGAGACAAAAAGGCATTTTTCATGGATAAAAACACGTCGGACAAGCGATACAGCTGTTTGGACAAATAAGTGCCCACCTTCTTGGAAAGGCTATTGCCAAGATACTTTTCGGCACAACCGCCACTTGTATCCATCAAATAGTTGTACACACTACTAGGCACGACAATAAAAACAAAACACGATACAACGGTGGGAACAAATGCTACTGTGCTGAACTGCCCGTGCAAATCCATAAAAAAGGACATAAGCACGTCAACCAATACAACCGCCACTGCCGAAACGTATCTGTTGATATTGCAAAAGCACACCGCCGCCAATGCTGAAAGTACGCAAAAAGCCAAGCAATCGGTAGTACCGCTAGCCAACAGGTTACCCATACCCACCAAAATGGAACAAACTAGCGCCGACTTGTGGGAAAAGGCCGACATGCAAAACAATATAGCAAAGGGAGCAACAAAGTACAACAACGACAGATTCCACACGTCCAACTTGGACAGGCTATAGCTGGCAACAATAACAAACAACGCAACGCAAATTTGTTCATCTAGTTGCAATTTGTAGGCAATTCCCCTTACAAAAACCGCCCTAAACACGTACAAACAAATATATGCGAATGCTACGCCCAATGCCACAAAAAGCAGTTTGTCAAAAAACACAAAATAGTTGGTAAACTGATAACTTAGGTAAAAAATATTTGCTACTATTTGGTAAATCAGCAAATAGCCCTTGTTGATTTTGCGCTTGATAATTTTGTGCAATCCCCAAAAAGCAAGCATAACGACACATCTAACAGCAGAGTGCACAAGTATATTTGCTCCGCCCAACAAAGAAGTTAGCAAATACAACAATGCCGCAACAATTGGATTGACACAATAAATAGCTCCAACAAACAAACCAAAGGACAAAAGCCCCTCAAATAGTCCAACCGTTGTCAAACAAAGGGCGGTGTAGGTTATATACAACAAGACTGACTTGGCAGATAGTTTCTTCATGCGACATCTCCGTTACTTGTAGCTTGCATAGCAAGCCATTATTTGTTAACTTAGATGATACGCCAACATTGCTGACCACTTTTGCTATTATTTGTTACAGTTTGCACTTTTTTGTAGCAAAAACCACCTTGTGCTACATCACTCTGCACAACAAACAGGCAACAACACCGCCCAGCAAATTGCAAAATAAGGCAATTGGTATTGCCCAACCCAACTTTTTTACCTTGGTTTGAGAAAAATACACCGCTGAAATATAAAAAACCGTTTCGGAACTGCCCATGATTACCGATGCGGCACGGCCAACGTAGCTATCTGCGCCATACTGTTGCAACACGTCGGACAAAATTGCCAAGCTACCACTACCAGAAAAGGGGCGCAGTATCATTAGCTGCACTAACTGTGGCGGAATACCCAAATATCCAAAGGGGATGGCTAAGTACTTTACAATAAAATCCCCCACACCACTTGCCTGCAACAAGTTGACAAGCAAGAACATTGCTACGATATACGGAATAATGTTTACGCAAAGGGGCACCGACTGTTTTGCTCCATCC
Organism: Clostridia bacterium; assembly: GCA_017457305.1. Taxonomy (GTDB): domain Bacteria; phylum Bacillota; class Clostridia; order Christensenellales; family CAG-314; genus Fimimonas. The sequence goes on along the minus strand of JAFTHP010000030.1, from coordinate 11,471 downwards.
ACGAAAGCATTGTACACGTTAACCCTTTTAAACATGGCAAAAACAACAAGCACAACAATAAGAAGCGGAACAAACGCACTCATTTGTTCACCTTGCGAGGATAAGCAACGCACACCAACATTATGCCAACAACAGTATTTACAACGGTTGTAATCAATGTTGGCAAAATCACCGAAGATGGGTTTGCCGATCCAAATGCGGAACGCAACCCTAGTACAGTTGTAGGTATTAGCTGAATACTGCTGGCGTTTAGCACAAAGAGCATTGCTCCCGCACGAGAAAGAGTGCTCCCCCGTTCCATATCCTTGATGGCACTTATTGCCGATGGGGTTGCAGCATTTCCTACACCCAGCAAATTGGCGGACAAGTTCAAGCTTGTGTATTTACTCGCCGCAGTTGAAATATCCCCAAATAAAAACCTTGTTATCTTACCAATTCTTTTTGCCAAGTTATCCACAATTCCGCACCGTTCCGCCACCTTCAAGATACCCATCCAGACACAGTAAACTGCACACAACTGCACGCAATACTCCAATGCTTGCGTAGCGCTTTGCGTTAACACTCTCAACACCCCGTTGGGGCTGATTACAATCAAAACCAATATGCAAATACAAACAAGGCTTGTCCAAATTATATTCATATTGTAGTTTATTGTCTGTTTGATTGAGATATGAAAGCGTCTTTGATTGTTTATGCAAATAACCATCAACAGTTTTTTATCAATTAAAATAATTATTTTGCCCAAGTAACGATCATTTTTTTAACACGAACAAGCCAATAAAAAACAGACTCTCCGTTACGAGAGTCTGTTTTATGCTCTTTAGATTTATTAAAACCTATTCATTGGCTAGATAGTCCTTTAAGTCAATGTAAAGTTGTTCTTGGAATGGACCTTGCAAACCACAGTAGTTCAAGATTTCTTCGTAAGTTGCGGTTACTTCTTTATCGATGATATCGTCGCCATCTTGTGTTTCCAAAACTTTGCAAAGAGATTCTTCATCGCTGAATGCAAATAGTTTTAGGTAACTATCTAGCGCTGCATCAAATCCGTCCTTTTGCGCTTTAACATAAATACCCATTGATGGAAGGGCGCTCATTGCGTAAGAAATGTAGTAGCAAGGAGCTTCGATAACAACAAAACGCCAGTAAGCAGAGTTCAAGGAACCAGCAATACCATAATCTTTCATGATAGCTTCGAATAGAGAATCGTATTCGTCCTTGGTAATTTCTCTGTATTGAGCCGCTGTTCCCCAACTGCCTGTGTAAACAGCTTGCTCAAATTCGTCAACTGCTGTAGCAAGCATAACGATAGCCATGCTGTTGAATAGATTGTCGTATTTTACTGTTGTGTACAAATCTAAATGATCATCATCAAATTTTTCGTCAAGGTAGTTTTCCAACCAAGCTAGCATCAACATTTCGTTACCTTGAGATTGTGTTTCGTCGTGGTCCATGTTGAGAGAAAGTCCTGGATTATAGATGTTTTGGTAGTAGTGACCAAATTCGTGAACAAATGTAAATGCACCACTGTAGCTACCTGGACCAAAGAACAAAATTGTTGCATTTTGTGCTGGGATGTAGTAGCTGAAAGCACCTTGGTGTTTACCCGTGAAGTAGTTACCATTCTTGAACAACTTGTTTGCTTCTTCGTAGAAATTGATTTCCTTGTCGAAAGCCTTACTGTTGAGTTCGCTCAAGTAGTCAGCTACTATATTTGCTGTAAGAGGAGAATCGAAAATGGATTCTTCTAATAGTGCACTCTTGTATTGATCAGCAACACCAAAAAATTTGTAGGATCCGCTGCTCTTATACTTTGTTAGGATTTTTCCATATACAGGAGAAATATATTGCTTAACAAAAGCTCTCATTCTTTCAACGTCAGCTGGGCTGTATTCTCTTTCGTATACATTTTCATAAGCATACTCAACATAGTTATCATAGCCAGCGAGTGCAGCGATTTGGTTGTTAATGCCAACAAATTCTTCGTACAAATCAAGAACCTTTGCATCTGTATCTGCGTGCTTGATATCTCTGAACTCGAGCAAAATTTCATCTGCACGCTTGTTGAGAGCAGCATATTCTTCCTTACCATATGAGTCGGACATTGTCAAAGCAACTTGGATATCTTCTTCTGTCCAGCCTTCTTCGGGGCTAAAGAAGAATTCTCTAAATTGCGTTTCGTGAATCTTGCGGAACAGTGCATAGTAGTCCTTTACCATTTCTGTACGGTAGTCGGAAATAGCGTTGTACTTTTCTTCCCATTCGGCATCATCATATACACAGTAGAATACATATGCATATTGATATTGCTCTATAACGTAATCGAGATAATCCATGTATGGGTCGTAAAGTTCGTGCTCAAAACCTTCTTTGTTAGCTACGTAGTAAGCTGCTTCGTGATCGTAAACGTCATTACCCTTATCGTCTTTTGTTGGAATGTTTCTATGCTTGGATTCGTCGTATCTTTCTGCTGCATCAAGTTTTGCCAAAATATCGGCATAAAGAGCGTCAATTTCCTCTTCCTTGCTTGCTGCAAAGTTGTACACAAATACGTCATCATAGTTGCGTTCACTTTCTAGACGAATAAATTCTCCACCTTTATCTGATACAACATACTGAAGTCTAAAGTAGTCATCAGCATTTAGTGTTGGGTTTTCACCATAAGCTGGAGTAGAATTTCTTGTTTCGACTTGCTTACATCTGCTGCATTTGTAAACGTCGCCACCAACTGTATCAGTATCTGCTTCTACTGTTTCTTGATACTCCCATGTGTGACCATAAGCTGGCTTAGTTATTTTAACATCCGTTGCAGAACATACTGTACATGTGTATGTTTCGGTGCCGGCTTCGGTACATGTTGTTTTTGTTCCTGAAGTGTATTTCCATTCGTGTTGTACTTCAAGATCGCCTGTTGCACATTCGTCACAAACACCATCATGATTAGCATCTGTGTGGCCATCTTTGCATGCTCCGCCACAAGCTGCAACAAGCAAACATGTTGATAGCATCATAACTGCCAACAAAAGCGCCATTAACTTTTTCATAAATTATTCCTCCCTTTGGATGATATAATGCAACAATTTTACTCTCGTTTGCAAACAATTGTCAACTTTATTGTGGCAAAAATTGGATATATTGGGTATTTTTTATATAATTTTTATCTATGGCGAACAATAATACAAAGTGTTCTCTTTTGAACAAATAATTAGGCTATTTTGTAATACACTTTTCTATTGAATTGAAACACCTACTAAAAATAGACTTCTTTGTAGAAAAGATATTGGTGCATAATGGTACAAGATTTTTTACCTTCATCATCCGTGTGGACGCAAGCTGTTTTTACCTTTGGTAAAAGGTTTACAAAACAAATCAAAGTTGATATAATAAAAGTTAGTGGGCTTGCAGTTAGGCACCCACAAATATAAACCAAGGTTCCATTAGCCTTGAAAGGAGCACAACATGTGTAAAAAACCATACTACATCACTACACCTATCTACTACTCAAGCGGTAACTTCCACCTTGGACACTGCTACACCACCATCATTTGCGATGCTATTGCACGCTTCAAGCGCCTGGATGGTTTTGACGTATTCTACCTTACTGGAACAGACGAACACGGTCAAAAGGTTCAAGAAAAGGCGGCAGCAAAGGGCGTTACACCACAAGCATTTGTTGACGAACTATACAAACAAATCGTTGAGTTGTGGAAGGTTTTGGATATAAGCTACGACAAGTTTATCCGCACTACTGACGACTACCACGAACTAACCGTTCAAAAGGTATACGAAAAGCTACTTGCAAATGGCGACATCTACAAGTCCGAATACGAAGGCTGGTACTGCACACCTTGCGAAGCTTTCTTTACCGAAAGCCAACTAACAGAGGACCATCGTTGTCCAGACTGCGGCAGAGAAGTGCACATGGCAAAGGAAGAAAGCTACTTCTTCCGTCTATCCAAGTATCAAGATAAACTTGTAAAGTTCTACGAAGAAAATCCCGAGTTCATTTCTCCAAAATCTCGTATGAACGAAATGATCAACAACTTCATCAAGCCCGGCCTAAAAGATTTGTGTGTTAGCCGCACAACCTTCAACTGGGGCGTTAAGCTTCCATTTGACGAAAAGCACGTTGCATACGTGTGGATTGACGCACTAACCAACTACATCACAAGCCTTGGCTATTTGCAAGAAGACCACGCTAACTTCGACAAATACTGGCCTGCAGACCTACACATGGTTGGTAAGGAAATTGTTCGTTTCCACACCATCATTTGGCCAGCACTACTAATGGCGCTTGACTTGCCACTTCCTAAAAAAGTTTACGGTCACGGCTGGTTGCTATTTGGCAACGACAAAATGAGCAAATCCAAGGGTAACATTGTAGATCCATTTTTCCTTGTGGACAGATATGGCCTAGACCCAATCCGTTACTATCTACTTCGCGAAATTCCATTTGGTAGCGACGGCAACTACACAAACGAAGCATTGCTAACACGCACCAACAGCGACTTAGTTAACGACCTTGGTAACCTTGTTAGCCGTACTACCGCAATGGTAACACAATACTTTGGCGGAACAATCCCTGCACCAAACGACTACACCGATTTGGATAAGGAATTGATTGCTTTGTGCACGTCCACTTTGCCAGTTGTTCGCCAAAACATTGAAGACCTTTCTGCACCAGATGCTTTGACAAACATCTTCAAGATTATCCAACGCGCAAACAAATACATTGACGAAACAATGCCTTGGGCACTAAACAAGGAAGGTAACAAGCAACGCCTTGCTACAGTAATGTACGTTTTGTGCGAATGCATCCGCTACTCAGCCACACTACTTCTTCCTTTCATCACAAAGACAGCAAAGGTTATCTTTGGAAAACTTGGTTTGGAAGTTCCAACAAACTTCGATAGTCTTGCAACATTTGGTCAAATCAAGGAAGGAACAGTTGTAAACAAGGGCGAAAACTTGTTCAACCGCATTGACATCAACAAGGAACTTGCCGCACTAGACAAGATTGCCGAAGAACAAGCTCAAGCTGCGGCTCAATCCAACAAGGAAGCTACTCCAGCAGAAGACCTAATTGATATTGCCGACTTTGCCAAGGTAAAGTTGTGCACAGCAAAGGTTATCAGCTGCGAAAAGGTAGCAAAGAGCGACAAATTGCTTGTATTCAAGCTTCAAGTAGGGGAAGAAATCCGTCAAGTTGTTAGCGGAATTGCTCAACACTACGATCCAGAATACATGATTGGTAAAACTGTTGTCCTTGTAAAGAACTTGAAGCCAGCAAAGATTCGCGGCGTAGAATCCAACGGTATGATTTTGTGCGCCGCAGATGACAAAAAGGTAATTTTTGTAACTCCAGAAAGTGATATCGACAGCGGAAAGGAAGTTAGATAGATGATAGATAGCCATCTTCACCTAGACGATGAAATGCTTTGCCAGGACGTTGACAAAATAATTGAGCAACTAGCTAGTCGCAACGTGCAGTTTGTTATCAACAACAGTTGCAACTACCAAAGTATGCTAAATGGCGTTGAGCTTGCAAACAAATACCCACAAGTTTTTGCAACTGTGGGTATGCATCCGCACGAAAGCAAGTACTTTGACGACAAGTTCCGCACAACAATGGTAGAGCTTGCACAAAACCCAAAGGTTGTTGCCGTTGGGGAAATTGGTTTGGACTACTACTACGACCTGTCTGACAGAAAGGTACAACGAGATGTGTTTGCCGAGCAAATAGAAATTGCCGACAAACTGCACCTGCCCATTACCCTTCACATACGCGATGCCTACGGCGACGCATGGGATATTTTGCGTGCACAAAAAGCGCACATCAACAATGGCGTGTTGTGGCATTGTTACAGCGGAAGTGCAGAGTTGGCGCGTCAAGGTGTGCAACTAGGACACTATTATGCCTTTGGTGGTGCAATAACTTTTAAAAATGCTCGCAAGGAAGAAATACTTGCCGAGATACCAATGGATAGAATTTTGTCCGAAACAGATAGCCCCTACATGGCACCAGTTCCACTACGTGGCACAGTTAACACCCCGCTAAACATCCCACTTGTTGTACAAAAAATGGCGGATATCTACGGCGTGGACGTAAAACAAATGGAAGAACAAATAGCTCAAAACACCCTGCGTTTGTTTCCCAAAATTGCACAATATCTAAACAAATAAAAAAGCAAAACCCCTGCAACAGTCAGGGGTTTGTAACTGGAAGAACAACTATGAATAACTACGTATATGCCATTGGCAAAAAACTTTATATCAACTTGACAAACCGTTGCAGTAACAACTGTGACTTTTGTATCCGTCACACACAAGACGGCATTGAAGGAAAAACCTTGTGGGTAAACGAAGAACCAACTAGCGACGACATCATCGAACAACTTCCATCAAACTTGGACGACTACGAAGATGAAATTGTATTTTGTGGATTTGGTGAACCAACCTACAACTTGGAAGCACTAGACGAGGTGGCTAGTTACCTACATTGCATTGACAAAACAACACGCATCAACACTAACGGACAAGGAAATCTCATCCACAATGAAGATATCACCGATTTGATTGTTACAAGCTGCGACGTGATCAACGTGTCACTTAACTCCAGCACGGCAAAGAAATACCAACAGCATTGCAAAAGTCAATTTGGCGAAAAGGCATTTGACGCAATGTTAGAATTTGCACAGCTTTGCAAACAACGTGGTGGCAACGTGGTATTTAGCGTTGTGGATAGCATCGGTCAACAAGATATTGATGCTTGCCAAAAGCTTGCCGACAAGATGAAAATTCCCCTTCGTATCCGTAAAAAAATATAAAAAAACAAAACCCTTCTGCACAACAACTGCAAAAGGGTTTTTTACTTTGATAATCTGTTTTACAGCAAAAAGTCTACCGCTATCAATCTATTTTGTTATTGTCAAATTGTTTTGGCTGGCGGCATCCAAACACAATTTTTTGAGAGCCTTGTTTATTTGCTCCACTAGCTTGGAATCGGTAATCAACTCTTCAAGTCTTTCTATTTCCACGTAGCAACCGCTCATTATGCTTTGCAAAATGGCTTCGGTATACAACACCTGCTTGCCTTGCTCTGTGGATAAGCTAGCTTCCATATCAAAATTCATAGCGTTGTTTATACCAGATATTGCGCTTGTGTAAAACATTGTTTGATGTAACGTGCGCTTTATTGTGCAAAAAGCATTGATACCTTCGTAGATATCCTGCAACGTTATCCTTTTGTGTTGATTGAGCGTCCAAACCCCACCGCTAAGAATTTTGTCTGTGGTTGTTTGCAAAATATCCGCAAGGGGTAACAACAGTGTTACGTCTGGATAGGTTTCGCCATTTTCCCATTTGGATACTGCTTGAAAACTGATGTTAAGTTTGTCGGCAAGTTGCTGTTGAGTTAGCCCAACACTCTTGCGTTGTTGTTGAATATATTTTCCTACTGATAGATTGTTCATATTGTTTACCTCGTTGTTTTTTTGTGATTCCTGCAAGAACAACACTATTGTATCATTAAACAAAAAAGTAAACAATAACTAGATAATTGAGTTTTTTCAATTTGTGGTTGAACTGATTGTTGACTAACAGCAAAACAAACATTGCCAAGAAAAGGAAAATGTAGTATAATGTAGCCATGATTCAATGTTATGACAAGCTAATGCTTAAACAAAAAAATGCGCTTGCTGGACAAAAACCAACACTACTTTTGCACGTTTGTTGTGCTGGATGCGCATCATATTGTCTCACCCAACTAGTGGACACCTTTGACGTTACCTTGTACTACAGCAACGACAACATCACCGACCAACAGGAGTGGCAAAAAAGATTGGACGAAATAAATCGCTTGGTGGCTATTGTAAACAACGGTCAATTTGTAGTGCAACCTGTTGTACCTGTTAAGGTTGTAGCAAAACCCCATGCTCCACAAGATTTTTTGCAAGCAGCAAAAGGATACGAAAAGGAAAAAGAAGGGGGCAAAAGATGCACTATCTGCTTTGAATATCGAATTGGCAGCAGTGTGCAATATGCACAACAAAACAACTTCCAGTTTGTAACAACCACCCTTACCGTAAGCCCCTACAAAAATAGCAGAACACTAAATGAAATAGGCAAGCGGCTGACAACGGGAACCACAAAATGGTTGCCAAACAACTTCAAAAAACGCAACGGATACGACATTAGCATAGAGTTGTGCGACAAATACAATATCTACCGCCAACACTACTGTGGCTGTTGTTTCAGCTTTGCCCAGATGCAACAATCCTGTGAAACAAACGAATAAACAAAAAGATAAGGGCTTGCCTTCTTGGGCAAACCCTTTTTGCTTTTTTATGTTGGTTAGTAAAGGAAACTGGAAGTACATTATTCTAGGGGGAATAATAAATATAAGAGAAAAACAAAAGCAAAACAACGTTTGTTATCCTTTAGTTCCCAACAACACTTTTTTGTTTGTGTGATAACAGTATATACCACAAAACTTAAAATTACATTAAGGATTTTTATTTATTTGTGGTTTTTGTTATTGTTTTTTTAGTATAACTGCAAATGAAAATTACCGCTACTTAGCCAATAAACAACTAAATAAAAAGGGGATCGCATCTAGATTTTGCAATCCCTTTTTGTGTTATTTGTGTTCTAATCAAACATTTAATTGTCTTCTCAAAGCAATTAATAATTATTGGAAGACTTTGTATAATGTTACAAGTAATGCTCTTTAATGACTTTACGTGTCATATTTTAATTGGTTTAGTATGTCAGCAAACCAATGGGTAAGAAAAACTAGTTGAGAAGTTCGTATTGGCTGTTGTATATCTTTGTGTAAAAGCCGTTTCTTTCAAGAAGCTCCTTGTGAGTGCCCTGTTCCACTACCTGTCCGTTGTTTACAACTAGTATCACGTCGGCATTGACAATGGTAGAAAGACGATGGGCAATTACAAAACTTGTACGTCCCTTGAGCAAACGATCCATTGCTTGTTGAAGCAATATTTCAGTACGAGTATCTACGTTGCTAGTTGCTTCGTCCAATATCAACATCCTTCTGTTAGCCAAGTAACTGCGTGCTATTGTCAACAGCTGTTTTTGTCCGCTACTGATATTGGTGGACTCTTCGTTGATAACTGTATTGTAGCCGTTCGGTAGGCTATTTACAAAGTGATCTACGTAAGCATACTTTGCCGCTTGCTCAACTTGCTCCATTGTAGCGTTTTCCGTGCCGTAAGCAATGTTATCAAAAACTGTTCCGTTAAATAGCCAAGTATCCTGCAAAACCATACCAAATTGTTCTCTAACGGTGGCTCTATCCACAGTGGAAATATCCACACCATCAATCAAAATGCTACCACTATCCACGTCGTAAAAGCGCATAAGCAGATTGACAATGGTTGTTTTTCCGCCACCTGTTGGGCCAACAAGCGCAACCTTTTGGCCAGCCTTTACCTTGAGATTTAGGTGTTGGATAAGGGGTTTATCTGCCGAATAGGAAAAACAAACGTCCCTAAACTCCACTTCCCCTTGTCCGCCAAATTGAACGATTGGTTGTTGTGTTAGTTCGGGCATTTCCAACAACTTGTACACGCGGTTTGCACACGCCAACGTATGTTGGATGGAGCCCATACCGCCAGCAATACTTTCCAATGGACCAGCAAACATCTTGGCGAACAATACAATTTCTACAATGTCGCCAACGCTAACTGTGGGGTTGGGTTGAGTTGCCAAAAGCCCGCCAACTACACATACCGCCACATAGGCAATGCTGTTTGTAAGGGCAATGATTGGTTGAATTAGTCCAGACAAAATGTAGCCTTTTTTCATCTTGCCACGGAAGTCGTTGGTAATGTTTACAAATTTTTCTCGTTGTCCTTCTTCCAAGTTGTATGCCTTGACTGTGTCAAATCCGCCGTAGTCTTCTTCGATAAAGGCATACATTTGACCATTTACCTTTCTAAATTCGTGCCAAGTTTTTTCACTCTTGTTGGAAATATACACCGAAAGAACTACCGACAACGGAACAAGCACCACAACCGCAGTTGCCATTGCCCAGTTGACTTGGTACATCAAAATGGTGATTAGCACAATGCGCACAAATCCGTCAACGAAAGTGTTGATAATTACGTGGATTGTGTTGCTCATGTTGGATACGTCGTTCATCATGCGGGAAAGTAATTCCCCGTTCGGTGTGTTATCCACAAAGCTAACGGGCAACTTTTTGATTTTTTCGCTGATACGCACGCGCATACCCTTGGTGTAGTAGCGAGAAGTGATATTGGTCATCAGCACAACCATCAAACTAGACAAAACTGCCGCCCCGCCGTACATTACAAGCAATTGAATACACCACTTGCCCATTTGAACCATATCCAACGTTGTACCCTTTGTGCCATAGTCGTACAGCATATTGGTCATATCGTTGATAATTTCCGGCGTTTGAACGGTCAACAGTACCGAACAAACACAAATTACTGCGCAAATAAACAGCGCCCACGCAATAGGCTTGAGGTCGGCAATTAGCTTGCCAACTGTTTTGCCAACGCTATAACTAGGTTTTGATTTTTTACTCATCCAAACCACCCCCTAGCTGACTTTGATAAATTTCCTTGTACGTTTGACAGCTTTCTAGCAGTTGCTTGTGCGTGCCGCAACCTACAATTTTGCCGTTTTCCATTACGTACACTTTGTCACAACGCATTGCCGTTGCCGCGCGTTGAGTTACAATGATTTGTGTTTTTCCCTGCAAATACTTGTTTAGCGCCTTGCGAAGGTTGCTTTCTGTAAGGTAATCTAGTGCAGAAAAGCTGTCGTCAAAAATATACACCGATGCATCACGCAAAATGGCACGAGCAATGGAAATACGTTGCTTTTGTCCGCCAGAAATATTTGTGCCAGCTTGCGTTACTGCGTAGTTGATGCCATCGGCATTTTCTTCAATAAACTGTCCAAGTTGAGCAATTTGCAGTGCTTGTGTTATTTGTTCTTCCGTTGCTAAAGGGTTGCCAACACGAATATTGTCAGCAATGGTGCCTTCAAAAATCATAGGTTTTTGCAATGCAACGGAAATGTTATCCCTGACAGTTGGAGGAGTTAGTTGGTCGTAATCTATTCCACCAAAATATCTCTTGCCGGATTTTGTGGGATAGTAGTCCATTATTAACTTGAGCAACGTTGTTTTGCCACTGCCTGTTCCACCAATGATGCCTACAATTTGACCTTGGTCTACCTGCAGCGTGGCATTATCTACCACGTTTACTTGGCTTTGTGCATAGGAAAAACTTACCTTTTCAAACTGAATTTGACCATCCAGTTGAACGTCCAAATGCTCGTAGCTACGCTTGCTTTCCAGCTGCAACACCGCAGAGATACGGCGCATACTTACCTTGACGTGTGGGATAAAGGAAATTGTCCAAGAAAAGGTTAGTATTGCGTTGACAATTAGGGCAATGTACTGAATTGTGGCAATGATG
>JAFTHP010000029.1 GCA_017457305.1 Clostridia bacterium | reverse complement strand
CGATGGAACAAGAAATGATTGGTTAGCCACAAGGCGATTTGGCTAGTAGAACACCAGCAAGGGCTGTGTTGTTGTGAAGGAAGTTACTGGAGGTACCTGACTGAACAAAACACAGATGATTGCGCAGTGTTGTACAGCCAAAAACCAATCAGAGCTTGTGATATCGCCTTAAAATTCGTTTATTTCTGGGAAGCAATGTTGATGGGCAGCCCCTAACACACGATAGCCATCGGCTCTACCCTTGAAGGTTCTAAATCCAAAGCGAAGCTGCCTGATTGTAAAGTATTTTTGCAAATTTGCAAACTCCTGCTCGGTAAACTGGGACATGTGGCATCGCACCGCTTGCATATGTGTTGCAAGGCATTTTTTGACGCCTATGTAGCTGTTGGGCTTGTCGGTGTAGTAGTAGGCGAGTGTGATATTGGGCACAGCTCCTTCTAGTCCAATACGAGCCGTTAATTTGCCCCAGGAGGCGCAAAACACCGCTTGTGTGACTACTTGTCCAACTTGAAGATGATCGGGATGACACTCCGAAATAACGGCATAATCAGGGCAGAATACAACGTCTGGTTGCGTTTGCAAAATTGCCGACACAACATCCTTTTTTACACTGGCCAGGTCGTAATCGCCACCATCGTGATAGGGCAACATAATCAAGTTGCTAACCCCTAGTAGCTCGGCCGATTTGCTGGCTTCCTGCTGGCGAATAGCCACGATTTGCTCTTCTGTTAGCGACTTGTCAACGGCGCCCACACGGCCATCTGTGACCACCAAAAAGGTCACTTGCTTGCCCATTTTGACAAGCTTGGCAACTGTGCTACCACAAGCCACTTCGATATCGTCCGGGTGTGGCCCAACAAACAAAAATTTTTGTTGCTTCAATAGTTTTGGCAAAGGCATAGCTTTTTTCAAAATAGAAAGAAACATTGTTTTTTCTCCTTTTTATCACATCACTATCTATTAGTATACCACTTTTGCAAGGTAAAGTAAATATGCAAATTGTACAATAAGTGCAAACTGCGATTGGGTTGGATGTTGTTTGCCCTGTCACCCTTCCACCGCAATGGCGAGTCCAAGTCGCAAGTACAGTGTTATTCACCAGAGGCTCAATTGTGTAAAGGGGCTAGGTCGCGGAACAAGGCTAAGGTGTTGTGATAGAGCTGCGTTGGGGACGTCGCACAGTATATCCATTGTGTCACTAGCACATTGGCTTAACGCGTTGCGGTATAATTGTGCTTGTTGAGCGAAAAGACTATCACTATGCTACAAATTAGTAGCAAAAAACCCTTTGCCGCAATTGACAAAGGGTTTTGTAGGTTATTTAGAAAATCAATTATTCTGCATCTTCTTCTTCAACTTCGATTGTGTGTTCAAAGTCAAATACGATACCGCTATCTTCCGCAAGCTTGTCTAGGTTAGCTGTCTTTGTGATGAGAGTCTTGTAGTAGTTATCTCTTTCAGTTTCGTAAGCTTCGTTAACAAGTTCGCTCATTTCTTCTGCGTAGAAAGCCTTGAACAATCTGTAAGCAACTGTTCCTGGAGTTGTCATTTCGTCCCAGTTAGGAACGTCAGCTACAACCTTACCGCTGTGGTAAACAATGTGTACACCGTAGTCGGAAACGCAAATGGAGTATGTGTTTTCGCCCAATGCAGCAACTTCCTTGCTAGCTTGAACAAATTCGTCAACCCACTTGTGAGTGTAGTTAGCTGGATCGTCAACGCGAACAACGTAGTCGTACAAAGATGTGTGTTGGCCGATATCTGTGTTGTATTGCTTCATAAGTTCAATAACAGTTTCGGTCTTTGTTTTGCCGTCCATAGCTGTTACAACGCCGTTATCGCCAAAGTAAGCACCAAGAGCGCCTGTTGGGTTGATAATCAACTTGCCGCCTTCGAACTTGAACAAACCTTCTACCTTAGTATAGTTGCCATCTTCGTCCTTTGTGGAAAGGAAATCGTCAGCAACGATTTGTGCAGCGATCATATTGCGTTGAGCAATGTATTCGTCGCTGTTTTTGTCTGTATCGCCAAGGATAGCTGCAAGGTTGTTGAGAGTTTCTGTTTGAGCAGCATTGAAAGGAACAAGGATGTTCTTTACAAAGATGTAGGAATCAGCATATTGTGCAGGGATGCTGTAGATGAAGGAAGAAGCACCCAAAGATTCGATTGCTGTTTCAAAGTCGTCGTCCAAAAGGTAACCCATTTCGGCATCAGCCTTGGCAGCTTCCCATCTTTGTTGAAGTTCTGTCTTGATGCGAGCTTCGTTTTCCAAATCTTTGTAGAAACCATATGTGTACTTGTTAGCAACCATGGATGCAACAACGTCTTCTGCTTGGTAAACAAGGAATTCTTCCAAAGATTGTTGGTAGCTTTCTTCAATGGAAGAAACGTACTTGTCAAAAATATCGTCAACGATTTCGTTGTAGTCTTCCAAGGAAACAAATTCTTCGCTGCCTTCGTAACGGTCCTTGAGTTGGTTGTACTTGATTTGGCTAGCAGATTTGTATTCAGCAACCATCTTGTCTTCGGATACGTCGTAGCTTAGGCCTGCTGTGTAGTATTCAGCAAGGTATTCGTCCATATCTTCGTTGATGTAGTTTTGAGCATACAAATATTCTGCATAGGATGCGTAATCAGCAACCTTTTCAAGTTCTGTAAAGTCACGAGAAGTATCTTCAGCTTCTTCTGCTTCAAATGTGTAATCCTTAGCAAGTTCTGTTTCTACTTCGTCATCGATAGAAGTGTAAATCAAATATTTTACATAGTTAATGCAAAATTCTGCTTCTTCTAGTGCTAGGTAGTCGCTGTTATGGCAGAAATTACTCAACGCGTGGTCAACAGGTTGATTGTTCTTTTTGTAAGCGTCAACCTTGATCATTTGTTCGTACAAGGATTGTACTGCCATTTCGAAAACTTGCTCTACAGAAATATATCCCTGACTGATGTAGGAATAGTAAGTATTGTAGTAGTTGTAGAAAGTATCAGAAACCTTAGCAACAGTTATTTTTTCGTCGCCCACGTTGATTGCTGTTGATGCACGGTACTTCTTTACGTTTGTGCCGAACATTGCGCAGCTGGAAAATACGCTAAGAACCATAACGGCTACCAAGATTAGTGTAAGTATTTTAGTAACTCTTTTCATTTTTTTTACTCCTAAATTATTAGAAGATGTTGCCCACAGGGCAAACACCACCTATACCTATCTATTATACATTTATACGCGATAATTGGCAAGCAGTTTGACGGACTTTTTTGCCCGATTACCCTTGTAATCTTTGCAAAAATTCTACTATGGCGCCAATCAAACGCTCCCTTTGAAGAAAATCGGTGGAAGCAAACACCACACTGTAGTTTGCGCTGGATGGGGTAACCCTATCGCCGCTAGCAGACAGTGCCTCGAACACTTCCTTTTTCATCATATGCTCGCGTGTGGCAAAGGTCAGTTCTCCGCGACCTGGTTTAACTGTCACCTTGCAAATGCCTGCGTTGTTGGCAAGCACCTTGAGCTTGGATACCACAAACAAGTTTTGTACCTGACGTGGCATTGTGCCGTACACGTCCACCACGTTTTGCTCGGCTGTGGCAAGCTCCTCCATTGTTTTGCAGGAAGCAAGCTGTTGATAAAAGTCCATGCGTTGACGTTGCAATGGAATATAGTTATCAGGTGCGTATGCTTCGATATCAATTTCAATATCGGTGTGAATTTGTGGGATAATCTTTTCTCCCTTGAGTTCGGCAACCGTTTCCTTGAGCAAACGCGCGTACATATCGTAACCGACCTTGACCATATGGCCGTGCTGTTCCTTGCCCAAAATGTTGCCTGCACCACGAATTTCTAGGTCCTTCATGGCAATTTTGAAGCCACTACCCAGTTCGCTGTACTCGGTGATGGAAGAAAGTCGCTTGTAGGCAACTTCGCTAAGTATCTTGTCCTTGCGATACAAAAAGTATGCATAAGCCAGCTTGTTGCTACGGCCTACCCTGCCACGAAGCTGATACAGCTGTGACAAACCAAGCTTATCTGCGTCCATAACAACCAAGGTGTTGGCGTTGGGTATGTCGATGCCGTTTTCGATGATGGTTGTGCACACCAAAATATCCCCTTGACCTTGGCTGAACTTCAAAACAGCATCTTCAAGAGCCGTTTCCGCCATTTGTCCGTGAGCCACAATTATTTTTGCCTGTGGCAACAGTTGTTGCAGGTTGTGGGCAAAGGAGTCGATACTTTGCACCTTGTTGTACACGCAGTAGACCTGTCCACCACGGGCTAATTCACGGGTTATAACGTCGCACAAAAGGGAGTCGCCTTCCTCCACAACGAAGGTTTCTACCGCCATCCTTTCTACGGGCGGTGTGGTTATTGTGGAAATATCTCGGATGCCAGATAGCGCCATATGCAAGGTTCGTGGGATAGGTGTTGCGCTCATTGTAAGCACGTCCACGTTGGTTTTGATGGACTTTATCTTTTCCTTGTGTTCCACACCAAAGCGCTGTTCTTCGTCCAAAATAAGCAAACCAAGCTTGTTAAACTGTACATCTTTGGACAGTAACCTGTGCGTACCTATCAAAATATCCACCTTTCCTAGCGCCACGTCCTTGACGATTGCCGCCTGTTGCTCGGCATTGCGGAAGCGGTTTAGACACTCCACACGGATATCAAATGGCGCCATGCGCTGACAAAAGGTTTTGTAGTGCTGTTCGGACAAAATTGTTGTGGGAGCAAGCACCGCCACTTGGTAACCGTTGGATACAACGTCAAAGGCGGCACGCATTGCTACTTCCGTTTTGCCGTAGCCAACGTCGCCAACAAGCACCCTGTCCATAATGCGGTCGCTAGTTAAGTCTTTGGCAATTTCCTGCTGACACTTGATTTGGTCCTCAGTGGCAACAAAGGGGAAGTACTGTTGGAACTCTTCCGTTAGGTAGCTATCAATGTGGTACTTAAATCCGCGCGCCTTTTCCCGCTCGGCATATAGCTTGAGCAGGTTGATGGACATCTCCTTGATACCACTTTTTACCTTGTTTTTGACGCGAGCAAAGTCCTCTCCACCTAGCCTACTGAGAGTGGGATTTTCTCCGCCAGAATAGCGAGAAAGCATATTGGTGGAATCCACCGGAACGTACAATTTGTCGCCGTTTTTGTACAAGACAACAACGTAGTCCTTTGTTTCGCCACTGGGGGAAGTAATTTTTTGTATACCTTCGCACAAGCCAATGCCGTGGGTGTCGTGAACAACGTAGTCCCCCTTTTCCACCGACAAAAAGGCTTGTTTTTTGCTTTTTCTAATGGATTGTCTGTTTACACCACGACCTAGGTCGCGTGTGCCGATGATTACAAGCTTGTTGGTGTGGGAAACGTATCCGCGCTCCAACGCAACGGGCAAAATGAGGCCGTCAGCTTGGCCTGTAGCCATTTTATCTGCCGACAACAAGTAAACCTTTTCGTCGGCCAATTTGCTTTGTGTGGGCGCTACACCGTCTTCCCCAGCAAGCACAACCACTTCGTAGCCCGTTTGCTTCCAGTTGGAAATATCCCTTGCAAGGGCTTGCTCGTTGTTGGCGTAGCTAGGTAATGCGCCCGTTTTGAACTTGTGGATTGCCTGTGGCTGGAAGTTTGGCACAGCATAGGGCAACGTTTGCAAGGATAACTGATGGAAAGGCAACTCAAAAACCTTGCTTTCTTCCACCAAGGAGGTAAAGTGCAATGGCAACACCTCCCCAGCAACTGTAAGGTTAGCTATACGGGTGCCGTGCTCCTTGTACAAAAACTCCACGCGGGAATTGAGCATTTTTGGTTCGTCCCACAACACAAGGGTATTTTCGGGAAGGTAGTGTCCTAGTGTTGAACTTTGCATAAATGGCAACAACCACACCGAGTCGGCAACGGTATCCCCAGCTTGCAGAGCCAAACTGCCCACTATATCCGTCAAGCGAGTTTTGGCATTTGGGGAAAGCTTGGATTTATCCACCAAAGACTGAACCTTGGCAAGGTTGGCTGCATCCAGCCCAGTTGTATCGTACAAGGGGAAAACGTCAAAGCTATCCACCTGTTGCACGGAAAGGTTATCTTCCCCAACTTGGCTGATTTTTTCCACTTCGTCATCCCAAAAGTCTACACGGAAGTGTTGACCAAATGGCAACATAATATCCAAAATGTCGCCACGCATTACAAATTCCCCTTCGGCAGAGATACCGTCGGTACGAGTGTATCCGCAGGCAACAAGTTGACTAACTACCATTGACGTGTCGTAGCAGACACCCTTTTGCAACGTAAAGCAGTCGCTAGTAAACTTTTGTTGTAGTGGCAAAAATTGCATTAGTGCGTCAATGCAAACTACTGCACCCACCGCAGTGCCACTCAATATACTGTGCAATGCATAGTTGCGTTGGTATACAACGTTCTTGGATGCGTTGGCTTTGTACAGCAAAACGTCATCTCTAGATGGAACGTACACCACCTTGTTGTTTGTCAAAGCTTGCATTGCTCGAAGCACTTTTTGACTTTCTACGTAGTCGCTACACACATACAAACAAAAGCCTTCCACGCTTGCGGCAATAAAGGGTTTTTCGTTTGGTTGCACGCCAAAAGCCGTGATAAAATTTTTATCACGGGTGTCTAGCAACAATTGTTGATATGCTTGTGTGTTGTTTACTCTGTTAAAAAAGTGCATTTTTCTGCCAACAGCGGACTTGTTTTGCGCTGTCGTGCAGTTAGTATAGCACAAATTTGTCCACAAGTAAACCTTACAAGCAGTTTTGTTTACAAAAGAAAAATTGTGTGCTAAAATACTACTAGAACAACACAAAAAGGTGGTTACCGAGCAATGTATCTGGTAGTTGGATTGGGAAATCCCGACAAAAAATATCTAAATACCTTCCACAACATGGGTTTTTTGTGCGTGGATAAGCTTGCCCAAAAGCTAGGCGCAACCTTTAGCAAGGGAGAGTGCAAAAGCGTTACCGCACACACCATTGTTAACGGTCAAAAGGTCATAATTGCCAAACCCGTTACCTATATGAATCTCAGCGGAGAAGCACTTGTAGAGCTAGTTAACAAGTACAAGATTGAAAAGGGTAACCTTGTTGTGGTATACGACGACATAGACATACCAATGGGTGCACTACGCATCCGCAAGGAAGGCTCTGCCGGCACACACAACGGTATGCGCAACATTGTAAAGCTACTGGGCACGGAAAACTTTGTCCGCTTCCGTGTGGGCATCAAAAAGGAAACCCCAATGGCGCTAGTTGACTTTGTTCTAAGCCAAATTACCGCCGACGATCACGCCATACTGGACGACGTTTTGCAAAATGCGGCCGACGGAATTGCTGAATTTGTGAACGGCACAGATATTGACGTTGTAATGCAACACCACAACATCAAAAAGTAACTCAAAAAAAACATCATTGAACAAAAATTACACACCACCGACAGCAAAAAAAAAAGACGTCGGTGGTTTTGTTTTGCAACAAAGCAGCTCTTGTGCGTCACTTGACAACAAGGTTCAACAGGTGTACAATTTGATAGTACAACCTTTGTACAAGGAGTAAATAGATGAAAAAATTAGTTGCTGTGTTGCTTGTGATACTAATTGTGGCAAGCTGTTGTGCCCTTAGCGCCTGCCAAGAATCTTGCGATAAACGGGGATACCACAATTACGTTAGCTACAAATGCAAGGATTGCGGTGCGACACGTTGCATTGAAGAAGACCACAAATGGATAACCGACGAAGATGGCAAACCTGTTTTTACTCAGTGCGTATATTGCAATGCCGCCGACTGCGACAGGGGAGAACACTCCTACGTTAAGGGCGAGTGCACAAAATGCGGAAAGACAAATTGCGACAAGGGCTTCCACGCCTTTGAGGAAGGAAAATGCAACTGGTGTGGAAAATCACGCTGTAAGCTTGATCGCCACGAATATGACGACAACAACGTGTGTGTCTGGTGCAAAAAAACAGAATGCAAAATAGAAGGTCACTTTTGGAGCAAAGGGAAATGCTTGAGATGCGAAAAGACATCGGCTTTTGCTTGGATTTACGACATCGAAAAACCTGTAGGAAACCCCGATCAAGGTGGCAATCAAGGTGGAACTTCCAACTGGAACAGCACCTGTCCTTTTGGGGACGGCTCACACGGCTGGCTTAACGGGGAGTGTTTGTATTGTGGCGCAGTGCTAACAGGCGCGGACAGCATGAAGTTTTGGCAGTCCATCGAACAAGGCTTGCTGACAATCGCCTTTATGTTGGTAATAACCATCATTTCAGCGCTAATCTACTGGCTAGGGGCGGCATTTAACTGGAATTTTGTAACTTGGATTGCTCACGGCCTTATGATACTAGTAGCAATTGGTATGTTCCTTGTATACCATTGGATTTGGGGCATAATATTCTTTGTGGTGTGTGGTGGACTGTATCTGCTTGCTTGCTCGCTAATCAGCCAACGATACTCCTACCACGGTAGCAACTTTTATTGATACTGTGCACTACTCTAGTTACAAATGATATTGTAATTGTTTAGCTACAAACCAACAACTTAATCTAACAAAGCAAAAAGGACTACCAACGTAGTCCTTTTTTTGTAATAATTTGTCTAAAATTGAATTTTTGTGTTTGCTAGTTAGCTGTTGAAAAGCAATAACTTGCAAAAATCTTTCAACGAAACACTATTACTCGCACATTTCCTTGGCAAGTTGCTCAAGTTGTTGATTGGATTGGTCGTTAAGTGCGGACAAAATGGTAACTGTTGTGGGGGCAAAGGTGATGTTTTTGCTGTTGGCAAACATGTTTTTGATAACTTTTGCCGCCACTGGTGCCCAAGTGCCGTTTTCGATGATGCCGATTGTGCGGTTTTGGTAGTTTCTTTCCGTTAGGTGTTGCACAAAGTGCTTCATAAATGGGAAGATATCTGCATTGTAGGTGGTTGTTGCAAGCACGATTTTTCCATATCTAAAGGCATCTTCCACCGCTTCGGCCATATCACAACGAGCAAGGTCGTTTACTACAACCTTTGCACAGCCGTTATCGCGGAGTAGTTGAGCTAACTTTTCCACAGCTTGCTTGGTGTGTCCGTACACCGACGTGTAGGCAATAACAACGCCATCGCTTTCCACACCATAACTGGACCAAGTGTTGTACAAATCTAGGTAGTAGCCCAAGTTTTCGGTGAGAATTGGGCCGTGAAGTGGGCAAATTGTGGCAATATCTAGGTTGGCCGCCTTTTTGAGCAGTGTTTGAACTTGTGCGCCAAACTTGCCAACGATACCAATGTAGTAGCGTCTAGCTTCGCAAGCCCACTCTTCTTCTACGTCCAATGCGCCAAACTTGCCAAAGGCATCTGCGCTGAATAGCACCTTGCTGCAAGCATCGTACGTTAGCATAACTTCGGGCCAGTGCACCATTGGTGCAAACACAAAGGTAAGGTTGTGGTTACCCAAGGACAACGTTTGACCATCAGCAACTACAAGCTTGTTGGCAATTGCATCTTGACCAAAGAAGTTTGCCATCATAGCAAATGTTTTTGCGTTGCCTACAACTGTGGCATTGGGGTAAACCTTTAGAAAGTTTACAATGTTTGCAGAGTGGTCTGGCTCCATGTGTTGTACTACCAAGTAGTCGGGGGTTCTTCCACCAAGAGCATTGGCAACGTTATTTAGCCACTCGTCAGTAAAATATTGGTCAACAGTATCCATAACTGCAACCTTTTGGTCCAATATCACGTAGGAGTTGTACGACATACCGTTTGGCACGTCGTAGAGTCCTTCGAACAAATCAACTTGATGGTCGTTTACACCAACGTAAACAATATCATTTGTCACTTTTTTCACGATAAACCTCCAAGGGGAAAAGTTCCCCTTTCACAATTATTTATTACAACAAAATTATCTCATAAAATGACCTTTTTGTCCACCATCAACAGCAGTATTTGATGGTTACTTTTGACAAAATTGTAGCATTTTTATACAAATATACGCAAAAAAGCACCGATACTACTGCATCGGTGCTTTTTGTATTATTAAATGTGTGTTGATATTACAAAACAACGATAAGAGCCATTTCAGCTGCGTCACCGCGACGTTGTGTCATCTTGTAGATAGCTGTGTAGCCGCCTCTTTGTCCACTTTCTTGTGCTTTTGCATCGAACTTTGGAGCGTAAACGTTGAAGATTTTTTCAACAAGTGGGTGTTTTACAGTCTTTGTGCGAAGCTTGTATTCTGTTCCACTTTCCTTAGCTTGGCGAGCTTCTTGCAAGTCTGCAAGGTTAGCCATAAGTCTACGTCTAGCTGCAAGTTTTTTAGCGCCGTCGTTAACAACGGTTACTTGAGTTTCAACACCGTTAACAACCTTAGTTTTTACAACTTCGATTGTATCTTTGTAGCTGTTAACTGCAAGTGTAATATATTTTTCAGCAAGTTTTTGAACTTCCTTAGCGCGTGCCAAAGTTGTTTCGAGCTTGCCATTCCACAAAAGTTGAGAAACTTGGTTTTTCAAAAGAGCCAATCTTAAATCGGTTGCTTTTCCTAATTTTCTTTGTGCTGCCATATTGCAATTCTCCTATTCATCCTTATTTTTCAAAGATAGACCGTAACTTTCTAGTTTTGCAATTACTTCGTCTAGAGATTTTCTACCAAGGTTACGTACTTTGAGCATGTCTTCTTCCGTTCTACGTGTTAGGTCTTCTACAGTTTGGATGCCTGCGCGTTTGAGGCAGTTGTAGGAGCGAACGGACAAGTCCATATCGTCAATGCTCATACTCAAGATTTTGTCTGCGCCATTTGTTTCGCGTGGGATCAAAATGTCGCCCTTGAGGTTTTCGGAAAGTTCAACAAACATGTTGATGTGATCAGCGATGATCTTTGCTGCCAAAGAAACAATTTCTCTGCCAGAGAAAGCACCGTTTGTTTCAACTTCCAATGTGAGCTTGTCACGTGTGATATCTTGACCAACGCGGGCAGATTCTACATTGTAGCTAGCCTTTTTTACTGGTCCGAAGATAGAGTCGATAGGTATGTATCCGATTGGGTAATTAAGCTTGAGTTCTTTGTTGCGTTCCTTGTTCTTTTCGATGGAGTAGTAACCACAACCGCGAGCAACGTACAATTCGCAACTCAATACAGCGCCTTCTTCCAAGGAGCAGATGTAAAGGTCGGGGTTTAGTACTTCTACTTCGCTATCTGTGATGATATCTCCAGCGTGAACTTCGCAAGGTCCTACTTTGTTGATTGAAATTGTTTTTCTGAAGTCATTGTCTTCGTTATCGGACTTCAAAGCCAAACGTTTGATGTTCAGGATAATGTCTGTTACGTCCTCTTTTACACCGGGGATAGTGGAGAATTCGTGTTGAACACCTTCGATCTTGAGGCCAACTACTGCAACACCGGGAAGGGCTGCAAGAAGTACTCTGCGCAAAGCATTTCCAAGTGTAATTCCGTAACCTCTTTCCAATGGTTCTGCAACAATTTTGATTACGCTGGCATTTTGACCACTTTCTTCAACTGTCATAACCGGTTTTTCTATTTCCATCATTGGACAACAATCTCCTTTATTATATTTTTTTGGATTTGTGCGGTAACAAACCGCTGTGTGTTGCAAAAGTATGCGTGATACTTATGCAACAGCAAAACATCATGTGTAAAAATTTTATCCAAATTACTTGGAGTACAATTCGACGATCATGTGTTCAGCAATGTTCATGTCGATGTCTTCTCTTGTAGGTTTAGCCAAAACTTTACCAGTTAGTTCTGCAGGTTCAAAATCCAACCACTTTGGCAAATTAGCAGGTTTTTTAGAACCCTTGATTTCAACGAAGTGAGCTTGTTCAGCCTTGTTTTCTTTAACGGAGATAACGTCGCCAACCTTAACTTGGTAGCTTGGGATAGTAACGCGCTTTCCGTTAACTGTGATAAGACCATGGTTTACAAATTGTCTAGCTTGGCTGCGGGATACGCCCAAACCAAGACGGTAAACAACGTTGTCCAATCTTTGTTCCAACAAGATGAGCATGTTAGCACCTGTAACACCCTTTAGGCGTTCAGCTTCTTCATAGTACTTGTGGAATTGTTTTTCTTGAAGACCATAAATTCTCTTGGTCTTTTGTTTTTCTCTAAGTTGAAGACCGTATTCTGTGATCTTCTTTCTGCTATCAGCGTGTACTCCGGGAATCTTGCCGCGCTTTGTTAGAGCACATTTATCGGAGTAGCATCTATCGCCTTTAAGAAACAATTTGCACTTTTCGCGTCTGCATTGACGGCAATCTGCACCAGTATTTCTTGCCATTTAAGTTTTCTCCTTTACTAAATTCTTCTACGCTTAGGTGGACGGCATCCGTTGTGAGCAATAGGGGAAACGTCACGGATCATAGTAACTTCGATTTCTGCTGTTTGCAAAGCGCGGATAGCAGATTCACGTCCTTGACCTGGACCCTTTACAAATACTTCAACGGAGCGTAGTCCGTATTCCTTTGCACCCTTAGCAGCAACTTCTGTTGCTTGTTGAGCTGCAAATGCTGTGCTCTTACGAGAACCGCGGAATCCCAAACTACCGGAGCTGCACCAAGACAAAGCGTTTCCGTTTGTGTCGGTGAATGTTACAATTGTGTTGTTGAAGGAGGCGTGAATATGAACTTGGCCTTTTTCAACTTTTCTTATGTCGCGTCTTTTTTTGATGACTCTTTTACCTGCCATTATTCTATCCCTCCTTTATTATTTTGCTTTCTTACCACGAGAAACTGTGCGCTTTGGACCCTTTCTGGTACGAGCGTTTTGCTTTGTGGATTGTCCTCTTACAGGAAGACCTTTACGGTGACGAACGCCACGGTAAGAGCCGATTTCAATTTGTCTTTTGATGTTCATAGAAACTTCACGACGAAGGTCACCTTCTACGCGGAGGTTCTTTTCAATACAATCACGGATTTTGGATACGTCGTCCTCTGTGAGGTCTTTTACGCGAGTATCAGGATTTACGCCTGTTTCAGCAATGATTTGCTTAGCAGTTGTAAGACCGATTCCGTAAATGTATGTCAAGCCGATTTCAATTCGTTTGTCTCTGGGTAAATCTACACCGGAAATACGAGCCATTTGTTTTTCTCCTTGAATAAAATTTTTGTTTTTTCGTAAATTTTTGTTTTGTATATTTTCACACGGAGAGAGTTTTACAAGCCGAGTGGAATGATGTTGTATTCACTCCTCTGTGATTGTATCCAAGTTTACGCAGCTTTTGCCGCGTTACTTACGGGCAGGCTTTTAGCCTTGTCTTTGTTTGTGTTTTGGATATTTTGAGCAAATTACCATAACTTTGCCGTTACGTTTGATTACTCTGCACTTATCGCACATAGGCTTAACTGATGGTTTAACTTTCATATTGTCCTCCTTGACACGGGGCTTGCCCGCAGTGAATATGTGTTTTTGGTTGGTTTATTATTGTGGTTGAACGCCCTTTGTACGCCAAACAATTCTTCCCTTTGTAAGGTCGTATGGACTCATCTCTAGTTTTACAGCATCACCTGGTAAATTGCGGATGGAGTGGATACGAAGTTTGCCGGATACATAGGCGGTAATTTCGTGATTATTGGAAAGTCTAACACGAAACTCTGCATTACGTAGCGCTTCTACTACTACGCCCTCTACCTCGATTACATCGTCTTTTGACATAAATTGATTCTCCTCATTATTTGTTTTGTTGGTTAAATTGTCTTAGTGCGCTCTTGACTTCGCTATCAAATACCTTCTTGCCGGTGGTAAGTTTTTCGGCGATTGCCTCCAACACAACACCGCTAAAGGAAACGTGCTTAACGTTTTTCTTCTTGGGGGCATTGAGCTTGCGCATACCGCCATCGGCCAAAAAGACAAAACCCTTGCCGACAGATACTACAAGGAAATACATACCCTTGTCCCTGCCTTGTGTGGACAGAACTACGCTGCCAACTCGTATGTCGTATTCGTTCATATTTTTCCTTACAAACTTAAAATTTCAATACCGTTATCGGTAATTGCAATTGTGTTTTCGTAGTGGGCTGCTGGCTTACGGTCGCGTGTTTTTACCGTCCAACCGTCGTTTAGCCAATCCACTTGTTCTGTTCCCATTGTTATCATGGGTTCAATCGCAATGGTCATACCGCTGGATAATCTCATGCCACGACCTGGTGTTCCGAAGTTGGGAACGTTGGGATCTTCGTGCATTTGACGGCCAATTCCGTGACCAACCAGTTCCCTAACCACTCCGTAGCCAAAGCTTTCGGCATAACTTTGAATTGCATAACCCAGGTCGCCCAAGCGAGTTACACCCGACTTGATGCTGTTAACCCCAACAAAGAAGCTTTGTTCCGTTACGTCAATTAGCTTTTGACAGTCGGCGCTGATTAAGCCTACGCCTACTGTGCGGGCGGCATCGCCGTGCCATCCGTTGAGGATTGCCCCAACGTCGTAGCTGACAATTTGTCCTTCCTGCAAGATTTTCTTCTTGGAGGGTATGCCGTGCACTACTTCGCTATCCACCGACACGCATATGCTTGCGGGGAAGCCGTGGTAATTTAGAAAGCTGGGAATTGCATTTTGACTTGTAATATAATCATGTGCAAGCCTGTTCAAATCGTACGTGGATGCGCCTGGTTTTGTGTGCTCAATGAGCAGTGCCAGCGTATCACGCACAATTTGATTAGCTTTGCGCATTTCCGCTATTTGCGAACTTGACTTGATAAGAATCATTTTTTCAAAACGGCCAAAATATCGTCGTACACATCGTCAACATAACGATCACCGTCTATTGTACGAAGTTTACCCTTCTTTTCGTAATATTCGATAAGAGGGAAAGTTGTTGTGCTATAGACTTCCAGTCTTTTACGGACTGTTTCTTCGCGGTCATCTTCGCGGATGATCAAGTTGCCACCGCAAACTGGGCAAACTGTTTCGCTTTGCAAACGGCTTGTGTGGAAGGTTCCGTTACAAGCTGGGCAAAATCTGCGACCTGCCAAGCGAGCAATGATGGCTTCGGGCTCACCATGAAGATTGATTACGCAATCGATATTTTGGAAGGAATCCAACGCTTCTGCTTGCGCTGTTGTGCGTGGGAAGCCATCCAAGATATATCCATTTGCACAGTCACTTTCGGCAAGGCGATTTTTGACGATAGCAATTGTGATATCATCAGGAACAAATTCGCCCCTTGCCAAAAGGTCTTTGATTTGTAATCCAAGGGGAGTTTCTTCCTTGATATTTTTGCGGAAGATATCCCCAGTGGAAATTTGTGGAATATTTAGGTCATCTCTGAGGCGTTGAGCCATGGTGCCCTTTCCTGTTCCGGGAGCACCCAAAAGAATCAATTTCATATTATTTCAAGAATCCCTTAGATTTGGAACCAAGCAATCCCTTGTAATGACGCATAAGGATTTGGTTTTCCAAAGATTTGTTAAATTCCAAAGCTACAGATACGCAAATCATCATACCTGTTGCGCTGAAACTACCTACAAGTTGGCTATCAAGAGGCACAACTTCTAGCCAGCCTAGTACTGAGAACAATACTGATGGTACAAATGCAACGATTGCAAGGAATACTGCACCCCAAAGAGTAATACGAGATACTACTTTGCCCAAATAGTCAGCTGTTTCTCTGCCTGGTCTGATACCTGTTACGAAACCACCGTTACTTTGGATGTTACGGGAGATTTCCATTGGATTGAATTGAATTTGCGAATAGAAATAAGCAAATACAAAAATCAAAATTGCCAATACAACGTTGTAAATGATTGTTCCGCCAACGTGACCTGTGGATGCTGTCATCCAGTTAGCCCACCATGTAGCGAAGTTGGAGTTTGCCCAGAATGTTTGGATAATCATTGTGGGGAAGCTCATCAATGCGTAAGCAAAAATCAAAGGCATAACGCCAGAAGCGTTAACTTTGATAGGGATAAATGTAGATTGTCCACCGTACATTTTGTTACCCTTAACTTGCTTAGCATATTGAACCTTGATCTTTCTTTCTGCTCCGTCAACCCATACGATGAATCCGAAGATTAGTACGAGTTCAAAGAGGAAGATAACACCTTGCAACCATTCGCCTGTTCCAAAAGCGGTGAACAAAGCTTGTGCTGCAGTGGAGATGATACCAACGAAGATGATCATGGAGATACCATTGGAAACGCCGTATTCTGTAATACGTTCGCCAAGCCACATTGTAAGCATACTGCCGCCAACGAGCATTGCAACGATGTAGATACCCATAATCCATTGTCCTGCTGTGCTTTCGAAGAACGCAACGATATCGGCGTCTTGGCTTAGCCATGCTGTGTTGAGGTATGGAGTAGCACTATCTGCACCATATTGGTTACGAAGGGAAAGGAACACACCAATTGCGCTTACGAGTGCAAGACCAAGTGTCATCCAACGTGTGATAACGTTGATCTTTTTCTTTCCTTCTTCGCCTTCCTTGGAAAGTCTTTCCAAAGCAGGGATAGCTACTGTCAACAACTGCACGATAATTGAGGCGTTGATGTATGGGGAAATGCCGAGAGAAAATAGAGTACCTTGACTCAGTGCGCTACCGGTGATGGAGTTTAGCAATCCGAAAATGTCGGAGGAGCTAGACAAACCAACTGGTTGCAATCCCGGAACTGTGATAAAACATCCAAGTCTGTAGATAACTACAAACAAGAGTGTCATAAATATTTTTTTGCGTACGTCCTTTATCTTAAAGGCATTTCTGATGGTTTCAAACATTAGTCAATTACCTCTGCTACTCCGCCTGCCGCTTCGATTGCTGCTTTTGCAGAAGCGGAGAACTTATCTGCTTTAACAGTAAGTTTCTTAGTGAGATTACCGTGTCCCAAAACCTTGATACCGCCGTTGTTCTTGCGGGTAACAATGCGCTTTTCGATGAGAAGTTCAGCTGTTACAACTGTGCCTTCTTCAAACACGTTAAGTTGTTCAACGTTTACGATGTCGTAAGTAATTGCAAATTTGTTGTTGAAACCACGCTTAGGAAGACGTCTTGCAAGAGGTGTTTGGCCGCCTTCAAATCCTGGGCGAACGCCACCGCCACTACGAGCCCATTGGCCCTTGTGACCTTTACCACTTGTTTTACCGAGGCCGCTTCCGATACCTCTACCCAATCTCTTGTCGGATGTTGTTGCTCCGATAGCGGGTTGAATTGTATGTATTCTCATGTTAGCCTCCTACTTTACTTCTTCCACAGTAACAAGATGCTTTACTTTGAAAATCATTCCGCGTGTAGCATCGTTATCTGGCAACACGTTGAATGTACGGATCTTTGTAAGTCCAAGTGCTGCTACTGTTGCGATTTGGTCTTTTAGGCAACCGTTGGTGCTCTTTACCAATGTTACCTTGATTTGTTTCTTTGCTGCCTTGTAAGGCTTAGCGCCCTTCTTGGGTTTAGCAGGAAGTTGCTTTTCTACAACGTATCTACCATTGATATAAAGAGGAGCCTTTACCTTTACTTTCTTTTCTGCCATTGGTTAATTCCTCCTTAAATTTCTTCAACAGACTTTCCACGAAGTGCTGCAACGTGTTCACGTGTGCGCAATTGTGTTAGGCCGTTAAATGTAGCTTTTACGCAGTTAATTGGGTTGTTGGAACCGTAGGACTTTGTACGAATATCCTTGATACCAACAGCTTCCAATACGTTTCTTACTGGACCACCAGCGATAACACCAGTACCAGGTTGAGCAGGCATCAAAAGAACCTTGCCTCTGCCAAATGTACCGATAACTTCGTGTGGAATAGTTGTGTCTACCAAAGCAACTTTAACCATTGCTTTTTTTGCTCTTAGGTTAGCCTTTTCGATAGCTTGTGGAACTTCTGCTGCCTTAGCCATACCGATACCAACTGAACCTTTTCCGTCACCTACAACAACAAGTGCAGAGAAACGCATTGTGCGACCACCCTTAACAACCTTGGTTACGCGGTTAACAGCAACCAACTTTTTGATAAGGCCATCGTCTTCTCTGTTTTCTCTTTCACGATTGTTGCGTCTGCCACCTTTTCTTTCGGGGCGACCGTCACGGAAGTTACGTCTGGGTTGCTCTTGTTGAGGAGCTGCTTCTGCTGCAACAACTTCAGTTGCAACAACTTCTACTTCTTGTACGTTTTCCATTTGTTCTGCCTCCGATTAGAATTTAAGTCCGGCTTCTCTTGCGCCATCTGCCAAAGCTGCTACTCTGCCAGTGTAGATATATCCGCCACGGTCAAATACAACTTCGGAAATTCCAAGTGCAACTGCCTTAGTAGCGATATCTTGTCCTACAACCTTTGCTGCTTCTTGCTTTGTCTTTCCTTCAAGTTGAGCGGAAAGAGCTTTGCTGCTGGAAGCTACAAGTGTTCTGCCGTTTACATCGTCGATAATTTGAGCGTAGATGTAGTTAAGTGAACGGTAAACACAAAGACGAGGTTTAACGCTTGTGCCAAATACCTTTTTTCTTACTCTTGCATGACGAACGCGTCTGTCTGCATTTTTATCAATCTTATTAATCATTTCCTACACTCCTTATTTGCCGGCCTTCTTGCCTTCCTTCAAGATTACGACTTCTTCCTTGTAACGAACGCCGTAAGCATGATAAGGTTCAACAGGGCGCTTAGCCTTGATGTTTGCTGCTGTTTGACCAACAAGTTCTTTGTCTGCACCACGAACAACAATTTCTGTCAATGTGGGGCATTCAAATGTGATACCTTGTGGAGCAATAACTTCTACAGGGTTGGAGTAACCGATGTTCAATGTGAGCTTGTCGCCTTGAACTTGTGCTTTGTAACCTACACCGTTGATGATGAGGTTGCGAGCAAAACCTTCGCTTACACCCTTTACCATGTTAGCAACAAGTGCTCTGTAAAGACCGTGCTTTGCTTGTACGTCACTGTTTGCGCCTTCTGGGCAAACCATAACGATTTCTTTTTCACTAATTTCGCATCCGATAACTGTATCAATTTGGCGTGTCAAAGTTCCCTTTGCGCCCTTAACAGTAACAAGACCGTTTTCGCATGTAACAGTAACGCCTTGTGGGATAGCGATAGGCTTTTTACCAATTCTTGACATATCCTATCCTCCTACCAAACGTATGCAAGTACTTCGCCGCCAAGGTTTAGGCTACGAGCTTTCTTGTCTGTCATAATGCCCTTAGATGTGGACACGATTGCAATTCCCAAACCGTTCAAAACTTTGGGAAGGTTTTCACATTTTACATAAACTCTCAAACCAGGTTTGCTGATGCGCTTTAGACCTGTGATAACTCTTTCGCCCTTGTGGCCATACTTTAGAGTAACTTTGATGGAGTTTTGTAGTTCTTTTTCGATAATTTCGTAACCGGCGATATATCCTTCTTCTACAAGAATATCAATAACTGCTTGCTTTGTCTTGGAAGCGGGGATTTCTACGTCGGCGTGTTTTGCTGTAATAGCGTTTCTGATACGGGTGAGCATATCAGCAATTGGATCTGTAACTACCATTTGTATATTTCCTCCTTCTTACCAGCTTGCTTTTTTAACACCGGGGATTTCGCCCTTGTATGCCTTTTCTCTGAAGCAGATTCTGCAAATACCATACTTCTTCAAAACGGAATGTGGACGTCCGCAAATAGAACAACGTGTGTACGCTCTTGTGGAGTACTTAGGTGTTCTTTGTTGTTTGTTTATCATTGCTTTCTTTGCCATAATTACTCCTCCGAACTATGCTCTGAAAGGCATTCCCAAATACTTGAGAAGCGCTTTTCCTTCTGCGTCAGTCTTTGCTGTTGTAACAAAAGTTACGTCAAAGCCGCGTGTCTTTTCCACTTGGTCATAAACGATTTCTGGGAAAATGAGTTGTTCACGGATACCGAGTGTGTAGTTTCCACGACCGTCAAGGTTAGTGTTTACGCCACGGAAGTCGCGTACTCTTGGAAGAGCAATGCTAACCAATTTGTCAAAGAAGCTGTACATACGTTCGCCGCGAAGAGTAACCTTAGCACCTACAGCCATACCCTTTCTAACTTTGAAGTTAGCAACAGACATTTTACTGTTTGTTACAAGAGGTTTTTGACCGGAGATGATGCGAAGTTCTTCTACTGCTAGTTGGAAGGACTTGGAGTTATCTTTTACGTCGCCAAGACCAGCGTTGATAACGATTTTTTCCAATCTAGGAACTTCATTGATATTTGTGTAACCGAATTCTTTTACAAGTTGAGGAACGACAACTTCTTTGTACAATTTTCTCAATCTGCAATCAATCGGTGTTGCCACTGTTGTTGCTGCTGTATTCTTTGTAGCCATTTTTGTCCTCCTTGTTATTCTTCGGTAGTAGTCTTCTTAGTAGACTTTCTTGTTCTCTTAGCTGCAGCCTTAACTTGACGCTTTTCTGCCTTTGTGTCAATTACAGCGCCGCATTTTTTGCAACTACGTAGATATTTGCCGTTTTCACCAAGAACATGTGCAACGCGTGTTGTTTTGCCACATTTTGGGCAAACCAATGCAACGTTGGAAACGTCGATTGCGCGTGGTCTTTCGATGATGCCACCTTGATCTTGAGCTGAACGTGGTTTCTTATGTTTAGTAACCAAGTTGAGTCCTTCAACGATTACTTTTCCCGCTTTTGGGTCGGCTACGGTAACTTTACCTCTCTTGCCGCGGTTTTCGCTACCGCCAACAAGGATTTCTACTGTGTCACCGGACCTAACATTCATACTTGCCATTTCTGTGTTCCTCCTGATTACAGCACTTCAGTAGCCAATGAAACGATCTTCATGTAATCTTTTTCACGAAGTTCTCTTGCTACTGGTCCAAAAATACGTGTGCCTTTTGGTTGCTTTTGTGCATCGATGATAACTGCTGCGTTGTCATCAAAACGGATGTGTGTTCCGTCCTTGCGGTTGATACCGAATGCACTTCTTACGATAACTGCCTTAACAACGTCGCCCTTTTTAACAACGCCGCCTGGGTTTGCGCTCTTTACGCTGGCAACAATAACGTCACCGATGTTGCCGAACTTACGGAAGGAACCGCCAAGTACCTTGATGCACATAAGTTCTTTTGCTCCGCTGTTATCAGCGGCCTTAAGTCTTGTTTGTGGTTGAATCATTGTACTGCCCTCCTATTACTTAGCCTTTTCAACGATTTCAAGCAAACGCCAGTTCTTATCCTTGGACAATTTTCTTGTTTCAACGATTCTTACTGTGTCGCCGATTCCGCATTGATTTAGTTCATCGTGGACCTTGTACTTTGTTGTGTTGGACACTGTCTTTTTGTAAAGAGGGTGTTTATATTTGTTAACAACAGCAACAACGATAGTTTTGTCCATTTTGTCGGATACTACGATGCCCACTCTTTCTTTTCTACTATTTCTTTCCATTTGTCATATCCTCCGCTTACGCCTTTTTAGCTGCTCTTTCGTTGAGAACAGTCATAATTCTTGCGATGTCTTTTTTAACATTGTTGAGCGCAATAGGGTTGTTTAGTTGTCCAGTTGCGTGAGATAGACGCAAATTAAACAACTCTTTTTTCAAATCGGCAAGCTTTGCTACCAATTCTTCATTATTAAGTTCACGAATATTAGTTGCTTTCATCTGCATTCACCTCGTCTGCTTTTCTTACAAACTTGCACTTAACTGGAAGTTTGTGACTTGCAAGGCGGAGAGCTTCTCTAGCAAGGTCTTCACTTACGCCTGCCATTTCGAACATTACTCTGCCTGGTTTTACTACTGCTACCCAGTATTCTGGGGAACCTTTACCGGAACCCATGCGAGTTTCAGCTGGTTTCTTTGTTACAGGTTTGTGGGGGAAGATGTCTGTCCATACTTTACCACCACGCTTAACAAAACGTGTCATAGCAACACGTGCAGCTTCGATTTGGTTGGATGTGATCCAGCCACATTCGAGAGCTTGAAGACCGTATTCACCGTAAGCAACTGTGTTACCCTTGTGTGCTGCGCCCTTCATTCTGCCACGGAATTGACGACGTCTTTTCACTCTTTTAGGCATTAACATTATTCAGTTACCTCCTTTTTTACAGTCTTTTTTCTTCTAGGAAGAACTTCTCCTCTGTAAACCCAAACCTTAACGCCGATGATACCGAATGTTGTCAATGCTTCTGCAAAGCCGTAGTCGATGTCAGCACGGATTGTGTGTAGAGGGATACTTCCTTCGTGATATTGTTCGATTCTAGCAATTTCTGCACCATCCAAACGACCAGAAACCATTGTTTTGATTCCCTTTGCGCCAGAGCGGATTGCTCTACCCATGCATTGACGCATAGCTCTACGGAAGGAAACGCGCTTTTCAAGTTGAGCTGCAATGCCTTCTGCTACTAGTTGAGCGTCCATATCTGGGCGTTTTACTTCGATGATGTTGATTGTAACTGCTTTGTCACCAGCAATCTTAGCTACTTGAGCCTTGATTTCTTCTGCACCAGCACCAGCTTTACCGATCAAAACACCAGGACGGCCTGTGTGGATGTCCACAACAACCTTTCCTTCGCTTCTTTCGATAACGATCTTGCTAATACCAGATTGGAAGTACTTTTTCTTTAGAAAAGTTCTAATTTTATCGTCTTCTTTAATGAATGTTGCGTAATCGTGTTTGTCTGCAATCCATTTTGCATCCCAATCTTGGATAACGCCTACTCTTAGTCCATGTGGATTAACTTTTTGTCCCATAACTTTACCTCTCCTTTACGCTCTTTCATCCAAGATAACGGTGATGTGACTCGTTCTCTTCAAGATACGGTAGCCTCTGCCGCGAGATACAGGTTGCATTCTCTTAAGAGTTGGACCTTGATCTGCGAAGCATTCTGCAACGTAAAGAGTATCTTTGTTCATACCGAGATTTACTTCTGCATTTGCTGCTGCGCTGTTCATGCACTTGAGAACTGGTTCAGCAGCTGCCTTAGCTGTTGTCTTCAAAATTGCAACGGCATCCTTGTAGTTCTTTCCGCGGATAAGATCCAAAACAACGTGAACCTTAGAAGGAGAGATACGGATGTACTTTGCTATTGCCTTGGGGCGACGATCTTTGTTTTCGGCGCGAACAAGGGCTTTTTGTTTACTTCTTGTAGCCATCTTAATTCCTCCTATCTACCACCGCTGGTTTTGCCGCCTGCGTGGCCTTTAAATGTTCTTGTTGGAGCAAATTCGCCCAACTTCAAGCCTACCATGTCTTCTGTGATGTACACAGGAACATGCTTTCTGCCATCATGTACTGCAATGGTGTGTCCTACAAAATCAGGGAAGATAGTAGAACTTCTTGACCATGTTTTCAAAACTTTCTTTTCGCCTGCTGCGTTCATAGCTTGTACTCTCTTGAGAAGTACAGGTTGAACATATGGGCCTTTTCTGATTGATCTACTCATTTCAATTCCTCCGATTAGTTAACACGCTTTACAATAAATTTGCTGGAAGCCTTCTTCTTCTTTCTTGTCTTGTAACCAAGAGCAGGTTTGCCCCAAGGTGTTACAGGACCTGGACGTCCAATAGGAGATCTGCCTTCGCCGCCGCCGTGTGGGTGGTCGCATGGGTTCATAACGCTACCGCGAACAGTTGGTCTAACGCCTGCGTGACGTGTTTTACCAGCTTTACCAACGGAAACGATTTCGTGGTCGAGGTTACCTACTTGGCCGATTGTTGCACGGCACTTGAGGAGAACAAGTCTTGTTTCGCCACTTGGCATACGAAGTGTTGCATATTTGCCTTCCTTAGCCATGAGTTGTACAAAGATACCTGCACTACGTGCGATTTGGCCACCCTTACCTGGGTTCATTTCTACGTTGTGGATAATTGTACCAACTGGGATATTTTCTAGTGGTAGGCAGTTACCAACCTTGATGTCTGCATCTGGACCGGAAACGATAACGTCGCCTACGTTTAGTCCAACAGGAGCAAGGATGTATCTCTTTTCACCATCAAGATAGTGCAAAAGAGCGATGTTAGCTGTACGGTTTGGATCGTATTCGATTGTAGCAACCTTAGCTGGAACAGTCTTATCGCGTTTGAAGTCGATAATTCTGTACTTTGTTCTGTTACCGCCACCGATATGACGAACGGTGATTTTACCAGAAGCATTACGTCCACCAGTTTTCTTGTTTACTGCAAGCAAACTTCTTTCTGGAGTTGTTGTTGTGATTTCTTCATACGTCGAAACAGACATGAAACGACGTGCTGGAGAGGTTGGTTTATACTTTTTAATAGCCATTTTTCTTAACCTCCGTTATTAGGACAAGCTTTCGAAGAATTCGATGGCCTTGCTGTCGGATGTAAGACGAACTGTTGCCTTTTTCCAATCAGGTGTGTGACCTTCGGTTCTACCTTGTCTTTTTAGCTTACCCTTTACGATAGCAGTTGTAACGTTTTCTACTTTTACGTTGAAGATTTCTTCAATCGCGTTTTTGATTTCCACTTTGTTAGCGCTCTTAGCAACTTGGAAAGTGTAAGTTTTTGTTGGAATGCCGGCATAACTCTTTTCAGTTAGTACTGGACGGATGATGATGTCGTAAGAACTCATAGTGAATATGCCTCCTCAATTTGCTTGATAGCTTCCTTAGTTGCGATAACCACAACGTTGGATACGAGTTGGTAAACGTTTGCCAATGCGCTGTCTGCGATTGTAAGCTTTTCGATGTTGGAACCTGCTCTTACAACGTCTGCGCTGTCGCCAGCAACAAGCAACAATGTTCTGCCTTCTGCCTTGAAGTTTTTAAGGATTTGAGCAACGAGCTTTGTCTTAGGTTGTTCAAGAACGATTTCGTCAACGATAACCAATTCGTTGTTTGCAATTTTGTAACTGATAGCACTGCGGAAAGCTTGTGCTCTCATTTTCTTGTTGAGTTTTTTGCTGAAGTCACGTGGCTTTGGTGCGAATACTACGCCGCCCTTGATCCATTGTGGAGCGCGGATAGATCCTTGACGTGCACGGCCTGTGCCCTTTTGTCTCCAAGGTTTAATTCCGCCACCGCGAACTTCTGTACGTGTCAATGCGGATTTGTTACCTTGTCTTTGATTTGCCAAATAAGTAACTACTGCTTGGTGGATAAGAGCTTCATTGTATTCGCATGCGAACACGCTGTCGTTA
The DNA here is from genome assembly GCA_017457305.1 of Clostridia bacterium. Taxonomy (GTDB): domain Bacteria; phylum Bacillota; class Clostridia; order Christensenellales; family CAG-314; genus Fimimonas. Next base: position 36,059 of record JAFTHP010000029.1, on the reverse strand, counting down.
AGCTTAATCTTGCCAACTTCTGCAGCGGATGTATTGTAAACTTTAACTTGCATTATGCTAAACTCCTTTCACCTTATTTTTTAACAGCGTTGCGAACGTATACGATACTGTTCTTTGCGCCTGGAACGGCACCCTTAACAAGGATAACGCCTCTTTCTTTGTCGACTTTTACTACTGAAAGATTCAAGATTGTAACTTGTTCTACACCATAGTGACCAGGAAGTCTCTTGCCTGGCATTACGCGTGAAGGACTACTGATTGGACCCATGGAACCTACTTCTCTGTGAACAGGGCCTACACCGTGGGTTTCCTTTAGTCTGTGTTGATTCCAACGTTTGATAACACCGCTGAAACCGTGACCCTTTGTGATACCGGTAACGTCTACAACGTCGCCTTCAGCAAATACGTCACATGTTACTGTTTGACCAACTTCAAGGTTGGATCCATCGAGTTTGAACTCGTGAAGATGCTTTACAACAACACCACTGTTTTTTAGGTGGCCAAGTTGTGGCTTAGTTAGCTTTCTTTCTGCTACTGTTTCAAAACCGAATTGCAATGCTTCGTAACCATCGCGTTCAACAGTTTTCTTTTGTGTTACAGTGCAAGGACCAGCTTGAATTACTGTTACTGGAACCATAGTTCCGTCTGCAAGGAATACTTGTGTCATTCCAAGCTTCTTACCAATGATTGCTTTATTCATAGATAAAGTTCACCTCCGAATTATTTTAAATGTTATAGCTTGATTTTTACATCAATGCCTGCTGGCAAGTCCAATCTTGTAAGGCTGTCGATTGTCTTTGCATTTGGGCTGTAGATGTCAATCAAGCGTTTGTAAGTGCGAAGTTCAAATTGTTCGCGCGCGTCCTTATATTTGTGTGTAGCGCGTAGAACGGTTACAATTTCCTTCTCTGTTGGAAGGGGGATAGGACCGGAAACCTTGCTGCCCATCTTTTGAGCTGCTTCTACAATCTTTGTGCAAGCCAAGTCAACAAGATTGTGGTCGTAAGACTTAAGTCTAATTCTGATTTTTTGTGCGTTTGCCATTTGTGAGATACTCCTTTAAAATAATGTTTTATTACCGAATCGCTGTGCCGACAACACTTCCGTGTGTTTCACGCTGAGACTTATAATAAAGCAAACCTAAATTTGCCTGTTTTTGCGTCCGTGTCAGTTTGATTTTTGAGGTCACTTAACTACAAAACACTCATATTATCCATTCGGTCACAACGCTCTTGGCGTTGCTGGGTCAGCTGTAAGTTTTCTGTTTTCTCAGTAACCTTACGCGTCAGCCCCTAGTCCGCAGCTTAACTATGATACCACATAATGCAAGGGGTTGTCAAACATTTTAATAAAGAAAAAATAAATTTTTTTAATTTTTTTGCAACTATTTTTTAGGGGGATTTTTTGCCAAAATCCACGGTATTTTTATCCTATTTTTACACCTTGCATCACCACTAATGCCCACCACACGTAAAAAAGGTCCTGCGTGATAACACACAAGACCTTGTATTTGCTTTGTTATGTAACAATAACTACACCATTCCGTCGTAGATAAATGTGAAAATCAACCCAACAACAAGGAACAATAATCCCACTAATACTAGGTACAAAAACTCACGTTTTTTACCTTCGCGAGATTGCTTGTACTCGTAGAAGTCACGATACTTAACCTTGGTAAGGTCTTTTTTTAGCACGTCGAACAGCTTGATAACACCAAATGCCAGCATATCAAATGCACCGCCGTTTGTGCCGAAGAACAACAAACCTAGTCCTAGCGCCATGATACCAGGAACGATAAAGGAGTCGGAAAGGTTCTTGATTACTTCCACCTTGTCCGTTTGTTCAAATACGCCGTAGGCAGATAGCAATGAAATTGTAAATGCAGCACAAACTGCAAACGTTACCAAGTAGGGTTTTAGCTTTTTCATAAATTCTCTCTTTGTGCAATGCTTGAACAGTCAAGTGGTCAATGGAGCAAGTAACGCAACGGACCAACCTGTTGAACTACTGCTGTGCCACTACGTCAAGCAAGCATAGGTTTTGTAGTTTGAAACAAGCCTTTTGTACGGAACAAAAGGCTTGTTGCTAGTAATTATTGTTGTGCTTCTAGTTCCTTTCTGTACATTTCCAATTCAGCATCATTACAGTAAATGAAGTGACCAGGAGTGATTTCCTGCATGTATGGCTTTTGAACAGAGTAATCGTGGGAAGCAAGTGGATTGTAAGTGATACGTTTGCGTTGTTTCTCGAAGTGAGGATCTGGCAAAGGTATTGCTGACAACAAGGATTTTGTATATGGGTGCAATGGATGCGCAAACAACTCGTCACTGGTTGTAAGCTCAACAATCTTACCAAAGTACATAACTGCGATTCTGTCGGAGAAGTACTTAACTACGGACAAGTCGTGTGCAATGAACAAGATTGTCAAACCAAGTCTTTGACGGAGTTCGTTCAAAAGGTTGATAACTTGCGCTTGAATGGATACGTCCAATACGGAGATTGGTTCGTCGGCAATGATCAACTCTGGGTTGAGAACGATAGCTCTTGCGATACCGATACGTTGACGTTGTCCACCGGAGAATTCGTGAGGATAACGGCCAGCGTGTTCTGGAACCAAACCAACAAGGTCCAATACTTTGTAAACTTGTTCGTCAATGTACTTTTTGTCGGTGATACCGCGGATAATCAAACCTTCGGCAATGATTTCCCTAACGGTCATACGAGGGTTCAAGGATGCGATAGGATCTTGGAAGATCATTTGCATCTTGTTCATGATGCGGTCTTTGCCAGCAAGCTTCAATGCTGCCTTGTATTCCTTGGTGAGAGCTTCCTTTTCCGCTCCTTCGGGAAGTGCATCTAGCATTGGTTGGTACTTTTCGGTAACCAAGCTTTGTTGATACTGTGCAAAAACCTTGTTGCAGTTTTTGTGGTCGTATTGCGCGGACTTGATAAGTTGCTTTTGCTTTGCAATTTCTTGAGCAAGTTCAGCATTGATTGCTGCAATTTGTGCCTCAGCATCAGCTGGTTGACTTTCTTTAATTGCTGCAATTTGTGCCTTAGCCTTGGCCTTGGCGTCCCTGATGGCTTGCTTGTAGGTACGTGTACCTGCGCAAATGCGTTGACCATCAAAGTAAACGGAACCGCCAGTGATATCGTAAAGTCTGATGATGGAACGACCTGTTGTGGTCTTTCCGCAACCAGATTCGCCAACCAAACCAAAAACTTCGCCCTTGTAAACTTCAAAGTTTACGTCGTTAACGGCTTTGTTTACGTAAGTTCCTGATCTAAAAAATTGTTCGAGGTGTTCAACCTTTAGCAAAACTTGTTTTTCTGCCATGTTACTTTACCTCCCTATTAGACATTCTTTCGATACGTTCTGTTACAATGCGAGGTGGTTCAACCTGTGGAGCATTGGGGTGCAACAACCATGTTGCAGCAAAGTGTGTATCGGAGATTTGGAACATTGGTGGTTGTTCTTCGAAGTCAATTTCCAATGCGTACTTGTTACGTGCGGCAAAGGCATCTCCCTTTGGTGGGAAGATCATGTTTGGAGGTGTGCCAGGGATGGCTTCCAATCTTTCCTTAGTATCAAGGTCGGGCATGGATGACAACAAAGCCCAAGTGTATGGGTGAGCAGGACGATAGAAGATATCATCTGCTGTACCAAGTTCTACAATTTTACCTGCGTACATAACGGCAATTCTGTCCGCCATGTTAGCAACAACGCCCAAGTCGTGTGTGATGAAGATAACAGACAAGTTGCGTTCAACCTTGATGCGGTTGATAAGCTCCAAGATTTGCGCTTGGATTGTAACGTCCAATGCTGTTGTAGGTTCGTCACAAATCAAGATGTCTGGGTTAGCTGCCAATGCAATAGCAATAACGATACGTTGACGCATACCACCGGAAAATTCAAATGGATATTGTCTGTATCTAATTGCTGGGTCAGGAATACCAACTTCTTCCAACAACTTCAAAGCTCTAGCTTTTGCCATCTTAGGTGTAACCCTGTAAACAACGGCGGATGCTTGTTCCTTGAGGTAGTCGATTAGTTCAACAACCTTAGCTTCGCTATTGAAGGAATCGTTTAGTTCAATTTCGCTTGCGTAGTCGTGACGCAAATTGTGGATTACGGAACGAATATTCTTGCGGGCAACGTCCAAATCAACGATGGATGCTGGAACAACCTTCCAATCGGGAGTCTTACCGCGAGCGATAAGCTTGTTGCGTTTAGCTGTTTGTCTTTCGAAGCGAGCTTGTTCCTTGGGGTTGTTCTTGATGCCGCCAAAGTACTTTTTGATAGCGTCCATAAGACCACTTTCAAAGGTATATTGTGCACCACTCTTTACAACGTTTAGGCGATCGATAGCAAACTTAACTTGCGCGCACAATTGTTTTGCGTAAGCAATAGCTGCCTTCTTGTTGAGGTTATCTGCACGGAAGAATTCCAAAGCTTCTTCAGTTTTAGCAAGCAAAGCGCGTTTGCGAGCGATAGACACATCGTGGCTGTGTTGGATAGCCTTGCTGCCCATTTGGATAAATTCCAACATGAAGTCTTCGTCCAAGAACTTGCGTGTCATGGCGGTTAGTTCTTCAATTGGCATATCGTCAACGTTGGCTGTTGGGTTTTTGAGCATGTAGTAGCCAAGTGTGAAGTAGTTTGGCTTTGGACGGTTGATTGCCTTATCCAAGATTTGTACAAATCTTTGTAGGATTTCTACACAACCTTCGGGAAGAGCAGCTACCTTGCCAAACAAGCCAAGGCTGTTTAGTGCTTGTTGCAACTTAGCTAGGTCGGCCTTTAGTTGATCATCCATAACTACGATATCGGGATGCACTGTTTTTGGCATCAACTTGATAACGTGACGTAGTTGCTTGCGTTCGTCAATAGGTTGCTTTTTGGAGAGAAGGAAAAGAACGTTTTCGATATCCAACTTGAGCTCTACTGCTGTGCGATGAATTTCGTTGTAGGCACTTTCTAGCTTGGTGCTGTTAATGCAGAATTCGTCAAACAACTTGCACTTAGCTTTGTTGGCGGCTCTTTGTTCAGCAGAACCAAAAACTTGGTCCATGTGAGCATTCAAAAGTTCCAACTTGGCGTTGAAGTTGCGTCTTGCGTTTCTGCGGGAAGCCTTGCTCTTTAGGAGCATAGCTTCGGTAAGTTGTTTACCAACCCTCATAATAGGGTTAAGGCTGGACATTGGGTCCTGGAAAATCATGGCAATTTTGTCGCCACGGATTTTGTGGAAGTCTTCTTCGGCAATCTTGAGCAAGTCTTGTCCGTCGTAGATGATTTCGCCACTTTCTACAATGGAGTTTCCTGCCAAGATACCAATGATAGCGCGGTTGGTAACGGATTTTCCGCTACCAGACTCGCCTACGATTGCAAGGGTTTCGCCCTTGTACAAATCAAAATCGATGTGTCTAACTGCTTGAACCTTTCCCCCTTGAGTACGGAAGGAAATGGCCAAGTCCTTAACTTGTAATTTCTTTTCCATAATTATTCCTCCGTTCCACGAAGTGATGGGTTAAAGGCATCACGTAGTCCGTTACCGAACAAGTTGAAGCAAATCATTAGCAAAGCAATGAACAATGCTGGGAAGAAGATTACGTGAGGTGCGTGTGTCATTGCACCACCTTCTTGACCGGCAGACAACATTGAACCAATAGAGGACATTGTTGGGCTGTCAAGGTTGATAATTCCCAAGTATGTTAGTGAAGTTTCACTCATGATTACGCCGGGGATAACAAGAACGCTACCGGTAACCAACGTTCCCAAAGAGTTGGGGAAGATGTGTTTCCAAATGATACGCCAGTCCTTTGCGCCCAATGTGCGAGCAGCAAGAACGTATTCTTGGTTCTTGAAGCGGTAGAATTGTCTACGAACGCTACTTGCCATACCAATCCAACCTGTCAAGATAAAGGCAAATATCAACGCACCCAAAACACCAACGTGCTTTGCTAAGTGCAGGTTGAACAAAATGGTTGTTACTGTTGTGGGAATACCACCCAAGATATCTGTGATACGTTCCATAACAAGGTCGGCTACACCACCGTAGTAACCAGCAATAGCACCGTAGATAGCACCAATTGTTAGGTTGATTGCGGCAATTGCGATAGCAAAGATGAAGGAGAATCTAGCACCTTTTGCCAAACGAGAGAAGATATCGTAACCTTGTGCGTTTGTACCAAATACAAAACGTGGTTCAAAATCGTACAAATATTGGAAGTATTCGTATTGGCTAACTCTCAAAACGTAGCTGAAACCTGTTAAGGAGTTACCTGTTGTTGTTGCATAACGCCAACGTGTTGCCCATTCGGGATCAGATTCGATAGCGGCCATGCGTTCTTGTTCGTCTTCGATATGTGCATAACGTTCCATCACAGCTCTACCTGGGTCGTTAGGCAATCTTTGTTCGCTTACATAAAAGTCATTACCAATTGTTTGATAAGCTGGGATGAAAACTTTGTTGCCATTTTCATCAAGAATTTCATTTCCTTGATCATCCTTTGCGAATGTTGGAATACCCTTGAAGCTATCGCATGCGTACCAAATACTAATGTCTGTTGAAGCACAATATGGGTCTTGCGTGTTAAACTTACTTCTATTTACAGTGGGTAGAATAATTTGAACACCATGTTCGTCTTGGTAATCCATGATTGTTTGATATTGTTCTAAAGATACTGTAATTGTGTAGTTATCTACTGCAGTATATTGATCAAGTCTAATCTTGTACATGGTATTGCCCATGTTATCAACAATAATCTTTGGCTCACCAATAATAACTTTGTGACCGGTTTCCTGTTCTATAGCAAGATAACGATAGTAGTTAGCTTGGTTCATTTCCTTTACTTGAGTTCCATCCCAAAAACCAAGGCCTGCATTGAACAGCTTTGGTGGAAGGAACTTGTAACGCATTAGGCCAGTATCGGTAACTTGTGCATTTTGATATGTAGCGGAAGTTAGATATGGACCAACAAGTGCAAAAATTACAAGGAACAAAATAATGTATGCTGCTACTACGGAAGCCTTGTTACGGGAGAAACGTCTCATCGCATCCTTAAAGTAGCCAACTGGTTTAGTATCTAGCTTTTGGTCGTGAGATGTGTCCACCCCTGATGCAAAGGCAAATTTAGAAGCGGGGATGGAATTATATTTATCAAATTGTCTATTATCCATAATTATCTAGCCCCCATTCTAATTCTTGGGTCGATGATGCCGTAGGAGATATCGGAAACGATACCAGCAGCAAGCCCAATAAATGTGTAGAAAGTACCAAGTAGCATAAAGATGTTGTAGTCGGGTGCAGGTTGCGCTTGTACGGAGTTGATGTACAACTTACCAACACCAGGAATACCAAACATTTGCTCGATGATAAGTGAGCCACTCAAAATACCAATAAATTCACCCATAATCATTGGGAAAATTACTACACCTGCGTTGCGCATTGCGTGGCGAAGTGTAGCTTGTGCCTTGGTCAAGCCCTTGGTGCGAGCAAGAAGCATAAACTCGTTAGTGAGCACTTCGGACAGTTCGGCACGGGTGTATCTTGCAAAGCCGGCAATACTACCAAATGACATGGACAAAATAGCAGGAATCATTGTTGTAAATCCTCTCCAACTCCATGCACCCTGTGTGGCGTCCATTGTCGCCTCTACCCAGCCCAGCTTGAAGTACAGTAGGTACAGTACCAAGAAAGCGTAAATAAAGGATGGAACGGATACAAACACCATTACTCCGGTAGAGATGATGTGGTCGGTAAGCTTGTTCTTTTTTAAAGCTGCAATGACACCTAATGTGAGCCCTACAGGAATAGAAATGAAGATAGAATAAAGGTTAACTGCCATTGTAAAGGGGATTTTACTCATAAAAATATCCCAAACGTCAGTACCAATATACATCGCTTCGCTTATACCGAAGTATCCACGAATAATACCACCAACGTTTTCCTTTACGTATTCTCTTCCAGCAGGAATTTTGCTCTTGTCATATACTGTTTTTGTCACATAAACAGGAACCTTTCTGCCAGTTTCGGGATCAACCTTATCTTTAGTTAGAATGATGTATTCCAATGGATCGGTAGTTACTTCATTTTTGATATTAAGCTTGTTGCCGTCACTATCGACATAGTACATGATGTTTCCATCTTTGTCTGTTCTAGGAACTTGTTCATACACCGTTTTGTTGTTTTCATCCTTTTTGATGACTTTTTCGCCATTCTCGTCTAACTCGTAAAAGGTGTAACTAGTTCTACCAAACCAATAGTATTTATATTGTTTTAAGATAGGTTCGTTGTAACCAAGCAATTCACGACGTGCCTCGATCAATTCCATGTCCTTACCGAACATAGTAGCTGGTGCGGATGGCAACAACTTGATCAAAACAAAGTACATTGTTGTGATAACCAAAAATACCATTAGCATCAACAATATACGCTTGATTGTGTATTTTAGCATATACATAATATTCACACTCCTCTGTATAATACTTTCCTTAGAAAAATGAATTTTCCTAGGGAAAATATTACTGTCCTAAACACAAGAGTAACGTCGACAGTAAAAATCGACGTATGCTTGTAAAGATACTGTTAGAGGGGCAAGGTTCTGCCCCTCTAATCAATATTCTTATTGAATTGTTAATTCAGAAATCAACTGTTTTCAAAAGGAAACTTATAGTAAGACTATTCGCTTACCTTGTAGTTCCATTGTCCACCAGCTTCTGCAACTGCTGCAGCCCATTCAGCGTCTGTCATTGTGAAGTCGAGGTACTTGAGTCCACCACGGCCAACACCGAAAACGTATTCTTCTGTTTCGAATTGAAGTCTGTGGCACTTCATGGATGCACTAGCGTCAAGACCAACTGGAATCATGTCGTATTGTTCCAAAACAGCTTGTTCGATCTTAGCCAAGATGATAAGTCTCATTGTAGCGTTTGCGCTTGTACCAGCTGCAATTTTTACTGTATGAGGAACTTGATCCTTGTTTTCTGGATCTACAACGTTGCCGTCCTTATCAAGTGGTTGACCATCAGCGTTAACAACTGTCATTGACATAACATCGCCGAACAATGTCTTGTGCCAATCGTATACGGAACCAGAAAGTCTTACGATTGTTCCGTTTGCTTCATCGTATAAGCCTTCAGCTGTCAATGGAAGTTCAACGATCATATCTGTAGCGGATGTATCCCAACCTGGGTCATATTGGTAACTTGGAGCTACGTATGCTTCGATGAGTGAGTATGGGTCAAGAGCAGAACCTGTCCAACCAACACCGAACAATAGGTCGATTTGGTTGTTCTTGAGGGAATCGGAGAAGTTGGAAGATCCCAAAGGTTCAGATTGTTTGAATGTCAAGTGACCGTCAAACTTAGTTTCCTTAACTGCTTCTGTCCAAATCTTTGCAAGGTATTCGTAACCCTTGCTGTAGTATGTGGAGGAACCTGTACCTGGTTGTCCAATCATGATTTGAACTTCCCATTTACCACTTGCAATAGCATCTGCAGAAATAAGTTCTTTTTCAACAGCAAGTTCGTAAGCTTGATTAAATAGTTCCTTTGCACCAACTGGGTCGTAACCTGTAATAGATTCGATAGCAAGATCTTTTGTTGCAAATGGGTGATCTTTACAACCAGCTTCGCATTCATCTGTACAAACGTCGTTTGTCAATCCCCAGAAAGCAAGGATTGTGTCCTTAGCTTGTTCTGTAGAACGGTATGTTACACCGTTTTCTGGGTCAGAAATGATCATACCGGAGTATAGAGCCTTACCTACGGAACCAACTGGGTCAAGTGTAAGTTGGTATTCAGCACGGTTTAGTGAGAAGCTCAATGCTTGACGGAATTCCTTGATTGTAAGAACTGTCTTGTTAACTTCGTAACCTTTGTTAACTGGAGTTGTATTTTTGCTTTCTTGGAATTCTTTGAGACCATCAAAATCTGGGTTCAAAGCAACGAACCATGTGGAGTCACCTTCTGTGTAGTAAGTGTACTTACTGGATTGGTAATCCTTCATGTCTGCTTCTTGTAGTCCATAACTATCAAGTTCGCCCTTTAGGAACATTTGAAGACGTGTAGCTTCGTCCACTACTTGCTTGATAACAATGCCTGTAGCTTCGTAAAGTGTGTCGTCAAATTCGTTTTCTTCGCTGTGACCGTACCAGTAATTGTTCTTTTCAAATACAAGGATACTGTCTGCAACGTGTGTTACAAGTTTGTATGGACCATAACCGATGTATGTGCCAACGGATGTACCATAGCTGTTTGTGTAAATACCACCTTCTGTGCTAGCGCACTTGTCGTATGTAGGAACGTGAACAAGTGGAAGACCGATGGAGTAATGTAGGTAGAAACCTTCAAGTGGTTTGTCAAGAACAAATGCCAATGTGTAATCGTCAATTGCATACAAACCTACTGTATCCCAAGAAATTTCTGGATATGTGTAATCTTGAACGAAGAAGTGAAGTTCTTCATCTGGTTCTGTTTGCCATGTAGCAATAACAGCATCCCAAGATTTCTTAAGTTCTTCAGATGCAGAAATTTCTGCCCATGTCTTTTCTGTCAAAGCATCGAAATCTGCTTTATTTCCGCCGAAAAGAATTGTGTAAACGTTGTTGAAACCACCGTTACGATCAATTACAGCTTGAGAATATAGAGAAAGGATGTAATTACCAACAAATGAATTTTCAACGCTGAAACGGATGTCGTTAGCGTGTTCTGTGGAAGCAACTGCCCATTCTGTGTAGAACTTAGTTGCAGCTTCTGGAACTACAGAACCAGCTTTTACGTAGTTTTCTGCATTGTGGATAACCATGTTGCCGCTGTATAGGCTGTCTGCACGGTAGTTAGCAGCTTTTGGATCCAACAAACGTTTAGCTGTTTCAATATAGCTGTAAGCGTTGATAACGTCGCCGTTATCGTACTTGAGGTCGTGACGAAGTTCAATTGTCCAAATGTGATGTTGTGGATAGTTGCCGTTTTCGTCCTTTTCAAATCCCCATTTAGCAGCAAGTTCATCTGTAATTGGCATTTCTACAGGGAAATCAAGTGCCATAGCTGGAACCATCTTGTAACCTGTCTTGTCTGCGTTGTAGTCAAATGAGTAGAAACCATCTTCTGTGTAGCCTGTAACTGTTGTAGCATCGTTAGATTGGTAGTCCAAGCTGTTCCACATTGTTGGAAGGGAAGAAGAAGAAAGGTTGTATGTTTTGCTTTCAGCAGCTACTGCTGGGTCTTGAGAACCGCAGTTGGAGCACAAACCTTTTACGTATGTGTGTGTGCATTCTGCCTTGCTGGATTGTCCCATGCTTGTTCCGCATGCTGCACAAATACCGTAAGAAAATTCTTCGTGAGCACATGCCATTTCGCACTTATCACAAATACCAAGTGTCCAGTAAGCGTGTTCACATTGATTGTTACAAATAGCGCAAAGGCCTGTTTCGCTGTATTCGTGTTCGCAAGGTACACCACATGTTGTGCAAGCTTCTTCTGCTGCATCCCATGTGTGAGGACAAGCATATTCACAAATTGTGCAAACGCTGTCTTCATTCCACTTGTGTCCTTCACATGCTAAACCACAACCAGAACATGTTCCTAGTGTTGTTTCTGCATCATAAGTCCATGTGTGAGCTGTTGCACCACAAACTGTACAAACACATTCTGCGTTCTTAACTTCGTGAGGGCATTTTGCTCCACAAGAACAAGTACCTGTTGACCAGTCATGGTTTACTGCTAGACCTTCCTCTTCGCAAATATCGCAAACTCCGTCGTGGTTATCGTCTGTGTGACCGTCTTTACACTTGTTTTCACAAGCAGCAACAACGAACAAAGAAGCAACCAAGAGCAAAGAGAGAAGTATCATAACTAATGTCTTTGTCTTTTTCATTGTTATTCCTCCATAAAAAATTTTCATGTATATATTGAACCATTTAACCGTCGCCAGGGGCAATCAAACAGTAACAATCAAAACTTAGAGTAAGTGTCGTGGGGCTGTTGGTAAAAATAAAAAACCTCGAAACCGCACAAAAGACAACACTACTTTGTCAGCACAAAATAGTATTTTCTCGCCTTTGTTCAAGCAATTCCGAGTTTACCAAAAAACCAAACTTATTGAGTTATAAGCTAATTGACAACCTTGAGAACCTTCGGAGCCAGTGGTTAGGCGAGTTAACTATTCTCTGTTGATAATGCATAGATTTTAGCACAACTATACAAACATAGTCAACCAAATTGATAGCCTTTTTGAATTTTTGTTTAGCGAAAAACTTAAAAAAAATTTTTTTATTGTATTCGCATATTGACTTTTGTCCGCAATTGGTGTATAAATTTGCGCCATCTTTGCAAAAACGCCCATTTTGCCCTGTTTTTGAGCGTTTTTGCCCCCGTTAAGCCATTTTGTGTTTTGCCATGACAAGCACAACACGACCTAGCAAAATTATCCTTTTATATTACTTTTTCTACCTAACTGTGTTGTATGCTATTGACAAAATATACTACACCAACAAACAGCATATCCGCTTGCCACCCACTATCGCAACCTCAAAAAACAACTTGCACTACTTTTCTCCTACGCGCGCGCATATATATAAGGATAAGGACATACAATTTGTTGTACATATCTTAGGAGGAATATACTGTGAAAAAATTAGTGTGCTTGCTGTTGACACTTTGCCTAGCAACGTCGGTGCTTTTGCTTGCCTGTTGCTCCACAAACAAAATGGACGAAGCGTCCAAACACGCCAACAACTACTGTTTGACATGCGCTTACGACGAAAAAACGCATATCGTTAGCGCCACCCAACAGGTGCAGTTTACCAACAACACCGACAACGCACTGTGTGCGCTCAAGTTCCATATATACGCCAACCAGTACAGGCAGGATGCCAAAACCACCATTGTGCCCATCCTGTACAACCACGTAGCCTACCCCAACGGCGAAAGTTACGGCTCCATTACCTTCGACAGCGTGCTAGTGGAAGGAAAACCCGTTGCCTTTGTCATTGAAGGGGACGACCTAGACGTCCTTTCGGTGCCCCTTGTGGAAGAACTGTTCCCCGACCAAACGGTAACGGTGGAACTAACCTACCAAATACAGCTTGCCAACGTCAAGCACCGCCTTGGCTACACCGACAACGTGGTGAACCTGGGCAATTTCTTCCCCATTTTGTGCCAGACGGTCAACGATAACTTTGCCACCACCCCTTACTACAACATTGGCGATCCCTTTGTTAGCGACGTTGCCAACTTCGACGTGACGCTAATTGTAAAAGAAGACTACTTGGTGGCAACAAGCGGCAACTTGGTTAGTTCCTCCAGCGAAAACGGATACGTAACCTACCGCTACACCGCATCAGCCGTACGCGACTTTGCCATTGTGATGAGCAACAAGTTCAAAAAGCTATCGACGCTAGCCGGCGACACACAGGTAAACTACTACTATTTTGCCGATACCGATGGGGAAAAATCGCTGGAAACAGCAAAAACCGCCCTAGAGTACTTCAACAAGAACGTTGGCACATACCCCTACGCCACCTACAACGTGTGCGAAACGGATTTTTGCTACGGCGGTATGGAGTATCCCTGCCTATCCATGGTTACAAGCGGTAGCAAAAGCTACACCGAAGCCATCGTGCACGAAACGGCGCACCAATGGTTCTACGGATTGGTGGGCAACAATCAAATTGACCACGCCTGGATGGACGAAGGGCTAAGTGAATATCTTACCTACCTGTACCTAGATGATATGGACGTTGTGCCACTATCCAAAAACATACTTGCCGCCACCAAGACCTATACCACCTACGTGGACGTACTAAACCACTACTACACCGACGTGGATCGCTCCTTTAGGCCCATCGACAAGTACAAAAACGACAACGAATACGTCATTTTTACCTACGTTAAGGGCAGTTTGCTATTTGACACGTTGTACCAAACAATGGGGGAAAGCAAGTTTTGGCAGGCGGTTAGCCACTACTACCAACAAATGCAGTACAAAATGGCAACGCCATCCAACCTGATGGACAGCTTTTGCAAAAAGTCCAACGACGAAATTGCCACCATATTTGAAAACTTCATTGACGGCAAGGAAATAATTGGACAAATTGTACAAAACGGCTAAAAAATACAGCTGTCGTTGTGGCAGCTTGGACAAATCTTATTTGCATAAAATCTTGAAAAATTGCGATAAATATGGTAAAATAGTACAGAGGTGTACTTATGAGAGTATTTATCGCAATGGAACTTCCACAAAAGACAAGAGAAAACCTTTGTCGCTCCATGCAGCAGCTTGCCGACCACGCAACAAGGGGCTCCTTTACTGCGCCACAAAACCTACACGTAACGTTGCATTTTCTTGGCGAAGTGTTGCCAGAAAACTTGATTTACGTGCAAAGCGCAATGGATAGTATCAAGGACCTACCTGCGCCAACGCTAGCCATCAGTCAAATTTCCACTTTGAGAGCTAGCGACGTTGTTTGCGCCAAGCTAAAGTACGACCAAAAACTGTTGGACGTGCACACCACTCTTGGTAACAATCTGGAAGAAAACGGATTTGACGTGGAGCACCGAGCATACCGACCACACGTGACGTTGATGCGCCGATACGCATTTGATTTGCCCTTCTCCGAAGTAACCAAGGGTGTTAAAGTGTACAATATGCCCTTTGAAGGCACTCAAGTTGTACTATACCAAAGTGTTCTAAATAAGGACGGCCCCACCTACACCGAGTTATACCGCGTCCAACTCCCAGCGAGGCTGGACCAGTAGTAGCATTAGTCAATAAACAACAATATATGTCTACCGCTGCAGATATGTTCTGTGGCGGCCAGCGAAGCTGCCACCGAAGGTGGGTTAGTAGTAGCATTAGCCAGTTTATTAACGATATATAGATACCGCTACAGAATTATCTGTGGCGGTATTTTTTGCGTACATTATTTAATGATATTTATAATAAATATATATACAGTAGTTAACATTAAGAAAAAAACCCAAATATTGCTACGGATACTGAACTATAATCAAAAAAAAGAACAGGCAAATTAGCGTGTTATCCTTAACGGAGAACACGCATCGAGATAAATCCCTTACGGGATTTTCGATATGTTGCTGACACAACTCGATATGCCTTCGGCTCGATATGTTTGCTTCGCAAACGAGGGATTTATCTCATATCGAATTGGCGCGGAGCGACAATATATCGAGCTTGAGCGCAGTGAAAGCATATCGAATTCATCTTTCGTGAACATATTTCACGAAAGTGAATATATCGACAAAAGAAAAAACAAGAGCAAGAATAGAAGGATTTATTTCCTTTTACTCTTGCTCTTTCTGCTTGTAATATGGGTTTTAAATCAGCACTTGCCTGTTCTTTTTACATTGTTTGTTATGTTTGATAAGCAACTGCACTACTATTGTTCGCGAACGTAGTCTACAACGTAGCTTACGTTGTCGATGTTGAGCAACATATCGCTCAAAAGTTTTCTGTCGATAGCAATGCGTTCTTCAAAGATGAGCCATCTGCCTTCGGAAGTGTCGGTGTTTGGAACACTTAGGATGATGCTGATGTACAAAGCTGTTTTAAGTTCTTCTGGAAGATCGTCGTAGCTGGTGCGTGTTTCGCCATCTACAACAACTACCTTGAAGTTTTCTTGTTCCAATGTGTACTTGCCATCTGTCAATGCGTTTAGGTACTTAGCGGCTTTTTCCAACAAAGCCTTGATTTTGTCGTCGATAAGTACGCTTACAATGCTGTTGTGACCGATGGATGCGGACATATTGTTGAGTGTGCGAGCTTCTGCTGCGGCAGCAGTAACTCTCATACGAGCCTTGGAGGAAAGAACGTACAAAGCAAGTTGCTTTTGACGCTTTGCTTCCAAATCTTCAATACGTTGTTTGTAAGCATCAATTTCTCTTTGTTTAGCTTCGATTGCGCTTGCAGCAACAACTGTAGCTGGTTGAGATTCAAGGATATTACTCAAATTTGCAATTTTGTCTGCAAGTGTAGCACGAGCTGTGTCGTATCTAGCAAGCAAACCACGGTAAATGCCGATGTTTTGGTCTAGTTCCAAGGAGGAAAGTGCTTCGATGGTTAGTCCCATTGCGCTAAGGTCACCTTGCAAATCGCTGTAAGCTTGGTTGAACTCTCTTGTCTTAGCGTCGTACAACCATTGAGATTTTTCCAGTTCTAGGCGCTTTTTGAACACTTCACGTTCCAAGATAGTCTTGGATTCTACAAGCATTTGACGTTCGCTTTCGATATCGCCTAGGTCGTAGCGGAAGTTAGCAATAGCAGCTTCGATATCTTCTGAACCGGCATACTTTTGTGCTCTTTCGTTGGCTTGTGCAATTTGAAGTTCGTTAACCTTGATTGTCTTGTTAACTTCTACAATAGCACCACGGATATCGTCCAGCTTGGATTCGATGCTTTCTAGTTGACGGCTGATTGCCTTGAATTGTTCGTAACCTGCTGCCAATCTTTCGCCCATATCGGAAAGTTCGTCCTTGAGCTTGTCGTTGGTAACAACAAGTGTATCAACTGTGTTTTGACCGCCATCAAGTTGCTTTTGAGTATCTGTTAGGTACTTTAGGCGAGATTTGAGTGTTGCAAGCTTGTTGCGCAAAGCTTCGATGGAACGTTTTAGTTCGGTAAGTTCCGATTCGCAACGAACTGCATCTTGTTGAACGTCCAACAAGTATCTTGTGCCGTTGTCGCTTGTAAGAGCCTTTAGGTAGTTGAATACTGCTTCACTGCTGTTTTGAGCAACAATTTCGGTGTAACGCGCGTGGATATTTGCCTTTTCACGTTGCAAAGTTTCCATTTCGGCGTTGTTGATTTCGATGTGACGCTTGATTTCCTTGATGGCACCTTCTAGTTGGTAAGCTCTTTCCATCAACAAATCTCTGTCCATACCACGAGTAACAATTTCTTGGTTGAGTTGTTCCATTTCTTGGTCGTGGAAGTTGCTTTGTACTGCAAATACGCTGGATGCGTCGTCACTGTAAACGCGTTGGCTGTTTAGGTAAACTTCACGTTTGAACTCTTCTTGCTTGCGCAAAAGTGCCTTTTCACGTTGACCTTCCAATGCACTACGAGATTGTTCAAGGTGCAAAATTTGGTACTTGTAATCTTCCAAAGCGCGTTCGAAATTGCGTAGTTTTTCGTTCAAAGACTGGTTAATAGTCTCTAACTTGTTGTATTTAACGTCCAAAACTTGTACAATAGTGTCCTTTGCCTTGAGTGGAGTAACGGCAACGTCCAACTCTGCTACGGAACGGAAACGCTTGAGCAAAACAACAAGGTTGCTTTCCTTTTCGGCAATTTGACTTTCCTTGATAGCAATTTCGCTTTGGAGTTTTTCTACTTGTGCTCTAACTTCTTCAATCTTAACGTCGATACGAACAGTTTCTAGTAGTTCGCCAACGGATTTAGCAGGGATGTGGAATTGGTCCAAGCTTTCTCTAACTTCGTTGATGGAGCTTTCTACCACAGCAAGCTTATCTGCATACATAACCTTTTCGCTGATAAGACGTTGTTGTCTGTCGTTTAGGTCAAGTAGCATTTCGTTAAGTTCCTTGTTCTTTTCGTACAAGGAAGCAATGTAAGCAAGTTCGCCATTGATGCCTTCGATGCGGTTGCGCTTGTCTTGTGTAGCGGCAATTTCTCTGTGCTTGCTTTCTAGTTGGCTTGTGATGCCAACAAGTTCGTTTTCTTGATATTCTAGTTCGGTTGTGTAGGCGTATCTCTTCTTTTCGTTTAGAGTGCGTTGGTCGGCAATAGCACGCAAATTTCTAAGCTTAGGAATAAGTTGTTGGATATCGTCACGAAGCTTTACTCTGCTACGGATCAACTCCATTTGTTCTCTGCGAGCAACAAGTGCGTTGTACTTGTTTTGTGCAGCTTGAAGTTCGGCATTGATGTCGCCACGGATACCGTCAGCGGAGCTCTTTGCTTTGAGTTCGCCAAGTTCAGCGGTGGCTTCGGCAAGGGCGCGGTTAACGTCGTCAAGTTCGGCTGTAACTTGATCTAGTCCCTTTGTTGTAATTTCGCTTACGCCAGCGTAGTGCTTTACGCGGTTAAGTGCACTTGCCTTGAGTGCGCGCGCTTCTTCTACAGAACGTGTTACGCTATCTTGAACTTCGGCAAGCATGCGGATGCCGTCAAACAACTTCAAATCTCCGCCAAAGGCTGCAATTGCCTTGTTGTTGATGTAGTCTACACGCAACAGGTCAGCAAGCTGTTCGTTGATGATTTCTTCGATGTAGGAAATGGACTTGTTGCGTGCAACAACTGTCCAACGACCATCCACCATCTTCTTTAGGATGCTACGAAGTGTGCCATCGTCGTTGTGAAGGCGTGCAAGGCTGTACACATCCTTGTTTACGATGAACTCAACCTCTACGTCCTTGACGCATTCTACGCCATCCTTGAAGCAAAACTCCAAGTAGTTGTTGAGCTTGCCACCGCGGGATGTGATAACTCTCTTTCCGCCAGCAGCAGTATCAAATGTAAAAACTTGCTTTTTGTTGGTTTGGACGTCAGTAGCCACAACTTTACTTAATTTCATTTCCGACCTCTCTGTTTTTTGTAAGTTTTCTCAAATCTGTTGATTGTGTTTGCATTTTGTGCTAAACTATTTAGCAAACAGTACATCTAACCAGTTGTTAGTGTGTGCAATCACAAAATACACAACCTTTTGCGGGAAAAATTGCAAAATTTGCCCACTGTGAGTTGTAATATAATATATTATAAACTATAAATTGAAAATAATCAAGGCTTTACAAAAAATTAGGGAGGAAAATATGAGTTTATTTTGCACAAAAGAGAAAGTTCTTATTGACAAGGGGTACACCGACGTTGATAATCGCTTTATTTTCAACTACCTTCCTGATGCTCCCGAAAAAGCAACTGCCGTTTACTTGATGGGTTTGGCGCTTTGTCAAAGCAGTGGAAGCGACAACAGCTGTCAAACAATTGCACAAAAACTCAACATCAGCGAGCAGGAAGTGCTGGAAGCCTACTTGTACTGGGAAGAGCTTGGCCTAGTACATATCGTAAGGGGAGATAGCGTTTCCGTGGAGTACTACGCTGTAAGAGATTCCGCCAGCGCATTGAAAAAAATCAATGCCACCAAGTACGCCAAGTTCAGCAAGGAAATGCAAGCGGTTTTGCAAGGTCGCACCATCATGCCCAACGAATATAACGAGTATTATTTATTCTTGGAAAGTAACACCTTTGAACCGTCCGCTTTGGTTGCCGTTGCCAAGTACTGTGTGGAATTGAAAGGCCCATCCATCAACTGGCACTACATACTGCAAGTGGCACGCAATTTGTTTGCTAGCGGCAGAACAACGTTAGCTTCGGTAGAAGAACACCTAAACAGCCAACAAAAGTACGACAACGACCTACGCATGGTATTCAAGGCAATGCACACCAAGCGTGCCATCGACCACAACGACCGAGAACTGTACGAAAGATGGGTAAAGGACTACGGATTTAGTTTGGACGTAATTGTGGCTGTGGCAAAGCGTTGCACCACAGGCGGTATTGTAAAACTAAACAACCTTCTTGGCGAATACTACAGCAATCGCGTTTTGTCCTTGAAGGAAATTGAAAGCTACGAAACTCAGCGCGAGCACCTGTACGAGCTGGCAAAAAACATCAACAAAACCATTGGTGTGTACTACCAAAGCTTGGATATGATTGTTAGCCAATACCTGATGGATTGGCAACGCAAAGGCTACGATGACGAAACCTTGCTTGCTATTGCAAAATATTGCTTTACTGTGGGAGTAAGGACATTAAACGGTCTTGCTAGTACAATAGAAAAGCTTTACAAGTGTGGTATCACAACAATTGTCGCACTAGACCAATACATTGAACAGCTATCGGCACGTGACCAACAAATCAAGCAACTTTTGCAAAAAGCAGGGCTTGACCGCCGTGTTACACCTAACGACAGATTGGTTTACAAAACTTGGACGGAAACTTGGCAAATGCCAATGGAGCTAATCAACTTTGCCACCGAACGTTCCGTTGGAACAGCAAGCCCAATTGCCTACATCAACAGGTTGCTTTCCGACTACAAATCACGCGGAATTACCACCGTTGAACAGGCAAAGGCCGCGCTTGTGCCACAAACAGACAAAGTTACCACTTCCACCACAACCAGCCGTGTGCTTGTTGGCGGTGTGGAAATTGAACGCAGAAACTACACCGACGAACAACTGGAATCGTTGTTTGCTACCCTTGACGACGTGGAGGAATAATGAATAAACAAAAACTTGTTGAAATTGCTCAACGCAACATTGAAATGCGACGCATCCAAGCGGAGGACGTGGCAAGACGTGCCCAAGAGCATCTAATGGAAAACTCCACCTTTGCCACGTTAGAAAGGCAACTTAGACGTGTTCAAGTGCAGTACGCAATGGGCGATCACTCCGATCAAACAGCGCAAAAGCTTGCAGAGCTCAAAGAGCAACGCAAACAGCTACTAGCCCAGCTTGGCATACAGGAAGGTCAGCTTGCACCCCACTACCATTGCTCAAAGTGCGACGACACAGGGTACGTTAACGGTCAAGCGTGCAGTTGTCTAGCTGACGAAGTGCGCAAAATGCTAATCAAGCAAAGTAACGTTGCCAACAGCGCATACACCTTTGAAAACTCCACCGAAACAGACAAACACAACCTTGGTATGTACAATCTTGCCAAGACCGCCTGCCAAGAAGGCAAAAACATCCTTTTGGTTGGTCAAACGGGCACAGGCAAAACCTATCTTATCACCGCTTGCGCCAATTTGGCACTAGCTAGCGGCAAAAGCGTGCTATTTACTACCGCTTACAACTTGTCAAACTCCTTTTTGCAAGCGCACATTTCCGAGCTGGAAACAAGGCAAGCAATACTAGACAGCATCACCGAAGTGGATGTGTTGGTAATTGACGACCTTGGCACGGAAAAAAGTTACAAAACCGTTACCGGTGACTACTTGTTTGCCGTAATCAACGAACGCATTGCTCAAAACAAACAAACGTTTATCAGCACAAACCTATCGTTGCAACAAATCCGCGACAAGTACGACGAAAGGCTGTTCTCTCGCTTGGTAGACCAAAAAATCACAAAGGTAATCAAGCTGGTTGGCGCAGACAAGCGCGTTGACAAATAGGGGTATTACCTAGAATTTTGCTAGATGACGTATATCAATGCTACGTTGCAAATAACAACTTGTATCATTTGGCACGCAACTGCGTGAGTTATAAAAATAACCAATAAATTAACCGCTAGAGATTACACTCCAGCGGTTTTTTTGCGTATTGCCATGGAAAACGCAAAAATATGTCACAAAAAAATCCATTTACCTATTGAAATTGAGTGTCATTTATGCTAGAATATATAAACTATAAATATATTTATATAAATAAGGGTATTTTTATGAATATTTTTCTACTATCAGATATGAACCCAATATTTGCTGGGCCAGATTGGAACGCCGAATTTGTTTACTTGCTACGTATTGTTATTGGTGGATTTCTTGGTCTACTAATCGGCTTGGAAAGAAGCCGTCGTCTAAAGGAAGCGGGCATGGCAACTCACTTTGCCGTTGGTATGGCAAGTGCTTTGCTAACCTGTTTGTCACTGGAAATGAAAGAGCTTGGTAGCGATCCTGCCAGAATTGCCGCACAAATCGTGCCAGGCGTTGGTTTTCTTGGCGCAGGTATGATTTTCTTCCGCCGTGAATCCTTGCACGGACTTACCACCGCTGCAGGTATTTGGTGCACCGCCGCCATCGGTATGGTTGCCGGTATGGGATTGTACGTGCTTGCTGTGCTTGCCACCGTGCTTGTAATTGGTATCCAGTTGATACTGCACACCAAGGCACTGCGTTGGAAGCGCCCAAGAGTTCTTTTGGTAAAGTTTGTGCACTCCAACGAAAACAAGGAGTCCATCAAGACCTACTTTGGTGTTAAAAAGTTTAGCCGTTTCAAGGTGTACCGCAGCGGAGACCTTTTCCAATGCGAAGCCGTTATCCGCCCTGCACAAAACGGCTCTGCCGAAGGCATTGCCAACTTTGTTACCACAAACGAATACATTTTGTCCGTGGAAAGATTAGAGGACTTGTAAAAATTAATTACTGTTATCAGCCTTTTGCTAGCATACGACTGGTTTCTCCCGTCCGTGGAAAGACTGGAGGACTTGTAAAAAGATAATTACTTTTATCAGCTTTTTGCTAGCATACGACTGGTTTCTCCCGTCCGTAGAAAGACTAGAAGACTTGTAAAAGATAATTGCTGTTATCCAACTTTATCTAGATACTGCTGCAGATTTGTTCTGTGGCAGTATTTTTTGTTCAATATTGTGTTCAATACAAAAAAGACTCCCTTGCGGATAAGGGAGCCTTGTGTATTTGTGATGTCACTAGCCATTGTTGCACTAATTGCGTGTTAAAATGTACCAGTTGGCTTGTTTAGTTGCGTTAGTGTGTTATTTTGTGCACTACCTACTACATAAGAGATAGGTAAAGTTCCTTGATTTCTGCAACGCTTGTTTCCCTTGGGTTACCTGGACGGCAAGCATCTGCAAAGGCGGATTCTGCTAGGAAGTCGATATCTTCTGCCTTGACAATTTCCTTTAGGTCGGCTGGGATACCAACGTCAAGAGAAAGTTGCTTTACAGCTTGGATTGCTGCACGGCGGTATTCTTCCTGACTCATACTGTCAACACCAGCTACGCCCATTGCACGTGCAATTTCGCGATATTTTTCGCCAGTTGCAGGTGCGTTGTATTCCATTACCGTTGGCAAAATGATTGCGTTTGCTACGCCGTGTGGAGTATCGTACAATGCACCAAGTGGGTGTGCCATGGAGTGAACAATGCCAAGGCCTACGTTGCTGAAGCCCATGCCGGCAATGTATTGACCAAGCGCCATACCTTCGCGACCGTCTTCTTCGTTTGCAACAGCTCCACGAAGAGATTTTGCAATGATGCGGATTGCTTCAATGTGGAACATATCGGACAACGCCCAAGCACCAGCTGTGATGTAACCTTCGATTGCGTGTGTTAGTGCATCCATACCTGTTGCGGCGGTTAGTCCCTTTGGCATGGTGCTCATCATATCTGGATCAACTACGGCAACTACTGGGATGTCGTGAACGTCTACGCAAACCATCTTGCGGTTGTTTTGGCTGTCGGTGATAACGTAGTTGATGGTAACTTCCGCAGCGGTACCTGCAGTTGTGGGAACGGCAATGATAGGAACGCACTTGTTCTTGGTAGGTGCAACACCTTCCAAGGAGCGAACGTCAGCAAACTGTGGATTGGTAATAATGATACCAATTGCCTTGGCTGTGTCGATGGAAGATCCACCACCAATTGCAACAATGCAGTCGGCACCAGCACGCTTGAAAGCTTCTACGCCCCCTTGAACGTTTTCGATTGTTGGGTTTGGTTTGATTTGGCTGTATACTTCGTAAGCAATGCCTGCGTTATCCAAAACGTCGGTAACTTTTTGGGATACGCCAAACTTGATAAGGTCAGTGTCGGTGCAAACAAAAACTTTGCTAAAGCCTCTTGCCTTGATTTCGTTTGCAATTTCAACAATGCAACCCTTGCCGTGATAACTGGTTTCGTTTAGAACAAATCTTGCCATAGTGATTACTCCTTGAAAAATTTTATTTGTGATTTGTCAATGGGCAAAAAGCCCAAATTTCTACGATAATATTTTACCACCATTTTTGGTGATTTTCAATACTCATTTTGTAATTTTTTCCTAGCTTACCGCAAAATGCCCTTTTTTAGAGATTTTTTCCTTTTATTGCTTATTATTGGAACTTTTTTCCCTAAAAAACCGCATTTTAGAGTTTTTTGCCCAAAAATACCTTTTTTTAGAGTTTTTTGCCCAATAATAGGCTTTTTGACTGTAAAACAACTTTTTTTAGAGTTTTTTACTGCAAAATACCATTTTTTACCCTTTAATAGAGTTTTTTGCTACAAAATATCCTTTTTTAGAATCTTTTACTGTAAAATTCTGTTTTTTGCCTTATACTAACGGAAAATACCCAAAGCCTTCCTCTTGGAGGAAGGTGGCACGACCTGTCGTGACGGAAGGAGTCTACAACAATATTTGGTGCTGCTTTCTCCCTCAGTCAGCAAGCTGACAGCTCCCTCCCAGAGGGAGCCTTTTTTGTTGCCTAACACAATTTGTCGTGACGGAAGGAGCGCTTGTGTGTAATGATGCAGCACGGACGTGCTATGAAGCGCGCTTATCAGCGCATGAAGCGTTTGCTGTGAAAACATGATGCGACAGCAAAACCAGCTGTCATGTCGGTCAAGCTTTAGTAGAATTGCGGGGTGCGTTGGGGACGTTGCGCCCTACACTCAATGTGTTTCGTGCTTGTTGGGTAACAGATAATTTGTGGCAGTATAACTGCTAATGGCGGTCGTCGGAGAGATAGATTTCGCAAAAGCGGGCGGAAAAGCTGTTGGGTAGGTTTTTCCTTGCCAAGTGTGGGGTTGTGCCATAACCAAGACAGCGGAATTGTGCAATGCCCTGCTCGCGCTCCTCGGTGGCAAACACCGTGATACTGCTTGGAGAAGCACACATATGCTGTGCCAAAAGCACGTAGGATGCGTTCATAAGCCTGCTCATCAACACGCTCATCAAGCCCAAGTGGCAAAAGATGATGATGGTCTTTGTGTTGGAATCGTTAACCTTGTAGTAGCCATCCTTGTACTCGTAGCCGTACTGGGCAACAAGCTTGTCGAACTGCCTAATTGCGTGATGATACTTGTCCACCACACCAGCAGACTTGATTGCCAAAGTGTCAAGATAGGCGTTATTATCGTACAACTCGGGGTGTTTAGCGGTGTAACTTGGCATAAAATCCCAACTTACTTCCATAACGGTGCCATCTTCCAACACGGGATTTCCGTAGAACTCCTTCATCCAATCGTGCACCACAACCTTGTCGGCAGGGTAACAGGTGGTAGCCGTTAGGTAGGCTCTGCCCATAGGAGAAGAATAGATGCCGTCCATTGGCATATCCTTGAGATACTCCGCCAAAGCTTGCGCCTGTTCTACGCCAACTGGCGTTAGGGTATCCAATTCGTAGTTGGGATCTCCGTGTCTTACAAAAATGATTTTCATAACTTTCTCCAAATATTGATAAAGGTATTATTTGTTCAATAATACCTTTTTTGTGTGTATTTATCAATTGTTTAAAACACTATTCTGCTGCATGGCCAGCACAGCAAAAGACGTTGATCATCTTATCCTTGACCATTTCCTTTACGGCGGCTCTTGCTGGTGTTGTGTATTTTCTAATTTCGTACTCTTGTGGTTGAGTGAAGAAGAACTTGCGGATTTCGCCAGTAAATGCAACACGAAGGTCGGTGCCTACGTTGATTTTGCAAACGGCAAAGTGAGATGCCTTGTTGAGCATAGCTTCGGGGATGCCGATGGCTTGCTTCATTTGTCCGCCGTATTGGTTGACAAGAGCAAGACGTTCTTGTGGAACGGAAGAAGATCCGTGCAAAACAAGTGGGAAACCTGGTAATTTTTCTTCAATTTCTTCCAAGATATCAAATCTTAGTTGTGGGTTTTGACCTGGCTTGAACTTGTACGCGCCGTGAGCTGTGCCAATTGCAATTGCCAAGCTGTCGATATTTGTGCGAGTAACAAACTCTACTACGTCATTTGGATGGGTAAATCTGCCGTACTTGTCGTCCACGTCCAAATCTTCTTCGATACCAGCAATAGCACCAAGTTCGCTTTCTACAACAACGCCACGTGCGTGTGCGTATTCCACAACTTCCTTGGTGATGCGGATATTTTCTTCAAAGTCGTATGCGCTTGCGTCGATCATAACGGAAGTGAAGCCGTTATCCACGCAGTACTTGCAAATTTCCACACTCTTGCCGTGGTCAAGGTGAAGGGCAACTTCCACACCATAGGTATCTACCGCTGCTTGAATTGCGTGGCGAAGGTAGTGGATACCAAAATATTTGATTACGTTTTCTGTTATCGCGATGATAACAGGAGAGTTTGTTTCGTGAGCGGCTTCGATAACTGCTTGTAGAGTTTCCAAGTTGTCAACGTTGAAAGCTCCAACGGAAAAGTGTTGTTCGTAGGCTCTTTTGAACATATCTTTTGTTGTTACTAATGCCATGATAATATATCTCCTGATAATAGATTCATAAGATTGAAAATAGCAGCCCCTTACCAAAAGGGCAATGATGCAGCACTGGGTGCACTTCGTGCAATGATGTAGCACTGACGTGCTATGATGCACACCTTTCGGTGCATGATGCGTTTGCTACGCAAACATGATGCGACAGCAAAGTCAGCTGTCATGTCGGTCAAACTTTGTTGAAATTGTAGTATACTACCCAAAGCCTTCCTCTTGGAGAAAGGTGGCACGACCTGTCGTGACGGAAGGAGTCTGCAACAATATTTGGTGCTGCTTTCTCCCTCAGTCAGCAAGCTGACAGCTCCCTCCCAGAGGGAGCCTTTTGTTGCAACTAGCAGCCAAAAAACAACTAACTGCTACGAAGAGCATGGGCTGTTGAGGAGCAGGTAGTTGGTTAGCCGAAGGCGGTTTTGGCTAGCAAAGTGCAAGCTAGCGCTGCGTTATTGCGAGGGAAGTTACTGGAGGTACCTGACTGAGCAAAACACAGATGATAGCGCCAGCACAGCTGGACCACTAGTGGTGTTATCGAGCTATGAACTCAATATTGTAAATGACTGAATAATACGTACTAGAAAAACACACCATGTGCGCCGCGAAAAAATCAACTAACTGCTACGAAGAGCATGGGCTATTGAGGAGCAGATAGTTGGTTAGCTGAAAGCGGTTTTGGCGGATGCAATGCGAGCAAGCGCTACGTTATTGCGAGGGAAGTTACTGGAGGTACCTGACTGAGCAAAACGCAGATGATAGCGCCAGCAGTTTGCAGCCAAAAAATCAACTAACTGCTACGAAATAGCCTTCCCTGCACAACCGAATACGTTGATCATTTTGTCTTTTACAAGTTCTGTAACGGCATCCATTGCTGGGCCAACAAATAGCTTGAGATCAAACTTTTCGGGTTGTTCGTGAAGGGCCTTTCTAAATGCTCCAACGTAAGCTACGCGGATATCGGTACCAACGTTGATTTTGCAAACAGCCTTGCTTGCTGCGTGACGAAGCATTTCTTCGGGAATACCGATAGCTTCGGGCATTTTGCCGCCATAAGTGTTCAAAATCTTCAAGGATTTTTGTGGAACGGAAGATGCGCCGTGCAAAACAAGTGGGAAACCTGGCAATTTTTGTTCGATTTCTTCCAAAATGTCAAATCTTAGTTGTGGTTTTTGACCTGGCTTAAACTTGTACGCACCGTGAGCGGTACCAATAGCTATTGCCAAGCTGTCGATATTTGTGCGAGTAACAAACTCAACTACGTCATCTGGATGAGTAAAGTGACCGTACTTGTCTTCTACAACAAGTTCGTCTTCGATACCGGCAATGGCACCAAGTTCACTTTCTACAACAACGCCACGAGCGTGAGCATACTCAACAACTTCCTTGGTGATGCGGATATTTTCTTCAAAATCGTATCCACTTGCGTCAATCATAACAGATGTAAATCCAAGGTCTACGCATTGTTTGCAAAGTTCAGCGCTCTTGCCATGGTCAAGGTGCAAGCAGATGGGAACAGTAGCTGTTTTAAGTGCGCAGTCAACCATTTCGCGCACGTATTCTGTACCGATGAACTTGAGCGCACCGGATGAAATTGCGATAATTACTGGTGAATTTGTTTCTTCTGCAGCTTTAACAACTGCTTTGAAGGTGTCCATGTTGTCCACGTTGAATGCTCCAACGGCATAACCTTTTTCGTAAGCATCCTTGAACATTTCTTTTGTTGTTACTAGTGGCATAATTTGTACTCTCCTTTATATTAAATTTGGCCTTTACTGCCAAAAACATTGTCGATTTTGTGATAAACAAGGTCGTAAGCGGCCTGTTTTGCTGGTTGCAGGAAGTTGCGTGGCTCAAAACGAGATGGCTTTAGCGCTAGCGATTTGCGTAGTGCCCCAACGTACGCCACCCTAAAGTCGGTGCCGATGTTGACCTTGCAAATGCCCAGCTTTACCGCTTGCCTAATTTGTTCTTCGGGAACACCCAATGCCCCCTCGATACAACCGCCATATTGGTTGAAGTCCTGCAAATTTTGGTTGTTGATACTGCTTGAACCGTGCAATACAAATGGGAAACTGGGTAACAACTCCATCATTTGCTTGATAAGCTCAAACTGCAACGTTGCGTTGTTTTCGTCGGCAAACTTTTTTAGTCCGTGACCTGTGCCAACGGAAACGGCAAGGCAATCTACCCCCGTGCGAAGAACAAACTCCTGCACCATTTGTGGGCTGGAAAAACCGTGAGTACCGTGGGCGTCTTCTGCCCCAAGTTCTCCTAGCTCCCCTTCCACAGTTGCGCCGTGTGCGTGGGCATACTCTACAACGCGTTTGGTCAAAGCAATGCGTTCTTCAAAGGTTGCATCGTCGCCACAATCTATCATTACGGAAGTAAATCCTTCGTCAATACAATCCTTGCATACTTGGTAACTATCCCCGTGATCTAGGTGGATGGCGTAGGGAATTGTGATATCCTTGGCAACGCACTCCACCATATCCTTGATGTTACCCGGGTGCATAAAGTTGCGTGAACCCTTGGATATGGAAATGATAACGGGCGAACGTAGGTCGTGGGCAGCTTGCAGTACACTTTGTACCATGGCAATGCTATCCACGTTAAATGCGCCCACAGCATACCCCTTTTCGTAGGCGTGCTGGAACATATTTTTTGTGTTTACAAGTGGCATAGTTATCCCCCTGTTGTTGCACAGTAGCAACCTTTAGCGGTGTTACTTGCGCGTTTTAGCTAGTTTGCTTACAATCTTGTCGTAATCCTGTGGTTTGAAGGGCGTAAGGCTCACAGGGGTTACGGATATGTAGCCGTTGTGTACCGCACTAACGTCCAACTCGTTGTTATCTAGTATATCGTCGTCGTGGATATGCTTTACAACGTAGGTATCTTGTTGGTCGGTTAGCTTGGTCAAAGTATAGTTGCTCCTGTATCGTTCGTGGAGCTTGGTTAGCAGTATCCCCTTGTACTCAACGTCCGCCCTGTTGATGCTAACGTTAAGGTAATACTCACCAGACAACAAATCGTTGTCAAATAGATAATCCAATACAATTGGAATATACTTTTTTATGTGCTGATTGTCGTCAAAATAGGGCGCGGACAAGGCTACGCACTTTTTGTTGAATACCAACCCTTGAAAGCAAGCACCGCAAGTGCCAGAATACATAAGGTCGTTACTCATATTGTAGCCGTTGTTGCAACCGGACACAACCATATCGTAGTCGCCCTGAAAATAGGCATTGGCAAACAGCACGCAGTCTACCGGCGTGCCATCTACCTTAAAATTGTACTTATCCTGTTGGTAAACTTGGATGGGCTTGCGGTAGGTGGTGAAACCTGCCGATTTGCCGCTTTGTGGGTGCAATGGGGCAAAGGTGTACACTTCGCCGTACTTTTGCAGTATTTCCTTGACGGTATTTATCCCCAAAGCATCAAATCCATCGTCGTTGGTTAAGATGATTCTCATTGGTTATCCTTGTTGCTTTCTAAAAGCAATGGTTGCTTGCAAAGCCAACACCACGTGCGTTTGGGAAATGTAATCTTGAATTCCCTTGTTGTACTTGGTTAGGCACATAACTGACATGGAAATGATGACTGGAAGCAACGAAAAACTGCTAAAAACCACGTAGATGGTCAAAGGCAAAAAGAAGTTGATAACAACAACTGCAAGGGAGCGCAACAACACTTGAGTTTTCTTGGGTGGGGTGTTATCACGGCTGTCGATGAGACACACTTTGCAAATCATTTGACCAAGCGTTTCGCCCTTTTTGCGTAGCAAAGGTACAGCAAAGTAGAAAATCGCCGTGGAAATAAGCAAAGCCACAAAAATTGTGCTCATCATTATTTGGAAAGTTTTGTTAACTGCCCCAACGTAGGTGGGATCTTTTGCCAAAAAGTCTACAGCGCTGGCGTACTGTTGCTGATAGAAGGTGCGCAAAGCATCACTATCGGCTTGTTTAGGAGTCCACTTGCCGTTAGAATCCTTGTCAAACAGCTTGGATTGTTCCTTTGCCAAGTTGTACTCTGCCATTTTGTCCGCTTTAACAGCCCTACTGTCGGTGCTGTAGTAGTTGGAAATGGGCAGGTCGTAGTTATCCTCGATGGACTTGGTGTTGTCGTACGCGTTATCTATATAAAGATACATACCATCCCTTTCAACATACAGGCCGCTTTGTTTGTCGATATTGTTGATGGTAACAACGGCGTCGGCGTAGCCAAAGGATTCAAACAGCACCGCTGCTGCAAAAACCATAAGGCCCACAAACACTATTGCCACAAACAGCAAATCCAACAAGCCAGAGCCTAGCCTGCGTGTAAGGGATGGTCTACCTATCTTTTCGGCATCCTCCTTGACTTTTTGTCTTCGGGACAGTTCATCCAACTGCAGGATGTCGTATTCGTTCATTAGTTACCTCTGTTTATTTGGGGTGGTTGATTACAAAACCTTGGCAGAACCAAGAGCAACTCTGTTGTGGCCGTCGAACAAAACGATGCCGTCGCCAACAATGTTGAACGTGATTTCTTGGTCTACTGCGTAGTCGATGGAGCCAAACACTACGCTAGAAAGGATTGTGTCGTCAATCTTGATTTTGATGGTTGTTTCCATACCAGCAGGAAGTGTGCTGTAAGCTGTGCCTGTTAGCGCACCGCCATCTACGATTGGCAAAAATTCTGGTCTGATACCAAGTGTAAGGTCGCTTTCTTCCGTCAAGTTGAGTTCTTCGCCAGCTGTGTACAAAAGCTTTCTGCCAAGGAAATCAAGCACAACTTCCTTAGGGGAAACAACTTCCACAAGCTTAGCCTTGATGAAGTTCATTGTTGGGTTACCAATGAAGTCGGCAACAAACAAGTTGTTTGGCTTGTTGTAAACTGTCAAAGGTGGATCGTATTGTTGCATGATACCCTTTTCAATTAGGCAGATACGGCTTGCAAGAGTCATAGCTTCCAATTGGTCGTGGGTAACGTACACAAAGGTGGAGTTTGTGTCGGTGTGAAGACGTTTTAGCTCTGTTCTCATTTCGCCACGAAGCTTAGCGTCCAAGTTGGATAGTGGTTCGTCCATGAACAATACCTTGGGACGTGGAGCCAACGTTCTTGCAATAGCAACACGTTGTTGTTGTCCACCCGATAGTTCTGCTGGATATCTATCCCTAAACTCCTCAATTTTGAGCATTTTCATTACTTCCAAAGCTCTTGCTTCGATATCTTGCTTGGACCACTTGAGGTTTTCCAAACCGAAAGTAATGTTTTTGTAAACTGTCATATGGGGCCACAATGCGTAGTTTTGGAACAAGAAACCGATATCGCGCTTGGCTGGAGAAACGTTGATGCCCTCTTCGGAGTCGAAAACAACGTCTTCGCCAATGATGATCTTACCAGAAGTTGGTGTTTCCAAGCCTGCAATCATACGCAAGGTGGTTGTTTTACCACAACCAGATGGACCAAGCAAAGTGATAAACTCGCGGTCTTCGATTACCATATTCAAATTATCTACGGCGGTAAAATTACCCCATCTTTTTGTAACGTTAATTAGTTCAATTCTTGGCATAAATATTAACCTCCAATTCCTTTATCGATTGATGCGCCGGTCAATTTGTTAACAATCAAGTTAACTGCAATAACAAATCCAACAATTAGCAAGTTGATACCGTTTGCAATTGGTGTTGCACCATTTCTTGTTAGATATTCCATAACGTTGGTTGCAAGAGTCAAGCTGGATGTAACCAATACGAACAAGGTGTATTCTCTCATACAAGAAATAAATGGAAGAAGGTATCCGCTGATAAAGCTGGACTTTTGTATTGGGAACAAAATCTTTGTCATACGCTTGCCCCAAGGACAACCGGTGATGATTGCCGCTTCCTCAATTTCGCCAGAAAGTTGCAACATTGCGTTTGTTCCAGTACGGGATGCAAATGGCATAAACTTGATTCCACCAACGATAATACAAATAATTACCGCGGAAATTTCCTTTTGTGTGGTGGAAACGTCCAAGAACTTGAAAGCTTCTGTCTTGATAACTGCAAGGAATACTGCAGAAAAGCTCAAGGAAGGAATCAAATATGGCAAAAATGCCAAGCTGGATACAAAGTTTGCCAACTTGCTGTGGCGCTTTTTGCTAACTGCGTAACCAATAAGGATACCGCAAGTACCGCAAATAGCAGATACGCACAGTGCAATGATAAAGCTACGTCCAAAGGAAGATAGGATGGTTGGGTTAAGCAAAATACCCACTGTGGAAATTCCTCTAGATTCCAAATAAGCATCGTTAATGGTTGGAGTTTTGCTAATCCAGTACTTAAATGTAAATGTGCTCCAAACACCAGCAGTTTCCATCATGCTTTCCAAAACGAAGGAAATAAGTGGAACAATAGCAAAGAACACTGTAAACACCAACATAACAATGGCAATGGGCCACTTTGCTCCGCGAAGGTTGATTTTGCTAATTTGTCCCGACTTACCAGATACTGTTGTAAAGCGCTTGCGGCTACGTGTAAAGGAGTTGTTGACAATCAAAATAATCATGCTGAACAACAGCAAGATGGTTGCCATAACGTAACCTTCACCAAACTTACCTGTTGCCAGCGAAGAACGCATTGTAAGTGACAAGAAGTAGGTTGGAGCAGTCTTACACAAGAAAGCAGGTACTGTGTAGCTGGAAATGGAGCTAGCAAATACCAACAAAATTGTGGAAATCATTGCTGGAGCAACAATAGGAAGGGTAATTCGGCGAATAATCTTAAAGCGAGATGCCTTCAAAATTGTTGCCGCTTCCTCCAAGTTTGCGTCCATATTGCGCAAAATACCACCAATCAAAATGTAGGCAAATGGCGCATAGTGGATACCCATAACTACAGCCGTTGGGAAAAATCCGTACACTACCCACTCGGGAACACAAATGCCTGTTAGCGATTGCAACAAACCAATACCTGGAGATGCTGGTACGCTTCTGTTCTTGAAGAAGTTTTCCCAGAACATTGCAAGTGACCAAGATGGCATGATGTAGGGGAATACAAATACTGTGGAAATAAACTTTTTGAAAGGTATGTTTGTTCTTGTAATTAGGAAGGCCAACACGCCACCAACTACAACGGCAATAACACAAGCGGTAATTGCCATAAGCATGGAGTGCAGCAATGGCTCCCAGAAAATAAGTGTGGAGTAACCCGCACTCATACCAATATCCTTGAAGTTGTTAAACAACAAGGTGGGCCATTGCATCAAGGTAAATTGACCTTTTTTAACTTCCTGTCCCC
Source organism: Clostridia bacterium (assembly GCA_017457305.1). Classification (GTDB taxonomy): domain Bacteria; phylum Bacillota; class Clostridia; order Christensenellales; family CAG-314; genus Fimimonas. The sequence goes on along the minus strand of JAFTHP010000029.1, from coordinate 2,636 downwards.
ACAATTCGTTGATGTAGGCCGCTTCATCCCTGGTGTGAACAACAAGGGAGTCGGATACCATCTTGAATAGGGGCAAAATTACGCCAATGGACAAAATCACAAGGAAAACTACCAAAATGATATTGTATGACTTGGAGAAAAACGCTTTTAGGGTGTTTTTGCTCTTTTTGAAGAACTTTCCAAAGTCAAACTTGTCTTTCGACTGTACTCTTTCAGTCATAGATTTTCTCCTTATAGGGATACATAATTAAAGCAAAATGGAGGGAAAAATATTTCCCCCCAATTTTGTATAAAGTTACTATAGCTTATAGATATATGCTATTATTCAGCTTTGTCGTTGGAAGCAATCAAGCCAAGGATTCTGTTAACTTGAGTGATTCTTACTGTCTTGAGGTATTCGTAGTTTTCAACAATTTCCTTTGCGATGTGTTGATCTCTTGTCCAGTCGCCCTTTGCGTATGTGATGCTGTTGGAAGCTGGAGCATAGTAACCGTATTGGTTAACCTTGGATGCTGTTGATCCATCTGGCTTTGGAAGATCCTTGTTGTATACGGAGCTTTCGTAAGCGTCAAGAGTTAGAAGGAATCTAGCGTATAGGCAAGCTGTGTATGGGTGCTTAGCGTTGTTAACGATTTGTGAGCACATTGCATACATAAAGCCGTTGAAGCCTTCAATTTCCCAGTCCCATTTAACTGTATCCATAGCGTTAACGCCCTTTTCGCCTACCAAGCCGCTTAGGATTGGATCGTTTTCTTCTGCGCCTTCGATATCAGCAATTGCGTAGTTCTTACCAACAGCGTCCTTCATCTTAGCAAATGCGCCGTAGTCAACGTAACCAGCTGTCCAGTCGTTCTTAAGTTGAGTTTCTTTCATAGCTGTTCCGTCGGAGGAGTGCCATCTGGAGATGTTAGCGATGAATTCTGTAACCCATTGTTGACCAGCAGATACGTATGTGTCGGAAGACCACTCTTTATTGTAGTACTTTTTGTAAGCGTCCTTGATTCTTTGTTGGTTTTCTTCAGCTTCGCAGCTTAGCAAGAAGGACATGTTGATTTGTTCTGTTGTAGCTGGTTGGAAGGATACAAGACCAAGGTGGTCAGCGTCAGCTTCGGAGCCTGCCAATTGCCAAATGTTGTAAAGATTTTTGCCTGTAACATTTTCAAAGTTTGTGTTTGTGTAGAACAATTTGTTGAAGTAGATACCCTTTAGTGGTTTTGTATCAGCTTCGGACAAACCAAGTTCTTCGTAGTCGGATGGAACAAAGTTGTGAAGTAGATCGCCGTCGAAAGCTGCGATGGATCTAACGTCTTGAACCAATGCATAGTCTGCAAAGTAGGATGTTCCAGCTGTTTCCAAAGCTTGAAGAAGAGCGTAGTCTTTGTAGCTGTTGTTAACGTCCATCTTGTCGCCAATCCAGTCGTATTTAGCTTTGAACGCGTCGCCAGCTTTCTTCAAAACGGATGTAAGACCTACAACTTTGAAAGTATCGTTGGATGCTTCCATTTCTGCCTTAGCTGCCGCTTCTAGTTCTGCCAAAGACATTTTGCTTGCTTCTGCTACGATAGCTGCTGTGCCTTCCAAATCGGAAGTGTTATCGCAGGAAACAAGAACGAACACAAGTGATGTTGCCAACACAAGTGCTAGTACGAGTGATAGTATTTTTCTCATAATGTTACCTCCATTATATTGTTTGTTATTTTTTAGGGACTGTGCCCTAGAAGTCAAAATTATGTTGCCAACTTGTGCACATCGCACGGGTTGTTGACGTTGTTTTTCTGCTTGTAGAGCACTGTGTTTGCGATTGTGACCATAATCGCAAACTGCCCCGGGGCAGCTGTGTGATTTTTTATTAACTTTTTGCTGTCATTTTGTCCACATTGTGTTGCGCCATACATATCAAATACGGCACTAAAAATGCACAAAAATGACCTTTTGTATTTATAATACAACAATTATAGCGCAAAAAAAATAAAAGTCAATACCCTTTTTGAAAATTTATGCCCTTTTTTGAGCGAATTTGAGATATATTTTTTTTATCAAAAACAAAGCAAAATTTATACCTAGTTTTTTTGACCAATTGTGGGCTTATTCAAATCACGTTGCTTCTACCCCGTGAACAGATAACACCAATGTTATCCATTTTGATTGTCACAAAGTGTATTATAGATTTTCCGCATCTTCTAACGTGCAAAACAAGTTTTCCAACTGCTCGTCGGTAAAATATTCCAATACGACTATTGAACAAAAAAAAGTAATATTTTACTATGCAATATAATTCTAGTGAGGGTAGGGGCGATTGAGTTTGATTAGTCTTCTTTCAAGTCCTCAATAGTAACAGCAATATTATCCTTACCTTTTATTGGTACTATAGGTCTTCCACTTCGTCTAGGGTGGCAAACAGACTTTCTAACTGCTCGTCGGTGTAGGTGCGTCGTTCAACGTCCACACCACCAACTATCACTCGATCAACAGGCGGTGTTCTTGGAGTGTTGTTAAAGGTGTAGTTGCCTTGCGTGGAACTAGGTTGCTCCTTTAGTTGCCAACTATCTACCGCCGCTTGCCAGTTGCGCATGGGGTTTTTGCTTATCATCCAGCCGTTTGCCGTGTAGTAGTAGATGAATCGTTTGGGATCTACT
>JAFTHP010000028.1 GCA_017457305.1 Clostridia bacterium | reverse complement strand
TGTCGCTGTCCAATGTTTGGTTGGCTAGGTCAAGCGATTGCATTATCAAGTAGCTAGGGCTAGTTGAGCCAAACAAAGATAGCGCATTTGGCGCATTTTGTACTAGGGATGACGGAGCGTTATGGGATATGTGCAGGTATGCACCGCCAGTTAGCACGGGTAGGGTTTTGTGTGCCGAGTCGCAACAGATATCCGCACCAAGGTCAATGGGGTGCAAGGAAGAATTCAAAAATTTCAAATAGCTTCCGTGTGCGTTATCCACAGCAAGTAGCACGTTGTGTTGGTGGCACACCTTTGCAACGCTGGCTATATCCGCCAAATTTCCAAGGTAATCGGGGCTGGTGACGTACAGCGCCGTTGGTTTGTGCTGTTGCAATGCTTGTTGCAAGTTGTCTAGGTCGATGGTGCAGGATAGGTAACTGTTGGATGAGTTTGACAACCATTGAACGTCAATATCCAACAAAGCTGCTCCGCTCACAAAGCTTTTGTGCACGTTGCGCGTGGCAAGGATTTTGGGTTCAGCGCCCTGACTTATTGCATGTTGTTGCAACAAGTACAACATTGCACGTATTGCCAGTGACGAGCCTTCTGCCGAGTAAAATGTGGGGCAGCCAAAAACTGCCGAAGCATTTTGTTGACTTTCCCAAATTATGCCGTTAGCATTGTACAGGCTATCTGCACCAACAATTTCTGTCAAATCCCATTGTTCACAGCCCAAAACGCACTTGCCCTTGTGTCCGGGCACGTGTAGTCGTGTGGGGTTTGCTTGCGCATATTTTTTTACAAAGTCTACAATGGGAGTTTTCATCTGTTTGTGGTAGTAGTGTTGGTAAAACGCAACACTAGTGCGGTTAAATATCGTTAGTTGTACATTTATCCGTTGATTAGTTTGTCAACGGCAACCATAATGGCACATTCCATACGCTTGCAGAACAAGGTGCAACCGTTTTTGTAAATGCCGGTAATTTTGCCAGTTGCGTGGTAGGCATTGGCTGCGCATCCGCCCGAGCAGTACAATCTTGCCCAGCATGTTTTGCACTCTTGGTGAGCGTACACGTTGCAAGCGGCAAATTCGTTGCGGATTTCCTGGTTGGTAACACCATTGTAGATGTCGCCTAGCTTGAACTTTTCTTCGCCAACAAATTGGTGGCAAGGGTACAGGTCGCCCCAAGGGGTTACTGCCATGTACTCCGTTCCGCTTCCGCAACCGGAAATGCGCTTGTAAATGCAGGGGCCAGCGGTTAGGTCTATCATATAGTGGTAAAAGGTAAATGGCTTGCCTTGCTTTCTGCGTTCAATCATCAAGTCGGCAAGTTGTTCGTAGCCCTTCATAACAATTTGTAGGTCTTCTTCGGTAAGTGCGGAAGGATCGTCTGCCGCACACACAACAGGTTCCATGCTCAACTCTGAAAAACCAAGGTCTAGCATTGCTTGGATGTCGTTTATAAAATCGGGATTGGCATGGGTAAAGGTTCCACGCATGTAGTAGCTCTTGTCGCCACGAGCTTCAACAAACTTTTGAAATTTGGGCACAATCTTTTCCCAACTGCCCTTGCCTGCGTAGTCCACACGGAAGCGGTCGTGCACTTCCTTGCGTCCGTCCAGGCTCAAAACAACGTTGCTCATTTCCTTGTTTGCCCACTCAATCACTTCGTCATCTACCAAGACGCCGTTGGTGGTAAGGGTAAAGCGGAAATTTTTGTTGTGTTGCTTTTCGATGGAGCGAGCATAGGCAACAAGCTGTTTTAGCATGTCAAAGTTCATCAATGGCTCTCCGCCAAAGAAGTCCACTTCCAAGTTGTGGCGATTGCCGCTGTTTTCGATGAGAAAATCCAACGCGCGCTTGCCCACTTCTAGGCTCATTATTGCTCTTTCGCCGTGGTACTTGCCTTGACTAGCAAAGCAGTAGCTGCAGTTAAGGTTGCAGGTGTGTGCAACGTGCAAGCAAAGAGCCTTTATCACGTTGCCAGTTTTTGCCTTTAGTTTGCCAGCCATTGGTTCAAACGTATCTGGGGCAAACAGTTTACCGCTATCCTTCAAGCTGGTAACTTGATCGTAGCATTCGGCAATTTCCTGCAAGGATGCGCTAGAAGCGTACTTTTGTGCAAGGTTTTGCACAATTTGCTCCTTGGTGGAGTTTTGGTATTGTTCAATTATGTCGTAGGCGATTTCGTCAACAACGTGCACGCTACCGCTGCACACATCCAAAACGATATTGTATCCGCCCAGTTTGTATTGGTGAATCATCCTTTATCCTTTTGTGCTGAGTGGTGGTCAAGTTGGGGCAAAAGTGAGTGCTCCGTGCCACACGTCAGCAACGTGTATATTGTTTTTGTTTGCCCAACGTTCACAACAGGGGCAAAATTCAACAAAAAAAGAGTTATCGCGTTGCGACAACTCCGTTTTTTTGTGCGTTAATTATTTGTTACCTTCTTTGTCGGTGTTTTCGCATGTTTGGTTAGCAATACCGCAGCTTGTTTTGCAAGCAGATTGGCAAGAAGTTTGGCATTCTCCGCATCCGCCGTTTTTAGCGCTGTCGCAAAGGTTACGAGTTTCCAAAGTAACGATATGTTTCATATAACAATCCTCCGTGATATGATAAAATTTTCATCAACAATATGATAATACACAAACCCCAACTTGTCAACAGTTTTTGAAATTGTCCACAAAAAACAACAAAAAAGGCTATCTACCTGTTGGTAAACAGCCAAATTGTTTATTCTTGTGGTGTTTGTTGGTTTTGTGCAAGATTGTTGGTATCTATGCTATTGCGGAACACAACAAACTTGTCGTACAAAAACTCCGTTACAAAGTTGATAACCATAGTAACTGCCAGCACAATGTATTCGTTTACTTGTAGGTCTTCTACAAACACATCCGTCCACCAAGTGGAAAGTGGTGTGAACACTGCGTAGAACAACGCAACCTTTAGCATGGCAATGGGCACGTTGTTTGCCGACTTAAATGTAAACTTGCGGTTGAAGGTAAAGTTCCATAGCACGCTCAACACCAATGCAATAAGGTAAGCCAGCCAAGCATCCAAGTGTAGCAACTCCAACCCAATTATTTCCGCAATAATCTGAATAACCCCTGCGGAAATGGAAAACAACGTAAACTTAATTACGCGCCAAAGTTCTTTGTTATTTTTCATAGGTAAAAAAACTCCTCGTGTGTGCGATTGTGGGTATTGTACACCTTTATCAACAAAAAAGTCAATTAACCCACGGCAAAAAGTCCCCCGCCTTTTGTTCGTTCACTTTTGTTCAATACCCTTTTCCCACTTGCATGCACCTAGCACGCCACCCTATTTTACAACAAAAACAGCGGAAGAATTTTCTTCCGCTGTTGTGGTTGTGTTGTGGATTAGTAGTCGGTGCCAATTTCCAATGCGAGTTGCATCATTTCGTGGAAGGAGTTTTGTCTGTCTTCGCTGGAAAGTTCTTCGCCGGTGATAAGGTGGTCGCTGATGGTGCACATTGCAAGGGCTTTTTTGCCTGCGCGTGCAGCGGTTAGGTACAATGCAGCGGCTTCCATTTCTACTGCAAGGCAACCCATTTTGCCCCAAGCGGCAGAGCCAACGCCGTCATCGTAGAAGGTGTCGGAAGAAAGGATGTTGCCTACCTTGTAGATAATGCCCATTTCCTTTGCTTTGGAAACGGCTTTTTCTAGCAAATCGTAGCTGGCGATTGGTGCCAAAGTTCCTGGCATGCCGTATTGATGAGCAAAGTTGCTGTTTGTGCAAGCGCCTTGACCGAAAACAAGGTTGCGTAGTTTAAGTTCTGGGTGAATAGCACCAGCAGAGCCGATACGGATGATGTTTTCAACACCGTAGAAGTTGAACAATTCGTAGCTGTAGATACCAATGGATGGCATACCCATACCACTTGCCATAACGCTGATTCTCTTTCCCTTGTAAGTGCCTGTGTAGCCTTGGATGCCACGAACGTTGTTTACAAGAACAGGGTTTTCTAGGTAGTGTTCAGCAATGTACTTTGCTCTTAGTGGATCACCTGGCATAAGTACGGTTGGGGCAAAGTCGCCTAGTTTTGCAGATATGTGAGGTGTTGGAATTGCCATAACAAAAAATCTCCTTTTGGGGCACAATGTGCCAAAATTTTATGTACTAATTATATAGCAACTTGATCTGTTTGTCAATGTGCAAAGTGTTGGTTTGTGTTTGGTTGGAGACAATCTTTGCAAAATAGTGCAGTAATTGTTTGGTTGCTCATTGTAACGTGGCGCAAATTGTGGTATAATAAGGCTATGAACAGTGTAGATTTGCAAACAAAACTTAAAAATTTACCTAGCGACCCCGGTGTGTACATCATGAAGGACGTCAACGGCAACATTTTGTACGTTGGCAAGGCAAAGGTGCTAAAAAACCGCGTGCGCCAATATTTTCATGCTTCCACCAACAAGACGGAAAAGGTGCTAGCAATGCTTTCGCACGTGGATACCTTTGACTACATCATCACGGCAAGCGAAGCGGACGCGTTAAGTTTGGAAAACACGCTTATCAAAAAGCACACCCCGCCCTACAACATTTTGCTAAAGGACGACAAGCAGTACCCCTACATCAAGGTGGATTTGACTGCCGATTTTCCCAAATTTATGCACACACGCAAGCTTTCGCGCGATAAGTACAAGTATTTTGGGCCAATAACACAGGGCGGTAGCAAGCCTTTTTTGGAGATACTTTCAACGGTATTTCCTACCATCAGTTGCAATCACAATTTCAACAAACTTCCCAAAAATTTTCGTCCTTGCCTAAACTACCACATTGGTAGATGTCCTGCTCCTTGCATTGGTAAAATCACCAAGGAAGAGTATCGCAAAATTGTAGATAGAGCGGTAGCCTTCCTAAAGGGCGACGACAGCGACGTAAAGCAGGTGCTAATAGACAAAATGATGGATTGCGCCGACAAAATGCTGTACGAACAGGCGCTTACCTACAAAAAGTACCTTGCAATGATGGACAAAATATCCCAACAGCAGGTAGTTGTGCTAAACAAGCTAGTAGATTACGATATGTTTGCTGTTGCATCCAACGGACAAAACAGTGTGGTCAATCACACAATGATTAGGGGCGGAAAGGTGGTGTTTAGCGACAACATTGCCGTTAGCGATGCCGGACTGGACGGCGCGCAAACACTATCCAGCTTTTTGCTGGAATACTGCGAGCAAGCCCTGTTGTGCAAGGAAATCTACACCCACATAGAGTTGCCCGATAGCCAAGATATTGCCCAAATCATTAGGGAAAAACTGGGCAAAAAGGTGCAAATATTCTATCCGCAACGTGGCGAAAAGAAGCATCTTGTGGATATGTCCTATCGCAATGCCGTGGAATACCTAACCAAGAGTCAAACGGAAATTGACAAAAAGTTCAACAGTACACAAGGGGCCGTGTTACAGCTTCAACAGTTGTTGGGGCTAAAAGCCTTGCCTATCCGCGTTGAGTGCTACGATATATCCAACGTGCAGGGTGTGGACAAGGTTGCCAGCATGGTGGTGTTCACTAACGGGCAAAAGGATTCTTCGCAGTATCGCCGTTTTCGTATCAACACGGTGGACGGGGCAAACGACTTTGCCAGCATGAAGGAAACTTTAACACGCAGATTTGAGCGTTTGAACGCAGGCGATGGTGTATTTGGCAAAAAGCCCGACCTAATCGTTGTCGATGGCGGTCTAGGTCAGCTTCACTACGCCAAACAGGCAATGGAAGAGTGCGGAATAACGGATATTGAGCTCATTTCCCTTGCCGAAAAGGAAGAACTTGTGTTCACGTTGCAAAGCAACACCCCCATCTACCTGCCACGCAACAGCTTTGCACTCAATTTGCTAATCAACATCCGTGACGAAGCGCACCGTTTTGCAATTACCTACTTCCGCAAACTACACGGCAAAAACAGCATCAAGTCGGTGTTGCAGGACGTACCTGGTATTGGAGAAAAGCGCCGCATAGAATTGCACCGACATTTTAGGAGTATGGACAACCTAAAGGCGGCCAGGGTGGAAGAAATTGCTTCCGTCAAGGGCATGAACGCAACTGCCGCACAAAACCTGTACGATTATCTACATCCAAACAAATAAACACAAAAAAAGACCTATCCAATTGCGGATAGGTCCTTATTTATTATATATTTGTGTTTTGCAATCGAAAAACCTGATTATTCAGCAGCTGTAACTGGTTCAGCAACAACTTCTGCAGCTTGAGCAGCTCTACGAGCTTCAAGTTCGCTTGTCATTGTTTCAAGAGTCTTCTTGTCAAGGTTGTATACAAGAGCAAGACCTACAAATTGCAAAATACCGCTGATAGCATAAAGGATTGCTACAAGCCAGCACATGTTTTGTGCGGTTTCTGCACTTTGACCATAAGTACCAAGGTCGGCGTCATAACCGATAAATGCCAATCCCATGATGAACAATACTGCTGCAGGACCAACACCTTGTGCAAGCTTACGGAAGAAGGAGTGCAAGCTGTAAACTGTGCCTTCTTCTCTTGTTCCAAATTTCCATTCGTTGTAGTCGATAGCGTCAGACATAAGCGCCCAAGATACGCATGTGTATACGCCCATACCAATACCGAAGATGCACAATGCAACTACGAAGATTAGCATAGAAACAGTTTTGTTTTCAATCATTGGGAATACGAGCATGAGCAATACGCCAGCGCAAGAAATCAATGTACCAACAACGGAGCATTCTTTCTTACCGTACTTTGTAACCATCTTTTTGATAAATGGAATAAAGAACATCATTGGAAGGAATCCGATCATTGTAACAACACCAGAAAGGCTTGCTTTACCAAAGTGTGTTGCGAACATGATTGTTGTAGCTGTGGAAGCGGAGTTCATACCAAGGAACATACCCATTGCAGCGATTGTTGCACCAACAGCTGGGCGGTTTTTGAAGAATTTACCAAATGCCTTGAAGATATTGATCTTTTCTGTTTGTTCATTTGTTTTAACTGTGTTTTCATCAACACGGATAGTGATCTTTTTGATCATGAACAAGAAAGCGATAAGACCAAGAACACCCATTACTAGAGCAATCCAAAATACGCGGTTACCAAGCAAAATTTCCATGTTGGATCCTGTAAATGGGTTTAGAACTGTATCGCCAATTTTCAAAGCTTCGCCAGTTTTAGGATCTTTGCCGATACCATCAAGGAATTGTTGCATCTTTGATCCATCTGGGTCATTTTTAAATGTTGGAAGTGTAATTTGTTTTAGAACGTCGTCAACGTTGCCCGTCCAGGTAACTTTTTTCCAAATAAGCATTGGAAGAAGAACCATTGTAAGGATGTTACCAATCATGGAGCCGATGGAACGCCATGTGGATAGGTCTGCACGTTCACCAGAGTCTTCTGTAACAAGGGATAGCATTGATCCATAAGGAACGTTAGCAACTGTGTAGCAAGCATCCCAAATAACGTAACCAACTACGAACAAGATTGCTTTAATCCATGGTGCAGCTCCTGCTGCAGGGATAAACATCAATGAGCCAGCGACTGTCAAGCCGATAGCACCAATAAGGATGTAGGTTTTAAATTTACCCATCTTGTACTTTCTCTTGTCCGCGTCAATAAGTGATCCGATGAGTGGGTCATTTACTGCGTCCCAAATTTGAACAACAAGAAGAAGTGCAGAAAGTAGACCAGTTTCCATCATCATGAAAACGAGCCAGAAAGTTTGAACTGTGCCTTTTAATGCAAAGCTCATGTTGCAACCGAAGTCACCGGCTGCATAGGCCAATTTGTCCATAAAACCGAACGGTTTCTTGGCCTTGATTTCGTTGTTTTCCATTTTTTTTCTCCTATATGTATTTTTATGTTTTAGCGTGACAGCCATCACGCATTAAAACCGGTGTTAGTGGCGTTGACGCAAGGCTTTTGCGCCTTGCCGTCAACTAACTATTTTGCCAATTACTTTTTAACCTTTTGAAGTGCTTGGTTAATTTGTGCAATTGATTCTGGTGGGATGCGGTCGCCAGCAAGCTTAGCGATACGGCTAATGGAAAAGCTTTCTAGCATCTTCATTGCGCCTGCGGGCAATTTCATTCCACTTTCTGCCATTTGTTCCATCATGCCAGCGATAAAGGCATCCATAACAGCCTTACCTTCTGGGTTTTTCATGATTTCCTTGATTTTGTCCTTGATGCTGAAGTAACCTTCGTTGTAGGTCAAGTTGATTTGTTTACCGTCCTTGTCAAACCAGTTAGCAACATTGCTGCTAGCATTTTCCAAGATGTACTTTTTGTAAGGTTTCTTCACCTTGATAATCACGCTTGTGTCGGACAATGCGCCAGCCTTTGCCAATAGCTTTGTCTTGCGTGATGTTAGTGGAACTTCAAATTCAAATACGTGTGCACCTTGCTTTGTTTCTACAAGTTTGCCGTTTGCGTACAAGCTAACTTCCTTTTGGTTGGTGTAAACAACAACCTTTGTTGTGTCTTCACAGCGGTACAAGTAACGCTTTTGTGCCAAGTGGAGCATTGGAGCTGTTGTCCAGTATGCTTGGTACAAATAGAAGCTGTCCTTCTTTGTTTTGCGGTCGTAGGTTACAAGACCTTTGTTGTTGCGGCCCTTTACGCCACCTTCGTCACGCATATCTACGCCAAAGTCGAACATATTCCAAACGTGTGTGGACCACAAGTATGGACGTGTTGCAAACGTTTCTAACATTGCATGATGGTAAACACATTGATATTCTTCGGTGTAGTCGCCTTGTTCGGGTGTGCTGCTGTGCCAAGATAGGATAGCTTCGCAACCGTATTCGCTTACGCCAAGTGCACGTGTTGGGTGCATTTCGTGGAACTTATCGAACCAAGGGCCGTTATCTTCCACACTGCCGCCGTACCAGCCAAAGTAGTGGTTGTAGCTTAGAATATCGCTGATTTGGTTTAGTTGGCTTTCCATTGGAAGCATGGATACTTGTGCCATTGTTGTAAGGCGGGTGCTATCCAATGATTTTACCAATTTGTTTAGGTCTAGGTGGTTGTTGATTAGTGATTCTGTTTCGCCAGCCATGCTTATTTCGTTGGATAGTCCCCAGAAGAAAATACAAGCGTGGTGGTAGTTTTGGATAACCAATTCCTTCATTTGGCTCATTGTGTTATCGTAGCCGTTATCTAGGTGTTGGCTAATGTAGGGGATTTCCGCCCAAACAACCATACCTGTGCGGTCGCACAAATCGTAGAAGTATTGGTCGTGTTGGTAGTGAGCCAAGCGGATTGTGTTTGCGCCCAATTCCTTGATGAGAGCAATATCTTCTTCGTGTTCCTTGCGAGTGATTGCCCAACCCATGTCCTTGCGGTCTTGGTGACGGCTAACACCGTGCAATGGATAGCTCTTTCCGTTAAGGAAAAATCCCTTGTCTGGATCAACGTGGAAGGTGCGAACACCAAAGTCCACTTCTACGTTATCCATAACCTTGTTGTCAACAATCAAGATAAGTTGAAGGTGATACAAGTGTGGATCTTTTAGTCCGTCCCAAAGGTGTGCGTTGGCAATATCAAATGAGAAGGATGCTGTGTCGTGTTGCTTTGCGTAAACAAGATTGCCTACGCTATCTGTAACTGTTGCTTGGATGTGTTGATTTTCTGTTTCTTCAACGTAGCATTCTACTGTTACTGTTGCATCGGCACCGTTAACAACTGGTGTAACCTTTACGCCTTGTCCGCCAAAGTGGTCAAGGTCGAAGTGGTGCTTGCTTGTTACAATTACGTTCACGTTGCGGTAGATTCCGCCAAAGAAAGTAAAGTCGGCAAATTGTGGGTATGTGTGGTCGTTTGCGCTGTTATCTACACATACTGCAACAAGATTTTCTTCGTTTAGATGTTGATCAATGCGTGCACGGAAAGTGGAAAAACCGCCATTGTGGTGTACAAGGTGTTGACCATTGATGTAAACGTCAGCAATACTGTTTACACCTTCAAATTCCAAGTAAGCTACTTCGTCAGCGGCAACTTCAATTTTGCCAAGACGCTTGTAGTACCAGCAACTTCCACGGTAGTAGTCGTTGCCACCGTCTTGACCGTCAAGGTTGTTCCAGGTGTGTGGAATATTTACAGTTTTGCTTTTTGCTTTTAGCAAAGCATCTAGTTGAGTTGGTTGTTTAACAAACTTCCATTTGTTGTTGATGTTTAATTTTCTTCTCATATTTCCTCCGCGGGACAGTTTAGGATGTTCATCTTTTAGATGAATATATTTTTACAACTTAATAATTATACAATATATCTAAAAATGGCAAAATAGCAAATACTGCTATTAAATTGACAAAAACTGCTATTTGGTATAAACTATTACTGCAAGGGGTGATATTATGAACAGATGGGATGCCTTTTCGGAAGAAAGACAAATACTCAAGTACAACGAAAGCAGAAGGGACAAGCCTGTTTGCTATTTTTTGATGAAGGAAAAGGTGGGCGATACCTTTGCCGGATTGCACAGTCACGAGCTGTACGAAATGATGTACGTTACCGAAGGCGCGTTGGCGTACACAGTGGAGGACAAGGTTTATCATTTACACAAGGGGGACTTGGTGCTGATACCGCCTCAAACAATTCACCGAGCAAAGGATATGCCTTACGAGCATAGCAAGCGAGTTATCATCAACTTTAATAAGGCATTTGCCGTGGACAGCATCAAAACGCATTGCAATCTGTTGTACGCATTTGAAAGTGTGGAGCAAAAGGGGCACATTGTGCGCATGGATAGCATTTCGGGTAAAATATTGGAAAGCATTTTTATGCGTATGCGTGTTAGTTACCTTTCCAGCGAGTACGGCGACGATTTGGTATTTACCATTGCTTTTTTAGAAGCGATGTTGCTTATCAATCGCAAGGTTAGGAGCATCCCAACCAGCGGCACGGGTGTACTTCTAGATGATTCCCCATTTTCTAGGATAATTAACTACATCGACAACAATTTTACAAACAATATGTCGGTGGACATTATTGCCCAAGCGGTGCAACTATCCCCAAGCAGAGTTTCCCATATCTTCAAGCAGGAAACAAACCTTACAATAATGCAGTACGTAATGCAACGTCGACTTAACTACGCCAAGGAGCTTATCCACCAGGGGGAAAGCCTTTCCCGTATTTGGATGATGTGTGGTTTTAGCGACCACGTCAGCTTTTTGAGATGGTTCAAAAAGCAGTTCAACACAACCCCAAGCGCCTACCGCAAAAACTTTCTTTCTACTTTGTAATAATTGCGAAAATGCGCAACTGGCACAATTAAACAACACAACTTGTACAACTGAATAGCAATTTATTGTGCATAGCGTGGATTTGTATGTGCGTTATGTTTTTAGATAAATATAGGCAAATTTTCATGCTGTCTTAGCCAAATGGAACAACTAAATTGTGGCTAATTTGAAACCAAATTATCCCGCATTACGGGCGATTGAGCGTTGACGGATTTACCGTTTGTATGGGATGTTGACAACGAAAGTGCATTACAAAAAAATATAGAATAATCAAAAAAGCACCTTGTACTTTTGTACAAAGTGCTTTTTGTTTTGTTGTTTTATCTACGACGTTTTTTGTCGCTTCTGTACACAAAGTTGAGTGTTTTTCTTGCTGCGTTTGGTGCGTTAAGAATATTGCTTTGTGTCTTTGGGCTGATAACAACGTGACGTGTTGTTCCTTGTCCTTCGCTTTGTGTGCTAACAAATTTGCTGTTTTGCAAAGCGGTGTGGATGATACGTCTTTCGTATGGATTCATTGCTTCTAGGTTAACAGCTCTGCCTGTGCGCTTTACCTTTTGTTCAAGGTTTAGTGCAAGCTTTTGCAATGTTTTTTCTCTCTTTGCGCGGTAGCCTTCGCTATCCAACACGATGCGTTTGAAATGACCTTGCTTGCTGTTTAGTTGCAAACTGCACAAATATTGCAATGCGTCCAACACTTCGCCACGGTAACCGATGGCGTTGTGGGCATCTTCTCCAGTAATGTTCAACATGATGGCATCATCTTGTGTGGACATTTCTACTGTGCAGTTATCAAATCCCATTTTGTTTAGTAGAGTTTGCAAAAATAGATGAATTTTTTCTTCTTCGGTTGGTTTTGTTGTAACTTCCACCTTGAAGGATTTCAAAAAACCACCTTCTTGCAAAACCTTTACGTCAACTTGATCTTGCGTAAGCCCCAATTCCTTTAGGGCATTTTGGATTGCGGCATCAAGAGTTCTGCCGCTAGCTTCAACTGTTTTCATTGTGACAATTACCTCATATAGCTTGCTTTGGTAGGTGCACTTGCAGCTTCTTCTTGTGCTAGCTTTCTTTCTACCATCTTTTCAACAGGTGCACGAAGACCTACGGTAGAGAAAATGCTCAAGAAGTAGTTTACAACCATGTAGATTGCAAATGAACCGGTGTACATGAAACCGAACCAAGCCATCATGAGTGGCATCATTATCATCATTGTTTTGCTTTGAGCTGCTTGTTGTTGGTTTTGAACAACTTCGCCGCTACGAGTTTTTCTTTCCATCCTTTGGGAAATCCACATTGACAGGAAGGAAAGTGCAACGGACATCAATGGCAAAATCATCAATCCGTTCCAGGAACCGTTTTTACCGTAGGAAATATCGTCCATTTCCATAACGGCACTTCTAATGATGTTGTATGTTTTTTCTGCAGAGGCAAAAGCTTCTGTATTTACATACGTAGCAAAGTTATTTTCTCCGCTGGAAAACTCAGGCATAACCTTTGCCCAAGTATCCGGTTGGGAAATGTTGTGGATCCACAACCATGAGTCTTGCTGGTTTTTGTATTCTTTTTGGATGGCTTCCTTGGCAAGGGCACGCCATTGCGCAAGTTGAGTATCGAAGCCCTTTCCATCCAAGTTGTTAACGCCATCGATTTGTGCAAGCACAATGCGTACGTCATCGTCGGAGATATTTAGGGAAGCCTTTGTTTTGTCGTATTCAAATTGGTATGCTTCCAACACTTCGCCACCGGCAAGTTGAACTTGCTCTTCAATGGTGGAGTAGTACGCCTTTGTCAATGAGTTAAACGTTTGGATGTTCTTGTAGTAAGAAAATTCGCGCAATCCGGCAAACATCAGGAAGAACACAACCATTGTTACGATCATTGGTAGGCATGCCGAAGCTACAGAAATTCCTTGCTTTTTGAGCAACTTTTGCTTTTCTTCGTTGGCGCGTTGAGTGTTTGCACCGTAGCGCTTGTCGATGTTATCTAGCAAAGGTTGCACCTTTTTTTGTTTTAGTGTGCTTTTGCGTGTGGAGTAGCGTTGCCAAATATCCAATGGTAGCATCAAAATTTTTAGGAACACTGTAAACACAACAACTGTCCAGCCGTAGTTGCCAATCCAGTTGTACATCCACATAACAAGTTTTCCTACTAAGCCAAGGCCGCTTTCTGGATCGAACACTTCTACCTTTTTTTGCGTACAGCTAGCAAATAGTGTTAGGCCTAGTGCAAGTAGCAAAACCACTGTCAGCACAGAGCTGATTTTTTTCTTCATTTTTTCTCCTATAACTATCAACAATTATACGTGCCATTTTGCCTTTCCGCGGAGATTTGTGGGCACAGGATCAAATCCGCCCTTCCCCCAGGGAGCACAGCGCAACAGCCTTGTAAGTGTTAACCAACTTCCCACAAAAAATCCGTGTTGCTGGTAGGCCTCCATCGAGTAGACGGAGCAGGATGGTGTGTAAATGCACCTTTTTCCGCCCTTCCACTTGGAAATGGTTGCCTTGTATAGCTTTAGCATGGCAATAGCAAGGTGTTTCATTTGATAAGCCCTGCCTTTGTTAGCAATTTTTCTACGCTGGCAATAACGTCGCTAAATAGATACTTATCTTGCAAGCGTGGGATGAACACAATGTTGAAGTTGGGTACAAGTCGTGCAGCATACTGCATAACAGCCGCCTTCAATTGCCTGCGCAATCTGTTGCGAGCCACAGCATGACCGAACTTTTTGCTAATGGAAAAACCCACCTTGCTTTGCTTTTGATTGCTAGTGCAGTAGAGCAAAACAAAGTTTTTGTCCGACAAGCTTTTTGCGTGCTTGTACACGTAGTTATATTGATAGTTCTTTTTAAGTCTGTATATAGACTTCAATTTTGGTTGCCTCTACTTTGTCAATTAAACTGCAAGTTCGTGACGACCCTTGTTTCTTCTTCTTTGAAGAGTTCTGCGTCCGCCAGTTGTCTTCATTCTTGCTCTAAAGCCGTGTACCTTGTTGCGTTGTCTTTTTTTAGGTTGGTAAGTTCTTTTCATTTTTCTTCTCCTTATAATGGTGCAGGTTTCTGCACGTAGATTGATTTTTTGTACGGATTATCAGTAAATTGGCATAATCAGCCACAGTAGCATACTAGGTTATTTTATCAAAGGCTAAAGTAAAAGTCAAGTGTTTACTATGTAAAGGTTATTTTTGCCTTACAATAGTTTTGTCAAGAGCAGGGTTGTTTCGTTGATAAGTAAAACAGCGGAAGAAAAGCTCTTCCGCTGCAAGCCTTTATTGCAGATATTATCTAGCCATATCCTTGTCCTACTTCCACCCGTGAGCTTGTTTGAATTCTACAAACTCATCCGAGTAATCGAAAATGTTAGAAGGTTGAAGAAAATGCACGTCTTTAATTTGATCGTTTTCTACCTCTACCAAGCCCAAGTAATACATTTCAAAGTCGGGAAGTCCATGCAAATAACCATAAATTATGCGGTTTTTTTACATAAAAATGTCATAAATGGAAAAAAGTATTGTAAAATTTGCAAAAATGTTGTATAGTACTATAACCAAGAATGCGTTTTTATTGGGAGGTTAATATGCCAAGTTGGCTTAAAAATGCAGTTTTTTACGAAATTTACCCACAATCCTACTATGATACCAACGGTGATGGCATTGGTGATATCAATGGAATTACCGAAAAGCTAGACTATATCAAATTTCTTGGATTCAACGCTTTGTGGCTCAACCCTTGCTACGTTTCTCCATTTATGGATGCTGGCTACGACGTTGAGGACTACTGCAAGGTTGCTCCAAGATATGGCACAAACGAAGCCCTTTACAATCTTTTTGAACAGGCGCACAATCGTGGAATGCACGTAATACTAGACCTTGTTCCTGGTCACACAAGTGATCAACACCCTTGGTTCAAGCAAAGTCGCTTGCCCACCAAGAACGAGATGACCGACCGCTACACTTGGACGGACTGTGTGTGGAACAGACCACCCGAATACAGCTGGGTGGCAGGCATGTCCGATCGCGACGGTTGCTTTTTGATTAACTTTTTCAACAGTCAACCTGCGCTCAACTATGGATTTAACGAAATTACCCATCCCGAGTGGCAAATGTCCTATACCGATCCTCGCGCACAAGCAACCTTCGATGCAATGCTAGAAGTTATGCGTTTTTGGCTAGATAGAGGATGTGATGGCTTCCGTGTGGATATGGCCGATAGCCTTGTAAAAAATGACGAAGAAAAAACAGCTACAGCTTCATTGTGGCGCAGAGCTCGCAAAATGTTGGACGAAAGCTATCCAGAAGCAATGTTGATTTCCGAGTGGTGCAATGCTCCTCGTTCCGTTAACAATGCAGGTTTCCATTGCGACTTTTTGCTAAACCACCAATACAAAATGACTCACTACGGTTTTAGATATTGGGAAAACGGCGTAAACAAAAGCTATTTTTGCAAGACAGCACACGTTTCCGCTCACAATATGCTAAGCAAGTATTTGGATGAGTTGTATCAAATCCAAGGCAACGGATACATCAGTGTAATCAGCGGTAACCACGATACCGAACGTATTTCCTATATGTTGGACGAAAGCGAACTTCGCCTAGCGTACACAATGCTGTTAACTTTGCCGGGCGTGCCTTTCTTCTACTATGGTGACGAAATTGGTATGAGATATATTCCTCAACAATCCAAGGAAGGCGGATTCCATCGTACGGGCAGTCGCACCCCAATGCAATGGGATAATTCCTTACCAAATCTTGGTTTCTCAACAGCGGATGCGTCTAAGTTGTACTTGCAAGTGGATGACCAACCAAATGCTCCAACAGCGGTACAATGTCAAGCCAATCCAGATAGCTTGCTAAACTTGGTTAAAAAGCTAAATGCTATCCGTAGCGAAAACGAAGATTTGCAAGCGGATGGTCAAATGAAGATTCTTGTTTGTGACGACAACGGCGTTTTGGCATATCTTCGTGGCGAACACACTGCAGTAGTGTTCAACCCAACGGACAAAGCTCAAACAACAACACTAAACGTACAACAAGAACTGTTTAAGATTGGTAGTTACACCGTTAAAGACGGAATTACAACACTAGAATCACAAACGGCAGTTATTTTTAAAATCTAGGAGGTGCCCAGCTATGAACAAGCAAATAGTTGCACTAATTTATGACTTCGACAACACATTGTCCACCAAGGACATGCAAGAGTTTACCTTTATTCCAGCACTAGGTATGGAGCCAAGTGCATTTTGGAAGGAAAGTGATCGTCTTGCACACGAATACCAAATGGACCACATTTTGTCCTACATGTATCTAATGGCTACCGAGGCAAAGAAAAAGGGCATTCACCTTTCTCAAGAAACTTTGCGCCAAATGGGTAGCGAAGTTGAGTTCTTCGATGGTGTGCGCGAGTGGTTTGCTCGCATCAATGCCTATGGCGAATCGCTCGGTTTGGAAGTTAGACACTACATCATCAGCTGTGGTCTAAAACCAATGATTGAAGGTTGTCCTATTGCACACGAATTCTACAACATTTTCGCGTGCGACTACATATACGATGAACAAGGCGATCCAATTTGGCCAAGCGTTGCCATCAACTACACAAGCAAAACACAATTTTTGTATCGTATCAACAAGGGTGTAGAAGACGTTGGCGAACACAAAAAACTCAATATGTATATGGACAGACTAGATCGTGTTGTTCCTTTTGACAATATGATTTACATTGGAGACGGTCTAACAGACGTTCCTAGCATGAAACTTACTCGTCAACGTGGTGGATATGCTATTGGCGTATATCGTCAACCAGAAGATGCGTTGTACTTGGTAGACGAGGACCGTGTGGACTTTTACGTTCGTGGCGACTATACCGAAGGTTCCGAAATGGATCGCGCTTGCAAGGCAATCTTTGAAAAGATTCAAGCAAAAGTGCGCTTTTTTGAACTTTCCCACGCAAGTATTTCCCGCAACGAAAAAGACTAATATCAACATAATAACGAATACATAATTGAACACAAGTATAAAAAACACCCTCGCAAAAAAAGGGTGTTTTTTTGTTTGTGCAATAAAGTTGTTTATCCAAAGTTAATTGTATTTTCAGGGTGCATTACAATGTTTTAGTTGTTGCTTTATCTTAATATTTATCAACAAAAGCGAAACTGCTTGTAGCAATTTTACATATAATTCAACTGATAAAACAGTGAAAAAATAGCATCAAAAAATCTTGAAATTTTTGATTTCAAAAGGTTGCTTTCTTTTTTGTTGTGTGCTAGTATAGTACGCAGAGCAAAGGAGAAAGGGCTATGAACAAGGTTTTTTGCACAACTAAATTCACCGTCAAGGCCTCTTTTCCCCATTTTCATTTTTCAAATAGTTGTCTTTTCTAGAAGTCCCCTTTGGTGACTTCTTTTTTTATGTCTACAACGCTTTGTTCGTTTAGAAATACACTTTTGGAGGGTTCACGCAATGAACAAAACTAATTTGATTTATGGCATCAATGACAAGGTGCCATTTTGGAAAAACTTGTTGTTTGCTTTTCAACAATTTTTGGCAATTATTGCAGCAACAATTCTCGTTCCAGTACTTGTAAACGCAAATAGCGGAACACAACTACTCAATCCTGCATCAGCATTGGTGGGCGCAGGCTTTGGTACTTTGGTATACCTTTTGTTCACCAAGTTCAAGAGCCCCGTTTTCCTTGGTAGTTCCTTTGCTTTTATTCCAGCACTTTCTGCAGCAGCAGTATTTGGATACTTTGGAATTTTCCTTGGCGCCGTTATCGCTGGCGGTGTTTATGCATTGCTAGCACTTGTTGTTAAGCTTTTTGGTACAAAGTGGATCAGCAAACTTATGCCCCCTGTAATCATTGGACCAACAGTTGCACTTATTGGTCTTTCCCTTGCAGGATCTGCTATGAACAACGTTATGAACACAGCTGGTGGCGCACAAAACTACAGCCTAATCCACATTTTGATTGGTGTAGCTACTTTCCTTATCACAGTTGTTGCATCTGTTAAAGGTGGAAAACAAATCAAGATGTTCCCATTTGTAATTGGTGTTATGGGGGGATACGTTCTTGCTTGCATCTTTACTGTTATTGGTTTGCTTGCAGAAGCTCCAGCATTGGTAGTTGTAGACTTTTCTTCCTTCAAGACCATCGCAGATTTCTCCACTTGGATTCCGAATTTTACATTTGTTGGTTTGTTCAAAGAGGGCTTTACTAATGCTAACGGCACAGCAATTGCAGCAGTAGTTTTGGGCTTTGCTCCAGTAGCATTTGTAGTATTTGCAGAACACATTGCCGACCACAAAAATATTTCTTCCATCATTGGCGAAGATTTGCTACAAGATCCAGGTCTTCACAGAACACTTCTTGGTGACGGCGTTGGTTCTATTGTTGGTTCTTTCTTTGGCGGTTGCCCAAACACAACTTACGGCGAAAGTGTTGGTTGTGTAGCTATCACAGGTAACGCATCTACAAGAACAATCTTTACAACAGCTATCATCAGCATTGTAGTTGCTTTCTTCCGTCCAGCACTTGCTTTGGTAGAAAGTATGTCTTCTTGTTCTTCCATCATTGGTGGCATATCCATTGCCCTTTACGGCTTCATTGCAGTATCCGGATTGAAGATGTTCAAGGATATCGACCTAAACGACAACAAGAACTTGTTTGTTGTTGCAGCAATTTTGATTCCTGGTATTGGCGGATTGATTCTAAACTTTGGTCCAATTTCCATTTCTTCCATTGCTCCGGCTCTTATCCTTGGTATCATCACAAACCTTTTGTTGAAGGATAAAAAGCCAGCAGAAAACAACGATCAATAGTTGTAACGCACAACAATAATCAGGTGCATTTACAAATAATGGTGCACTAGCGACGTGCAAATCACATAAAAACAAAGAGAGAACAACCACTAAAAGGACAAATTGTTCTCTCTTTTTATATGCAAAAAACACTCAAAACAGGCAAAATAAGGCATATTTTAGCAATATTTTGCAGTAATATTGATATACAATAGTAGTTGCTATTTTATGTGATGGAGTGTTCTTTTTATGTATTGCAAACGGATACTAATTATTCAACAAAGCAACCCACGCTTTGCCGAGCGCAATAGGGAGCTTTGTGGTATGGTCAAGCTTATCAACAATGCTAGTGCCACAACAGAAGCAACCATTTTTGTTACCAATGCGGATATTCAAGCCATTGGCGAGTGGTGGATATTGTTCAACTTCAATGGGGTGTGTTTTGCAAAGCAAATAATCAACTTTAACAATCAAAAGATGCAGTTGGTCAAGCAAGATTTGCAAAACGTAGGCTGTTTGCTAGTAAAAAAAGAAAAATACTGCTACGAAGCAGGTCGTGCTAGTAGCGGCAACATGTCCTTATGCGATACTTTGTTTGCCAATATGGATATGTTGGTGCAAGCAGGCAAGGAGCAAACGATCACTGTGCCAACTGAGGCGCCCACACAATACGAGCAGTTTGTTGCATCCACCAACAACTTTTACCCAAATGTCGACTTGGACAAATTGCACCAAAAGGCTGGCGAGCGGTACAAAAGTGTGCAGGAGTACAGTCAAGCATTTGAACGTTACTATGCCGCAGGAGCAGGAGCCGACTACTACAAAAGTGTTCAGCAGGAAATTGTCAAGGTGTTTGTACAATTTCCGCCCTACTACCCACTAATAAAAAAGTACACAAATTCCTACTTTGTGCGGATAGACTTTCCTTCTTCGGAGAAGTACTTTGTTATGGGTGTACTGCAGCAAGATAAGCAAGTCAAGTACATTTGTTACGGATTGCCCGCCCAAAAGGAACCCTTGCAGGACAAAGACTTTTCTTTTGTAGAAGACACCCCAACGTCATTTTGGATGCTTTTTCAGGACGCAACAACAGGGCAAATAACCACCAATAATACTAAATATTGATGTTTTTACTATTCAAGCGTTTATACAAGAAAAGACTTTGAATTATACAAGTAAAGCTACTTAGCAATTATAGTTGTTCAAATGTAGATAGTCTTTGTACAATAATAAGCTAAAATGATACTTCCCTAAAGGCTGGTGCTACAGCGCCCGCCTTTTTGTTTGTTATTTTAGTCAAAAACCTCTCTCTTCACAAATCGGTAAAATTGTAGACTAAGTTTTTAGGCGTTAATTATTGAAAAATACTTTATTGTAATATATACTATTGTACAACAAGGAGAGGTTTTGCTATGGACTATGGAAAGATAGGAGCATTTATTGCAAATGAACGTAAACAAAAGAATATGTCCCAAATAGAGTTGGCAGAAGAGCTTTGTGTTAGTCCTAAAACTGTATCCAAGTGGGAGACGGGCAGGGGTTTACCAGAAACTGCCATATTAACCAACTTGTGTGTTGTGTTAAAAATTTCTCTTAACGAGCTTTTGTCGGGAGAAAGGTTGACAACGCAACAATACGTTGAACAAGCAGAGGAAAACATGACAACGTTGTTGAAGCAAACAGATAACGAACACTCTGCAAAGGTACGAAAAACTACTTACTATGCGTTGACAGCCGTACAAGTTGTTTTGGCAATTTTATCAACAATTTTTGTTTTGCAATATTTGGCAATGACGGGGCAAAGTAATGCCTCAATATTAGCGGTGGCTTTTTCGATTGCTTTTGTTGTTGTCTATTTTGTTCAATTTGTCGTTGTTTTCACTCTTAGACGTAAAACGCTACAGACGTTGCCAGTAGACAATCTTTTTTTGATAATTAGCATTTTGCTTTTGCCATTAGTTGCAGTTGTTTGTTGGATTATGACCGCATTGTTCATATAGGTTGTTGAGAGGAAGAAGTAATGAAGAAAAAGAGATTGAAAGATTTTACGCGTGCATTGAGTGCAATACTGTTGTTGGTCACGTGGCTGGTTTTACTTGCTGGCTGTGGTGGGCTGTTTGCGTTTGGAGATATTGATAGCGTGGACGCTGTAGTTGTTTTGTGGAGCGGGATAGACAATTCCTTTTTTATGATAGACAATCAAGCTGCCGCGCAGGAGATGGCACAACTGATTCCATCAACAAAGAACAGCGTCAAGGGAACAAAGGTGGATAAAGAAAGGATAAGTGGAGCCAACGTTATTCGAATCAATTACCTAATCGACAACTATTACGCAGCATCGTTGTTAGTAGACAAAGATTTGTATGCTTACTATGTTACGCTTAATGGTAACGTAAGGGTGTTTGAACAAAAATTTGCTTTGGAAAAGTTTGTTTTTGCTATGCTATCCTACTCTACATGCGAGCAAGTCAGCACAGAAGGGGCGGACTTGAAACAATTATTGTCCCAATTACAAGAAAAAAGATGGAGCTTGTCTACCATCAATAACAGCGACGGCCAACTAGTTGGAGCCGTGACGTTTAATTGTCAACGGATGGGCAAAATGTCTGTATACGAAATTGACGATTATGGTAGGCTGAAACTGCAAATTAACCTAGGCGGTCAATATAATTACACGTTTATTAGTCAATAGGGAGGTGCTATATAAAGAGGATAATCAAAATCATTTGTTTTGTTTTTGTTTTTTGATTTGTTCTGTTGCCGACATATAGCATTGCAAGTGCAGCCGTTATCGCTACGGATGGTTTTGATAATGGTGCAAAAAGGATTATTTCCCCATTTTATACATTGTCGCATGTTCTCACGCCAAACGGATCGGAGGTTCCTGCGTATTACGATTAGTGCAACAAAAAAGGTCTAACATTTTGTTAGACCTTTTTGCTAGATTATTCGTTTGTAAGTTTTGACCACACGTCGTTTGCGGAGCGATTGATGGTTAGTGGTGTGATTGTAATGTAGCCGTCAATGGTTGCGTCGGTGTCGATGGTAAGGTCGTGGTGGTTTTCGTGGATGCAGTACCCCGTTTGCTTTATCAAGCGTTGGTCTACCCAATCGAATCGGTCGGTAAAGTAGGCATCCCCTTGTTTTGTTAGTAGAATTCCCTTGTTAACAGCTGGGATATTTACGTTGTAAATACCGTTATGTTGCAGTAGTTGGTGCTCTACAAAGTATTGATATATTTTGTCTAGTTGGCTGGCGGCTTGTTCAAAGGTTCCTGGCTCGGTGGAAAGAGCCACACCAAGTGTTGAACGAAGTTGCGCTTCAAATACTGCACCAACAGTTCCGCTATACAACAAGTCTTCGCCCATATTCAGTCCGTTGTTGATTCCGCTTAGCACAAGGTCATAGTCTTGATGAAGACCAAGTGTGGCAAAGCGAACACAGTCAACAGGGGTACTATCCACAGCAAAGGCGGTAACACCGTCTACTGGATAGTCTACACGCACCGCTTCAAAGGGTACGTGGATATTTATTGCGTGGGATTTTGCACTTTGTTGTGTTTTGGGTGCAATAACCCACACTTCGCCCAGTTTGGTTGCCCACTCGGCAAGTACGCGCAAGCCTTCTGCATTGATGCCGTCGTCGTTGGTTATCAGTATTCTCATAGCCAGCCCTCGTTGTTTGCCTTGAAGTCAGCAACCATTTTGTCCGCGTCGGCAATCATTTGTGCAATTTGCTTTTTGCTGTGAAGTGTTGCGCCACAAGTGCATTGATGTCCACCGCCGTTGTATTTTTCGGCAAGCTTGTTGATGTGCATAAATCTACTACGCAAACGAACACGAATTGATCCGTCTGGACTGTCAATAAATGCCAACCAAGCAATGCAACCCTTTATTCCTTTTAGGAAGGATACCGCCTCGCTTGCTTGTTCTTGTGTTAGCTTGAACTTGCGTTGCATCTTTTTGTCAACGTGTAGGTATGCAACACCATTAGGGGTGATTTTCATCTTGTTGTATACGTATGCTTGGAACTTGAGAAAATCAAAGTCTTCCAAGTATAAGTTTGCGTACAACATTTCGGTGTCGATGCCCTTGTCTAGCATCAATGCACCCAAGCGGAGAGTTTCGCCAGTGGTAGATTCGTAGCGGAAGCGACCGCTGTCGGTAACAAGACCAGTAAAAATAAACTTTGCACCAAGGTCACTTAGCTTTAGTTGGTCGGCAAAGGTTGCGTAGAAGTAAGCAATCATCTCGCAGGTGGCGGAGCGCCAATCTTCAATCCAGCAAAGGTTGCCGTATGGTTTGATGTCGATGTGGTGGTCAATTTTAATCATTTCCTTTGCCAAGTGATGTTGGTTGTTGGAAATACGGTCAAGTGTTGCTGTGTCAACTACAATAACCAATGCATCTTGGTAGAATTCGTCTGGCAATCTAACGTCGTAGTCGCCAAGGAAGGATAGGTAGTCACTGCGATCTTCTGCAGCAACGTAAACTTGCTTATTGGGGAAGGTGGTGCGGATAATTTCGCACAAGCCTCTGCTAGAACCAATAGCATCACCATCTGGACGCTTGTGGCGGCAAATAACAATTTTGTCGTATTCCTTGATTTTGGCAAGGATTTGTTCCATAACTTGAAGTTGTTGTTGGTTCATTAGTTTTCTCCTTGTAGTTTATCTAGGTCGGCTAGCATCTGCATTGCTGTGTCGAAATCGGGCACGGTTGCTCCGCTTGCCTTTTGGTGACCGCCACCGCCGTACTTAACAGCAATGGGGTTGATGTTGTACTTGTTACTGCGCAGTTCACACAAAACTCCGCGATCGGTTTGTGTAAAGTTTACCCAAACGTGTACTCCCTTTATTTCGCTCATTACGCCAACCATCCCGCGCGAGATGGTAAATTCATCTGCACCGCTGTTAGCTAGTTCTTCCTTTGTTGTACAGATATAGGCGGTATTAGCTGGAGAGAAACGCACTTTAAGCACGTAACTTGCACGCAACTTGATATTTTCAAAGTTGTCCGAGTACAGTTGTGTGTACAGTTCGTTTGTGTCTATACCCACGTCCAACAGTACCGCTGCAAGGCGATGTGTTTGTCCGCTGGTGCTGTCGTAGCGGAAGCGACCACTATCTGTTACCATGCCTGTGTACAACGATTTTGCAGCAAGTTTGTTGATTACAAGGTTGTTTTCTACGGCAAAAGCGGTAATAAGTCCACAGCAGCTTTCGTAGCTAGTGTCTATTACGTCAAGGTTACAAATATCTTCGCAATGGATGTGGTGGTCAAAGCGCAACGTTTCCTTTGCCAAGGTGTAGCGAGTGTCGCTAATAAGGAATTTTGCAGACGTATCCAACACAATAGCAAGGGCATCGGTGTACATGTCGTCCGTTACGTTATCTGGCGTGCAACCTTCCATAAAGGAATAGCGCTTGGCATCATCGCCAACAATGTAAACGTTTTTGTTTGGGTAGTTTTCCTTGATGAGCTGTTGCATACCAACTTGACTACCAATAGCATCGCCATCGGGATTGGTGTGGCGGTGTATAATTATTGTTTGGTACTTTTCTATCAGGTCAAGTGCCTTTTTGAACATATTTTCTCCTTTGGGGCAAGCATAGTGCTTGATTGTGTGTAAAGTTTGTGGGAACAATTTGCACTTTTATGTTCAAACGCTCCATAAATCATTATATCACACAGCGCAACGTGTGTCAAGATGGTGCCGCTTGTGCAAATAAATGTGCAAAACAACACAAAATGTCGAAGGGTAGAGTGTTTACACCGCGACAAAATTGTGCTACAATATACATTACATATACAAAAGGAGTGTATATCACAATGGTTTTTCAAAAGTTGACAACAATTTGGGGAGAAAAAATCACCGACAAACCTTTGCAGGAGTATCCTCGTCCACAGTTTGTACGCAACAGCTACGTAAATCTTAATGGATGGTGGGATTACGCAATTACCGAGGTAGGCGATTGCCCATCCAATTTCGACGGTCGAATTTTGGTTCCATTTTCGCCCGAAACAACTCTATCTGGGGTTAGAAAGCAACTAAAACCCAAGCAATACTTGTTCTATCACACAAGCTTTACCCTTAACAAGAATTTCAATAAGGGTGTTGTTTTGTTGCACTTTGGCGCGGTAGATTCCATCTGCGACGTATATGTAAACGGTAACCACCTTGGTCACCACGAAGGGGGCTACAACGCATTTAGCGTGGATATTACCACGTCTTTGTTGGAAACGGACAACCATCTTGTTGTTCGCGTTCGCGATTTTACAGACAAGTCATACCACACCAATGGCAAGCAAAGCAGTCGCAGGGGTGGTATGTGGTACACACCCCAAAGCGGTATTTGGCAAACAGTTTGGCTAGAAAGTGTTCCTTCTCAATACATTTCCTCTGCCAAGATTACGCCAGATTTTGATAACGCTCAAGTTATTGTTGAGTGGGATTGCAACTTTGACGAGCCCGTTACCGTTGTTGTAATGGATGGCGAAGAACAAGTTGCCAAAGCAGACGGCAAAAACTTTGTAAAGACTCCTTTCCCTGATGGAAAGTTTACCCCTTGGACGCCAGAAAATCCACACCTGTATGGGTTGCGCCTTATTTCTCGCAGAGATAGTGTAGACAGCTACTTTGGTATGCGCAAGTTCTCTACCGAAATGGTGGGCAAGCACGTAAGGCTTATGCTCAACAACAAGCCCTACTTCCACAACGGCTTGCTAGATCAAGGTTACTGGTCGGACGGATTGTACACTCCACCAAGTGACGAAGCAATGATTTTTGATATTCAACGTATGAAGGACCTTGGTTTCAACACCTTGCGTAAGCACATCAAGGTTGAACCAATGCGTTGGTACTACCACTGTGACAGACTTGGCATGCTGGTTTGGCAAGATATGCCAAGTGGCGGAACTCGTCAACACAAGATGGCAACGTTGTATTTGCCTTTCTTGGGAATTAACAAAATCAAGGATAGCAACTACGGCTTGTTCTCCCGCAAAAAGCAGGAAAGTAGGGACAAATTCCTTTGCGAATACACCGAGATGCTAGATAACCTTTACAACTGCGTAAGCATTGCAATGTGGGTTCCATTTAACGAAGCTTGGGGACAATTTGATGCAAAGCAAATTGCACAATTCACCAAGGACTACGACGGAACACGCACCGTTGACCACGCAAGTGGATGGCACGACCAAGGCGGTGGAGATATCAAGAGCTTGCACGTATATTTTAAAAAGGTACGTATGCCCAAGCCCGGCAAAAGAGCAATTTGCCTAACAGAGTTTGGTGGCTACAGCTACAAGGATATTGAACACAGTTTCAACAAGGACAAGACCTACTCCTACAAATTGTATTCCACGCAGGAAGAGTTCGAACAAGGACTTGCAAAGCTGTACGAAAGGGATGTAATTGCACAAATCCCCAACGGATTGTCAGCAGCTATCTACACACAAGTAAGCGACGTAGAAGACGAAGTAAACGGATTGTACACCTTCGACAGAAAGGTGCTCAAGGTTAGCGAACAACTACTCAAAGATATCAACAGCAAGGTAAAACTATGAACCACGAGTTTTTTATGAACGAAGCGCTCAAGCAAGCCAAGCTAGCCGCAAAGCAGGACGAAGTTCCCATTGGCGCAGTGGTGGTAAAGGATGGGCAAATTGTGGCAAAGGCACACAACTGTCGCAACAAATCCAAAAACGCCACACAGCATGCGGAAGTAATGGCAATTAGCCGCGCCTGCAAAAAACTTAATGATTGGCGACTGACGGGTTGCTCGCTGTACGTAACACTTGAGCCTTGCGTTATGTGTTTGGGAGCATGCTTCAATGCGCGCATTTCCAACGTGTACTTTGGCGCATACGACCTTAGCGGACAAGGTTGCATTCCCCTTGCCGAGATGATTGGCAGAACACTCAACCATGAACTGACATTGTGTGGTGGTGTGCTAGAAAAACCCTGTTCCCAACTGCTCACCGACTACTTTGTATCCAAGCGCCAAAGCAAATAGCAATAGCATATACGTACAACTAACGCAGTTAAACAGCACAATATAACTATATTAAACACAACAAGCCACCAATTTCCTTGGTGGCTTGTATAATTTTGTTATGCTATTGTAATAGCTTATTTTTAATAAGAATTATCTTACTGTTCTGTTGAGTCGGTGGCGTCTTCTTCGGTGGAAGAGTCTTCCGTTTCAACAGCAAGTTCTTCTTGTTGGGGAGCTTCTTCTGTATCGGATACGTCATCATCTTGGGAAAGAGCTGGTGCTTGTTCTTCTGGTGGTAGTGCTGTCTGTTCCGCTTGTGGTAGTGGGGCAGGTCTGTATTTGGAAGAAAGCTTTGTTATTACAAAGTCTATGGATGCAAAGGTCAATCCCAATGTTGTTTTGAAACTTTCGTCCAGCAAAAGGCGCATATCGTCCACCTTTTGTTGTGCGTTATCGGTATCGGTAACGACATTTACTGTAAGCACAAATCCGTGTTTTTCGTTTTGATGAACCTTTATCTTTTTAACTTTCAGTCCATCAACTCTTTTTGCACAGCCCTTTACAATATTTTGTACCACGTTACTGTTTGCACTTGTTTGACTGCAACAATCGCTGTACAACAGTATGCGCTTGATATTTGCATTTTGTGAAAAGTTAACGTAAATTAGGTAAGCGGACATTCCAACAAAGGCGACAGCCAAAACGAGCATCACAACGTTTACAACGCCGTTGTCTGTCCAATTTTGCGATTGTGGTATAAGGTTGGACATATACAAAACAGCCGTTATGACAAATATCAACGAAACGCAAATAAGGGCTATAAGTACTATTTTTTCTGCAAGTTTTCTCATAAGGTTAACCTCCGTTTTAGTATTTGCAGTATCTGCAATAAAATACTTTTTTTATTGTACAGTGTGGCGGACACAATGTAAATAGGTAATTTTTTCATTTTTACTTGTATTGTGTGGCAAAATGTAGATATTTGGCAAACCACAGCAAAAATCAATAAAAATAGGCTTGGCACGGGCAAAACAAATTTGACTATTTTTCAATAACCAGTTGCGTTTTTTATGCTTTTGTTGTATTATAGATAGGCATCTGGGTGTAGCGCAGTTTGGTAGCGCACTAGACTGGGGGTCTAGGTGTCGCAGGTTCAAGTCCTGTCACTCAGACCAGATTAAAGGCCTCCCTTGTGAGGCGCAACAACAAGAACAAGCAAGTAGCTTGTTCTTTTTTTGTTGCTTCTTTTTTTGGTCGGCCTTTAATTTGTCTTCGCACAGGATATTGAAATAACGTGACGCTCCACTTCGTTTCGCTATTCCGTCGCTCTGCTCCTTACAAGCCTGTCACTCAGACCAAATCAGCACGATGATTTTGATGGAATTGTCGTGCTGATTTTTTTTGCATTTTTGAGGGTTTTCGGGCATTTTTTGCCCATTTTTGACCTGTTTCCCTCTCATAAACGATAAAAGAACCGTCCGAGTGTGTGTCCCCAGGCGATTCTTTCATTTTTGTGATTCATTCCGTTTTTTATTGGGCATTTCGTTTTTTTATTACCCATTCCGTTTTCTTATTGATTTTTAGCTCCCGGGGGTGCTTCCCTCTCGCGTTTTCTTGCAGTTGCTCTAAAAAATCCAAAATCATAAACGAAAACCCCGCAAATCATAAACGTTTGTATGTTGAATATTGTAGAAATTTGTGGTATAATTAGATAAAATACATTTTATATTCGCATGGAGATTGCGAAGGAGAATAAAAGCAATGGCAGATATACTTTTCAAAACAGATGATTATATTTTTTCATATCGTGTTGGTTGACTTTGATCCACAATGGCAAAGTGCTTATGCAATATCTTGTTGACGAGGACGGATATGCTTTTATAGGCGCTCATGTTGCGTTTGGTGAAACAACCGCTGAAACAATAGTTAGAGAGTTTAAGGAAGAAATGGGTGCCGACATCAATGTGGAAAGACTTTTTATAGTTAACGAGAATTTCTTTCCTTGGGGTAATCGTCCTTGTCAGCAGATCAATTTATACTATTTGGTTTCCTTAAAGGACGAAACACAGATACCGCTTGACAGAAATTTCAAGGCACTCGACGAACTTGGCAACGAACGTATGGAACTTGATATGTGTTGGATACCGCTTGAAGATATACCGAGCAAGAATATCTATCCGACACAAGCAAAGGAATATATTGTAAACCTTCCAAATGAGATCGTGTACTTTGTATATAAGGAGTAAGAACTATGACTATAAACTGCGTATGGGAACACAACGGCACTGACACTTTACTATATGCGGTAGATTATATCGGAGCATATACTCGTGGTGAAAGCCTCGAAATCGCAAAGGCAAAGATGCCCAGGGAAATTATTTCATATCTCAAATGGCTAGGTGAGGATACTCGTGACAACATAGAAATAATTATCGTCCAACAAAAATGCTCCGATCTTGCAATTAAGGACGCCGATTCCGATGTGCTTTTTGAAAGTGAGAAAGCGCCGCTTACAGCAGAAGAATACAAAAAATTAAAGGCACTTGCATTGAAGTCGGCAAAGGATTTTCTCTCCTTGTATGAGTCTATCCCCGATAAGAGTGCTACCGCAATAATTGAACGCAAAACCTTTTACGGTCAAGTTCCTCGCACGGCTGATGAAATGTACGAGCACACGAAGAACGTAAACGAGTATTATTTCGCAGAGATAGGGGTTGATGCCGATAACAGCGGTAGTATATACGAATGTCGCAAGCGTGGATTTGAAGTGCTGGAAGCAAAGCCGGATTTTCTTCAAAATCCTGTTATTGAAGGTAGCTATGGAGAGAATTGGTCGCTTCGAAAGGTGCTTCGCCGTTTCATTTGGCATGATCGAATTCATGCAAAGGCTATGTATCGAATGGCATCGAAGGTGTTTGGTACAACCAAAATTAAAAATCCATTTTGCTTTTAATTGTAGAGCGGGAGATAACAATATGAAAATAGAATTCGAGAATATTGTTCTTCGAGATTATCAACTTTCTGATATTGAAGATGAGATTCGTTGGACTAATGTAGATACTGCATGGTTTTATGCAGACGCTCCCTGAGCAGTAATGGAAGAAGTTGATCCCGATGAACTAAGAGCGAACATGATTGAAATTATGGAAAATATGCCAGAAAACGCTATTCGCTGGCGATTCGAAATCGAAGCAGATGGACGTCATGTTGGTTTGGTATCATCCCACTTTATTACTAAGGATTTTGAAAACACCCCCTGGGATTCTATTGATCCCACAAAAAATGCTATCGAAAACAATTCTATTCGTGAATTAGGAATTGAAATATGCGAGATGGATTGTTGGGGTAAAGGAATTGGAACCAAGGCATTAACTGCCTTTATGGAATACTACCGCGAGTTTGGGGAAAACCATTTCATTTTAAGAACATGGAGTGGTAACAAGCGCATGCTCGGCTGTGCCGCTAAACTAGGCTTCACAGAAATCAAACGCGAACCGGCGCTCATGTGGTTGAAGGACAAGAGTGCGAAGATGTGATTTTGGAGAAATGGTTTGATTGTTAATACATACTGTTGAAAAATGTTGGATGTTGTGATATAATATATAAGCGCACTTGTTCTTTTATAGTGCCTATGTATATAAATCTGCTTAAATGAGTATACTGAAAGGAGAGAAATAAATGGAATCAAAGATAATTGTTGACGATTTCTTTGAAGAAGAAAAAGATGTTGGCGAGGAGGCAATAGTGGAATATGATATAACTACAAGCCCCCGCGATTTAACTCCCGCAAATATTGTTGATATGATTGATTCAGGAATCATTGAGATTCCGCTTTTTCAGCGCAATTATGTATGGGATATAAAGAAAGCTTCTAAGTTAGTAGAATCTCTTATTCTTGGATTGCCTGTCCCTGAGCTTTTCTTCTACACCGAAGGCGATGACAATAACACCTATAAGATCATAGACGGCCAACAGCGTTTCTTGTCCATGTATTTCTTTGTAAAAGGCAGATTCCCCAAAAATGCGGACTCTCGTTTTACAATTCGAGAAGGAATCAACGAAGGAAAAGAGCTCACCGATCTTTTAACAAACAACAGCATTTTCAAAGATTTCAAACTTGACTTATGCGATGACTCCTCGTCTAAGAGCAAATACCATGGAAAGGGTTTCGCTGACCTTGAAAAAGATACTCGAATTAAACTTAGATTGCGTCGTTTCCTAAGAACCGTCGTTGTACGCCAAAACAAACCCGATGACGACAGTTCTTCGATGTTTGAAATTTTCAATAGACTGAATACTGGCGGCACTCCACTCAATGCACAAGAAATCCGTGCAAGTTTGTACTATTGTAATTTCTACAAAGTGCTAGTAAGGCTAAATGCTAAAGAAGAATGGCGAGCATTGATGGGTAAGCCCACACAAGACTTGCACAGCAATGATATTGAGCTGATCTTGCGCTCTTTTGCATTGCTAATTGATGGAAATAATTATGCTCCAAAAATGGTAAACTTTTTAAACTCCTTCTCCTATAAAACGAAAAAGTTTACCCAGGAGGAAAATGCTTACCTTGAGAATCTCTTTATGTCCTTCATTGCTGCTTGTTCTTCCCTTGGAGAAAAAGCATTCTTCCGTAATAATAGATTTTCCAAGACTTTATTTGAATCCGTATTTGTGGCCGCTTGCACTAATGCGTACGATCACCAAACCACAGTTAGCAAGAAAATAGATCCCAATTCCTTTGATATGTTGAAGGAAGATAAAGAATTTGTTTCATATCTACTTTCCGGTTCTTCATCTACTGATAATATCAGGGGGCGAATCAACCGTGCGAAGCAGCTCATAAGGTTTATCGAGGAATAATAAAATGAGCAGTAATCGATATGCCGAGTTGGACAAGCTCATAAAAGAGTACGAAGAAGATTCCAACACGTTGCGTTCAGAACGACTGGTTATGAAAAATTATCCTAAGGTGTTAACTATGAGCGCCGCAAGTTCTTTTGAGCGCAATATAAAAAATGCCTGCCAAGACTTTTATGACAATCCCAAACTAGCAATTGCGACGCACTATCCCTTGATACACGCTCTAGGAACTTCAGTCGTAGACCAAATGTATAAAAAATTCAAAACGCTAAATCCAAGAACAAAAACGGAAGAGTTAATCGCAAGTGACTTTTACGCTTTGTTTGGGGGGAATGTCTTTGAATCCTCTGCGGCTTCTATATTCAATGCAGAAAAAGCAAGAAAGATTAGCGAAACACAAAGTATCGTGGACAAATTAGAACCATTATTTGATGTTAATGACAGTTTTGCTTTGGATTATGTTACCGCCGATGAGCTGCTAGAACAACTCAAAAATGCCTCTTTTGAAGATGCTGAGCGAGCATTTTTAAGTCTTAAACTTCGCCGCAACCGGGTGGCTCATGATTATATTCATGGATTGTCCGATACCTTTGAAGATATCCGCAAATTCTACAATTTGGCGGTGCTTTATGCTATTTCCATTGAGGAAGCCATAAAAGATTTGACCATTACATAAATTATGTTATTTTCATTACAACTTTGCTTTATATCCGAAAAGGATGTCCCCGCCACATTAATGCTTGACTACACTACAAAGTTTGTTTTTACAAACCACGGAAAGCATTATGAAAAACTAGGGGTGAGCACAAACCAAGGTAATATTTTCGAATTATCCATACAATACAGCGACGAGCGAGTTCGAAATTATATTATAGATTTATTCTGTGCGGCATATACAGTCGTTGCAGCATACAATCACTATGATCTCTTTGGACTGTTGGCCACTCCTACTGGAGATCCAAAATTCTCAGCATGTCAAGGCGATGACGAAGCTTACTCAGCCTGTCTTTTAGTTCAAAAATGTTACAGCAATCAACGTTATAAAAATGCTATATGCAAATACCATGTAGCTCATGAAACCTTTTTTCTCCATCCTATGGATCTACATCCGGTTAACGAGCCCATCGAGAGAAACACGGTTCTCACCGAAAACATCAGAATAGCCAATGTTGTGGTTGCCTGCTATTCAATTTTAGAAGAACTAGGACTGCAAATCATTATAAAGAAATTAGACGACGGCACGAACGAAAGCAGTGTAACTCACGATGGAAAAGCCTGGAATCCGGAAGTTTTAGAAAGATTGAAAACCGCACTTCAAACTAACGGAATCAATCCTGAAACAAATATCATGTGGCTTTCTCGAAACGGAATCTCGCGTCCATTTAAGCACAATGTTGTAAGCTCAGACAATCCTTGTGAATGGAATGACGGAAATGGCATTAAAGATTTTAACATAGGAATAACTGATGCAATTCTAGAATTGAGTTATATGAGAAGTTGTCTCGCTTCTCATAGTGTCGGGGATCGAGTTTTAGAACTTACCATCTACGATGCGGATAACGCTTTCCATCTCGCCAGAATGGTTTTGCTCGATTTCTTTAAGATCAATCAATACTAACATCATTTTATTCCCAAAAAGTAATCCATACTTATACCTGGCTATTCAAAATAAATTTTACTACTTCAATAATCGGTTTACAATAGACTGTGAGTAAGGTTATTAACTCACAGTCTAAGTTTTTATTGTAAAAATAACATTTTTGTTCACAAAAAGTTATCTGGACTTATGCCCCGCCTTATGGTAATGTATGATGCTACAAGGAGGTGAGCTTATGAGAAGTACGCTTGAAGAATTGTGGCACGGAAATATTTCTCCGGAGACCGACAGCCGAACCAACACGCCTGAGATGAAGCGCTTGATGGAATACATGGCCCGGCAATACGACGATCTCATCACGACAATGACGGACGAGCAAAAGGATATTTTTGAGCGGTTCGACGATTGTCGGAGCGAGTATGCGAGTCTTGCTGAAAAGTCAATTTTCGTGTATGCGTTCCGGCTCGGTGCGAACATCGCGATAGATATTCTCTCCGCCGATTATCGAAACTAACAATAAAACATAAATGCCGTCTGCATCATTTGATGTAAGCGGCATTTATCATTACTCCCCGGGGAGCGACAAAACCGGTCATTTTCGTTGATTTTAACGGCAAAAAGCACGTTGAAACAAAAAAATCGAGTTTGAAACAAAAATTTTGACTTTGAAACCGAAATTTCCAATTTGAAACCGACCTTATTTTTATATCAATATCTTCTTCCTTTTCCATAATCGCGACCATCCCCTATGGTCGAAACAAAACAAGGACAAGCACAAGGTTTGGATTCTTTCTGTTTTTCTAAATTCATATTACTGTGGACTTTGTGTAAATTTTTTGCTATAATGAGTTTGGCTATAAAACACATTTGCAAAGGAGTAAACATAATGGCAGAGTACAGCATGTTAGACTATATGACGCGTGGAATCGAGTGGAACAAACGTCTAGACCTTGTTGATATGTTGGATCCACACCAAAACACGATGATGTTCAACTTTCTTATTGTAAAGTTTCTCAAAGATCCCTACACGACTAACGAATTCATTTTGCTTGCCATCCCCAACCATGATGATCCAGCAGTGGTGGAAGGTGTGCGCGAAAAGTATCGTCAACACTTTGCAAAGATCAACCAGATGTGTATTGAAAACGGCATCTACCCATTTTTCAAAGACCCCAACGACCTAAAGGACTGCGAACAAATGCGCGAGTTGCTCATCCGAGAGTGGCCAGAGTGGCTGATGAACGAGAGCTTCAAGGTGAAGGGCTACCACTTGTACACCCCACCAGCCTACGATCCAAACGTCCCCAACCCATACGACAAGCTATTGTTCGGGCATGACGACGAATAGCTCAACAGAATATTGATTTTTAGCAAAAATGGCGGCTACTAGGTAGTCGCCATGTTTATTTTGTCAACACTGCGCACGGTGGTGCAATGGACAATCTATTTGTTTTGTATTTTGTCAAAGCATTGTTGCATAAATGCTATTCTTTGTTGAAGGGCGGCTTTGGTGGTTTTGGCTTTTTGAACTATATCAAAGCCGTGCATTGTGCCCTTGGTTTCCTTCAAAACAACCGCTATACCAGCACTTTGCAGTTTTTGAGCATACAAAATTCCGTCGTCATGCAAGCAATCAAACTCGGCGGTTTCAATGTATGCAGGGGGAAGATGGTCAAAGCTTTCTGCTTCTACAGGGGAATAGTAAACGTAGTTGGGGTTTTGCCTGTCCACCTGTGTCATTGGAGCAATGCGGCAGGACAAGGTTGAGTTCCACATTGGGGTATCGGTAAATCTTTTGCAAGATTCGCTGTTGTTGCGTGCGTCCAAAAATGGGTATGGTAGCATTTGAAAGGCAAATTTGATAGGGTGCAACCTATCCCTAGCCATCAAGCAAACACCTACTGCCAACGTGGAGCCAGCACTGTCACCGCCAATGCCGATTAGCGAAGTATCAATGCCCAACGCTTGAGCGTTTTCGTAGGTCCAACACATTGCAGCATAGCAGTCTTCAAAAAACACAGGGTGCTTGTGTTTTGGTGCAAGTCGGTAGTTTACAAACACAACCTTGCAGTTAACTTCCTTTGCGTAGCGCATAGCATTTTTGTAGTGGTAACCTGCTGCCGCAAGCACAAATCCGCCACCGTGAAGATAAATTAGACAAGGCGCATTGTTTTGTATACCCTTTGGCGACATAACAAAGCATTCTATTTGTGCATTATCAAAGCTTTTAATCTCGTATCTGGTCACGTCTAACGCTTTATCCTTGTAGATGTATTTTGGCGTTTTCATGTGTGGTACTGCCAGTGCAAGAAATTTTTCGCTGATGGGTGGTGTAAAGTGGGAAAAAGGGAAAAACTCCCTGTTTATCTTGTATTTGGACATATCCTATCCCCTTTGGCTTTTTTGCAATTATATCACATGCAAACATACCTTTCAATAGCTTTTTACTGTTAGGGTGTCAAAAAAAGGACCGCAGTAAAAACTGCAGTCCTTTGTTTTGTTTGTGATGATTATTCGAAGTATTCAATAATGATGGAGTAAATGTAAATTCCGCTGCCGGTGCTACCTACTGAGTAGGTGCCGGCAGTATCGATTTCAACGGTGGTTATAGTAACAGACCCGCCAGCTTCGAAGGTGCCAACAGTAGCGGTGGATGCATCAACCATAGCAACTGTTCTTACTTGAGCAGCATTAGAAGATTGAGCCACAATGGTAATTGTGCAAGGACCGTCAACCGTAAAGGATACGTATCTGTTTTTGCCAAAGCTTGCTTTGCCGCCAATCTTGAGTCGACATTCCTGCTCGTAGGTTACTCCGTTGTAGGTATAGGTAACTGCTCCGGCTTGTTTTTCCATAGTCTTGTCGGATGTGGCAACCAACGTAAATTCGCCTTCTACAACAGTGGAGTCGTAAGTATCTTGTGACAGCGCGTCAGCATTGAAAACAACAACCTTTATTGGAGTAGGTCTGTTAGCAAGTTCCAATTCCTTTACTTTTGCTTCGGCAGCTTCCAGTGCGGAGTAGTTTGTAACTGCTTGGCGATCGTCTGCGTTGAGAGCATTGTATGCCACGCGGATTTCTGCACATTTTTTGCCTACAGCAACGTAGTTTTCGTTGGTAATATCTTCTAGGGCTGGAAGTGTGTTGATAAGCTCAACTACTGGGCCAGGCAAAGGATAAGTTCTATTTGGATTGGTAACGTTGACTGTAGTAAACAGCGCTTCAATTGCGGCGGCTGTGCTTTTGCTCATAAGGTTGGATGGATCAACAAAGTTGGTTGGTGTAGTTAAAACCTTATCTGCAAAGGTGTAGTCGCTTGCATTTGCAATAATTGCTTGGGCAACAGCTGCTGCTTGAAGATATGCACCATATTTGTTGTAGTGTGTTCCTTCAATGTCAGTGTAGCCAGCATCTGCATTGCCGTATGCTGTGTCGTAGGCAGATGGCCAAGCGCCAGTTAGGTCGTTTGGTTTTAGAGCCATCAAGAAGTTTGCATAAGTTGGTGTTGCTGTTTCTAGCATTTGTTTGCTGTCGGCAAACAAGTCGATTAGCAAGCAACTTTCTTCTTGAGCAAGTTGACGAACAGCTTCTACGTAGGCAAAGTTTTCGCCGTGAAGTCCAGCTCCGCCAATAATTTCGCTACCGCTAAATTTTACTCTTGCAACAGGAGTTACAAGAACAGGAATTGCGCCAACGCTTCTTGCAAAGTCGATGTATTGCTTTAGATACCACTTAAAAGTACCGCTTCCGTAAGCGTAGTAGGTGCTACCATACTTTGCAAGGGTTTCTTCTGCTTTGGATTTTTCAGCATCGCTTACGTTGTTAAGGAATTCTTCGGGAAGATAGGTTGTTGGCATCTTTTCGCCTGGAGTCGTGGGGTAGATTCCGTTTGCATCGGGTTCTCCTAGCGGAGTCATTCTGTCGTAGACGGTTTTGTAGGAGGAAGACATCTTGGTGTCGTCATCATTGTGGCCAAATTGGATAAACAAGTAGTCGCCTGCTTGAATGTCATAAGCAATGGAGTTGCCGCCATTTTCGGAGAAGGTGTAGGAAGAACCAGCAATATCAAACAATCTGCCTTCGTTGATGAAGGAACGAGAGCTTCTTCCACCATTGGAAGTGTTCTTAACAACTACGTCTTCGCCAAGGAAGTAGGACAAAAATTGTCCCCAACCAGCAATAAATTGACCGTCTTCGTATGTTTTTACCGTGGAGTCGCCCGCTAGGAAGATAACTGGTGTGCGTTCGTGACCTTGACATTTGTTTGCACAAACAGCTTCAGCGCAAGCGGTATTGGTGCATTTTCCGCACTCGTCGCATACGTTTTGGCAACTGTGTGGTGGAACGTGACCTTGACATTTATCTGAACAAGCTGTTTCGGTACAGTTTGTGTTTGTGCACTTACCGCAGGTATCGCAAACGTTTTGGCAGGTGTGCGCAGGCGCATGACCTTGGCACTTGTCTGCACAAACGCTTTCGGTGCAGGACGTATCGGTGCATTTGTTGCAAGTTGCACATTTGCTTTCGCAACTGTGAACTGGGGCGTGACCTGGGCATTTATCTGCGCAACCAGGATCTTCACACTCTAGATTGGTGCAACGCCAGCAAATGGTGCACGCACTGGTGCAAACGTGTGGTTCGTCGGGCTTGCAGGACACCAACGAAAGAACAAGGATAAGAGCCAAAATGATACTAAATATTTTTTTGCTCATAATTTCACCTCTTAAAAAATATTGGTGGACAAATGGTAACACAATTAAAAAGGAAAGTCAATACCGACTTAAAAATAATACCACTTAAAAGCTGTTAACAGTTAACTGTAAAGAACGGCACAAAACACAAGATATTGATATTTTTTATTCTTGAGCATTTTCGATAAAAATAATTGAAGGAGAAAAATGCAAATTCCCTTGTGTTGTTCGTTTGACTTTTTGCCAAAACTCAACTACAATTATATCAAGCACACAAGATGTGCCAAAATATGGAGGGGAAACCCAAGAAAAAAAATAGGAGAGAAAAACATGAAAAAACTATTTGGTATTGTTCTTGCAGTAGTAATGATGTTTAGTGCATTTGCAGTTTTGGCAGCATGCTCAAACACTATTCCTGACGAAATGACTTCCGAAGATGGCAAATACGAAATTGCTATGATTACCGATATCGGCGATCTTAAGGACGGTTCTTTCAACGAAGGTACTTGGGAAGGCGTAAAGACATACGCTTACGAAAATGGTAAATCTTACAAGTACTACCAACCAGCTAACGGCGGAAATGCAACAGACAAAGACCGCGTTGACGCATTCAACCTTGCTATTGGCAACGGCGCAAAAGTTATTGTTTGCCCAGGTTTTGCATTTGGTAACGCTCTTGCAGAAGTAGTTCCAGCTAACCCAGAAGTTAAATTCGTATTCATCGACGGTTGGACAATGGGACTTGACAACCTTGTTGGTATTGCTTTCCAAGAAGAACAATGTGGTTACCTTGCAGGTTACGCAGCAGTTATGGAAGGTTACACAAAGCTCGGCGGCACATTCGGTGGCGGCGCAACAAACGCAGCTTGCAACAGATACGCTTTTGGTTACATCCAAGGTATCAATGCAGCAGCAGCTAAACTTGGTAAGAAAGTAGACGTTAAGGTTTCTCACCTTTACGGCTCAAGCTTCGGTGCTTCTTCTGAACTTCAAACACAAATCGCAGGTTGGTATCAATCTGGTACAGAAATTGTATTTGCTTGCGGTGGTTCCATGTTCACAAGCGTTGCAGCAGCAGCTGCAGAAGCAGACAAGAAGGTTATCGGCGTTGACGTTGACCAATCTTCTCAATCCCAAACAGTTGTTACTTCCGCTATGAAGGGACTTAAAGAATCCGTTATCTACGCTCTTGATGCTTTCTACGCTGGAAAATGGGCTTCTGACCTTGCTAACAAGCAAATCAACCTTGGTGCAAAAGACAACGCTGTAGGTCTTCCA
Source organism: Clostridia bacterium (assembly GCA_017457305.1). Lineage (GTDB taxonomy): Bacteria > Bacillota > Clostridia > Christensenellales > CAG-314 > Fimimonas. The sequence goes on along the minus strand of JAFTHP010000028.1, from coordinate 64,390 downwards.
ACAGCTACATGGAGCATGAAGAACTTCTCCGTAAAAGATTACGAAGAACTTCTTGGCAAAATCAAGGCTGGCGAAGTTGAAATCGACAACGATGCAAACTGGCTCACAATTGCAGCAAAAGCAGCTCTTCTTGACAACATCAACTTCAGCTACGACATTTAATAGTTGAACAAACACATCTAAGGCAACGCACACGCGTTGCCTTTTTTTGTTGTTGGGCTATCTCGCAACGTCTGGTTGATTTTTTGCACACGTGGCGTGTTTTCTAGTTCGTGTTATCCAGCGATTTACTATATCTAGTTTATTGCTTGATAATGCCACTAGTGGTCCAGCTATGCTGGCGCAATCATCGGTTTTTTGCTCAGTTACAGACCGTCTAGGTATGCGCCTTCGCAACAAAATCGCGCTTGCTCGTATTGCATCCGCCAAAATCGCTTGCAACTAACCAACCATCTATTGCTCAATAGCCCGGCTATCTCGCAACGTCTGGTTGATTTTGCTGTTTGCGGGATAGTGGATTCAAAAATTAGCCCTTGTATAGGCAAAATTTACAACAACGCAACAATCATACATAATATCGATATATATTTATATTTGTGTTTAATTGCAAAAGTTTGATTTATGGGGTATAATTATTTTATCTATGTAGCACATTGCTGCTATAAATATGCACAAGGAAGGGACAAATCCGATGGACAATAATTACATTATTGAGATGTTGAACATCACAAAAGAGTTTCCTGGACTAATTGCAAACGACAACGTTACTTTGCAACTACGAAAGGGGGAAATCCACGCCTTGCTAGGGGAAAACGGCGCGGGCAAATCAACACTCATGAGCGTACTTTTCGGTCTTTATCGAGCAGAAAAGGGAGTAATCAAAAAGAACGGCCAAGAAGTTACCATCAAAGATCCTAATGACGCAAACGCATTGGGCATTGGAATGGTGCATCAACACTTCAAACTTGTAGAAGTATTTAGCGTTTTGGATAACATCATCCTTGGTGCTGAAACAACAAAACACGGGTTTATTCAAAAGAAGGAAGCTAGAGCCAAGGTTTTGGAACTTTCTCAAAAATACGGTCTAAACGTTGATCCAGATGCGTTGGTAGAAAATATCACCGTTGGTATGCAACAAAGAACGGAAATCCTCAAAATGTTGTATCGCGACAACGAAATCCTCATTTTTGACGAACCAACAGCCGTGTTGACACCACAGGAAATTACCGAGCTTATGTCCATTATGAAGGGACTTGCAGCCGAAGGCAAATCCATTTTGTTCATCACACACAAGCTAAACGAAATTATGGAAGTTTCCGACAGAGTAACCGTTTTGCGCAAGGGCAAGTACATTGGTACTGTTAACACTTGCGACACAAATCCACAGGAACTTTCTGAAATGATGGTTGGTCACAGCGTAAATCTTACAGTAGAAAAGGCCCCTGCTAATCCAGGCGAAGTTGTTTTGTCTGTAAACAACCTGTCCATCCGCAACAAGCGCAACAAAAAGAACGCTGTTAACAACGTTTCCTTTGACGTTCGTGCTGGCGAAATTGTTTGTATTGCTGGTATCGACGGCAACGGACAAACGGAATTGGTTTACGGCATCACCGGTCTAGAAAGAGCCGAAAGCGGTAGCCGAATTGTGCTTTGTGGCAACGATATCACAAACAAGTCCATCCGCTTCCGCAACACACACGGCATGAGCCACATCCCAGAAGATAGACACAAGCATGGTCTTGTTTTGGACTACACGCTGGATCAAAACATGGCTATCCAACGTTACTTTGAACCACGTTTCCAAAAGGCAGGGTTCATCCGTTTTGAAGAAGTACGCAAGTACTCCGACGAACTAATTGAACGTTTTGACGTTCGTAGCAGTCAAGGTTCTGTAACAATCACTCGCAGCATGTCTGGTGGTAACCAACAAAAGGCTATCGTCGCTAGAGAAATGGATCGTGACCACAAGTTGCTTGTAGCAGTTCAACCCACTCGTGGCTTGGACGTAGGCGCTATCGAGTACATCCACAAACAAATCGTAAAGCGTCGTGACGAAGGTGCCGCAATCTTGCTTGTTTCCTTGGAACTAGACGAAGTTATGAACCTTTCGGACAGAATTCTTGTTATGACCGAAGGGGAAATCGTGGGCGAATTTGATCCAAAACAAGTTACCGTACAAGAACTTGGCTTGTATATGTCTGGCGCAAAGCGTCAAAACAAACAACAAACTGCTGAGGAGGTGGATGCGTAATGAGCAAAGTAAAAGAATTTTTTGCAAAAATTGGCAGATGGTTCAAGTCGCTTGTAGTTGCTCCCAGTCCAGAAGTTGAGCCAAAACTCAAAACTTTTTGGAATAAGCAAGGCACACGCAACGCATCATCATCTTTGCTTGCTATCTTGTCGGGTGTAGTTATTGGTTTTGTATTTTTGTTGTTATTTGCTATTTTCTCACCAGCAATAACATTTAAGTCAGCTATCGAAGCGTTCCGCATCCTCATTGGCGGTATCTTTTACACAGGTCGTACCGACACGGGCGCACTTTCCTTTGGCTTTAACCCACAACTATTTGGCGATATGCTTTTCCGTGCAATGCCTCTTCTTATGACGGGTTTGTCGGTAGCAATTGCTTTTAAAACAGGTTTGTTCAACATTGGTGCTTCTGGTCAATACCTAATGGGCACGTGGGCAACGTTGGTAGTTGCACTTTCCATGGATACAACAGTTGTTAACCCCTTCTTTGTTTGGCTACTAGCATTGCTAGCTGGTATGGCGGCAGGATTCCTTTGGGGTTGCATCCCTGGTTTGTTCAAAGCATTTTTGAACGTAAACGAAGTTATCACTTGTATTATGACCAACTGGATTTCCATCAACTTGGTTCACTGGTTCTTCCAGGCGGACAACAACAAGGGCGCAGCTGGTGCACAATTTGTTAACTTTGTAGACAACACAAAATCAGGATTCATCCTAAAAACAAGCACAAACGGCGTAGTTACCCCAACGTTTGGTATGGACAAGTTGTTCCCAGGTAGCCAAGTTAGCGGCGGTATCCTAATTGCCATTATAGTTGCAATTGTTTTGTACATTGTAATTAACCGCACAGTATTTGGTTATGAACTTCGTGCTTGCGGTAGCAACAGACACTCTGCTAAGTACGCAGGCATGAACGACACTCGGAGCATTATCCTTTCTATGGGTATTGCAGGCGCACTTGCCGCAGCTGGTGCATCATTGTATTTCTTGAGTGGTCACACCGAATACGCTTGGACAAACAATATGTCCCTTCCAGCAGAAGGCTTCAACGGTATCCCTGTTGCATTGTTGGCATACAACAATCCTATTGGAACAATCTTTGCATCTATGTTCATGGCATACATCAACATTGCTGGCGAACAAATTCGTGGTGCAACAGCGTACAACAAGTACATTAGCGACTTGATTGTAGCAATCATCATTTACCTAAGTGCTTTCTCTTTGTTGTTCAAGGATATCCTTTCTGGTAAAATCTTTGCAAAAAAGAAGGCGCAAGAAGTTGCCCCAGCAACAGCCGAAACAGTTGCTCCAGCAATAACCGAGGTTGAACCTCAACAAAATACAGAGCAGGAGGCAGGTGAATAACTATGGTATTTCTACTTCAACAAACCATCCGTTACATGGTGCCAATGCTTATTGTTGCTCTTGCAGGTGTATTTGCAGAGCGTAGCGGTATCATCAACCTTGCTCTCGAAGGTATCATGATTATGGGCGCATTTATTTGCGCAGCTATTGTTCGCGTTTTGCAAGAAAGCGGAATGTTCTTGCCAGGTTCATTTGGTGCACAACTTTCCATCATTATTGGATTTATCCTTGCCGCTGGCATTGGTGCAGCATTCTCGTTACTACTAAGCTATGCTTCCATCAAGTGGAAGGCAGACCAAACAATTACAGGTACAGCATTGAACCTTATTGCTCCTGCTATTGTATTGTTCGTTGCAAACGTATTCTTCAACCAAAACAAGATTCAACTAAAGATTGACGCTGCAAGCTGGTGTATCATCAAGATGCCACAAGGGGAAGGTTTCTTCCACGATTTGCTTGCCATCTTCTTTGATAGAACCTACATCACAACCTTTATTTGCGTTGCAATATTTGTTGTTTTGTCCATCATTTTGTACCGCACAAAGTTTGGTCTTAGACTTCGTTCCTGCGGTGAACACCCACAAGCGGCAGATAGTGTTGGTATCAACGTTTACAAGATGAGATATATCGGCACAACAATCTCCGGCGCACTTGCAGGTATCGGCGGCTACACATACGCTCTTACCATCGACGGTGGTAGCGCAACTGGTGCCGTTGCAGGATTTGGTTTCCTTGCTCTTGCCATCATGATTTTTGGTAACTGGAAGCCATTGAACATTGCAATTGTATCCTTTGTGTTTGGTTTGCTCAAGTGCCTTGCAGCGGCTTACGCATCCATCGATATCAACGGGGACGGAATTTACCTTCTCAAGGAACTCAGCCAAAATGTAGCATTCTTCTCCAGCGACTTGTACAACCTACTTCCTTACCTTGTAACACTAATTGTGTTGGCGTTCACTTCCAAAAAGTCACGCGCACCCAAGGCGGAAGGTATTCCATACGACAAGGGACAAAGATAACAACTTATTTATATCAACAAAAAAACAGCGGAAGGGATATTCCTTTCGCTGTTTTCTATTTTGCTTTGCTTGACAACTTTTGCCTGTTGGAATACAATCTTATTATTATAAATAATAAGGGGTCTACTATGGACAAAATTGCAGTAGAACAAAAATGGAACAAATTGTGGGCAGAACAACCCGTTTACCAATTTGATCCAACCAACACAGATAACAAATACTACGTTTTGGAAATGTTCAGCTATCCAAGTGGTGCAAAACTTCACTTGGGACACTGGTACAACTATGCTTTGACAGATAGCTTTGCTCGCTATCAAATTATGAAAGGCAAAAACGTCTTCCAACCAATGGGCTTTGACGCATTTGGCTTGCCAGCGGAAAACTACGCCATCAAGACGGGCGTTCACCCACAAGATAGCACCATCCACAACATTGAAGTTATGGAACAGCAACTCAAAAACATTGGTGCTATGTTCGATTGGAATCACGAAATCAAAACTTGTATGCCCGATTACTACAAGTGGACACAATGGCTATTTTGTCAACTTTACAAGCACGGATTGGCATACCGCAAAAAGGCACCCGTAAACTGGTGTCCAAGTTGCAACACCGTTCTTGCTAACGAACAAGTAGTAGATGGCCATTGCGAACGTTGTGATAGTCAAGTTATCAAAAAGGACCTTACACAATGGTTCTTCAAGATTACCGCCTATGCCGAAGAACTTCTTTCCGAACTAGACAACCTAGATTGGCCAGAAAAAACCAAGGCAATGCAACGCAACTGGATTGGCAAATCCGTTGGTGGCGAAATCGTATCTGATTTGGCTGACGGAACAGGCAGTTTCAAGGTATTTACAACACGTGCCGACACGTTGTTCGGTTGCACCTACGTTGTTCTTGCTCCCGAACACGAATTGGTTGCAAAGATCACAACAGACGAACACCGTCAAGCGGTAGAAGATTACTGTGCCGAAGTTGCCAAGACCAACGAAATTGAACGTTTGTCTACCGCAAAGGAAAAGACAGGCGTGTTCACAGGTGCGTACGCAATCAACCCAATCAATGGCGACAAGGTGGAAATTTGGATTGGCGATTACGTTCTTGCAGGATATGGTACTGGTGCCGTTATGGGTGTACCATCACACGACGCACGCGACTACAAGTTTGCACAAAAGCACAACTTGGGTATCAACCGTGTTATCAAGGGCGCAACTGCCGACGTTGACGACAGCCTGCCTTTCTGCGACTACGGCGTAATGTGCAACAGCGGCAAGTTCGATGGTCTAACAAGCGAACAAGGTCGTGTTGCTGTGGTAGAAGAACTTGCAACAATGGGCAAGGGCGAACTAAAAACAAACTATCGTTTGCGTGACTGGCTTGTTTCTCGTCAAAGATACTGGGGTGCTCCAATCCCTGTAATTCACTGCCCACATTGTGGCGAAGTATTGGATGAAAACCTTCCAGTAAAACTTCCTTACGACGTTGAATTCCGTCCAGATGGAACCAGCCCACTTGCTAAACACCAAAAGTTTGTTCATGACGTTGTTTGTCCCAAGTGCGGTGCTCAAGCAACTCGCGATGCCGACACGTTGGATACGTTTGTTTGCAGCAGCTGGTACTACCTTCGTTATCCAGATGCTCACAACAACAGCGAACCTTTCAACACCGAGTGGATCGACAAGATGCTCCCAGTAGACAAGTACGTTGGTGGTGCAGAACACGCTTGCATGCACTTGTTGTACGCGCGCTTCATCACCAAGGCACTTCGCGATATGGGATATCTACACTTTGACGAACCATTTAAGTCCCTTGTTCACCAAGGTATCATTTTGGGACCAGATGGAAATCGTATGAGCAAATCTCACGGCAACGTTATCAGCCCAGACGAATATGTAAACGAATTTGGCGCAGACGTTTTCCGTGTATACATGGCATTTGGCTTTAAGTACACCGAAGGTGGCCCATGGTCAGAAGACGGCATCAAGGCTATCAACAAGTGGTTGGACCGTGCCGAAAGATACGTACTTGCAGCTTATGCAGATTATCCAACAACAGAGCAATTTGGTGCTGCGGAAAAGGAACTCAATCGTGTAAGACATTGCACAATCAAGGCTGTGGATGCCGATTACCCACAATTCTCCTTCAACACAGCGGTAGCTCGTATGATGGAACTTGTAAACGCATTGTCCAAGTACGAAGCGCAACCAGCAAAGAACAGCAAACTCTACCGCGACACAGTGGACGATTTGTTGAAGATGCTTTGCCCTCTTGCTCCACACTTTGCCGAAGAATTGTGGCAACAAACTGGACACAGCGGTAGCATCATTGTTGAGTCTTTCCCTGTTTATGACGAAAGTGCAACAAAGGTTGCCGAAGCTGAAATGCTTGTTCAATTTAACAGCCGCCCCAAGACACGTATCACAGTTGACGTAACCCTTTCTCCAAAGCAACTAGAAGCATTGGTGCTTGCCGACAGCAAGGTGGTAGAACTTCTTGCAGGAGCAACCCCCAAGAAGGTTATTGTAATTCCAGGAAGACTTGTAAATATTATTTTATAAACATACTAGCAACAAGGGCGAAATGTCGCCCTTTTGTTGTAATTTGTTAGTAGTTATGTTTTGAGTTATATTTGCACACTTATTTACTTTAGTACTACAACCAAGTCTATTTAACAACCAAACTATGCAATTATCGAGGTAAAACCACTATGGATTTTTACAAACACGCAACACCATTGGGTATAGGTAACACACCCCTTATTCCCTATGAAGAAGATTTTGAAGCAGACATTTTTGTAAAGGACGAAACGCAAAATGCTACTGGTAGCATCAAGGATCGTCCAGCATTGCAAATGATTTTGCAAGCTGAGCAAGATGGATTGCTCAAGCCGGGCTACACAATTGTGGAAGCAACCAGCGGTAACATGGGAATATCCCTTGCCTACATTGGTGCAAAGCGTGGCTACAGGGTGCTACTTACCATGCCCGATACAATGAGCGAAGAACGTCGCAATCTTTTGCAAGGACTTGGTGCTCAACTTGTGCTAACCGAAGGCGCTCTTGGTATGCAAGGTGCTGTGGATATGGCCGAAGAACTTGCCAGTCAACCCAAGCATTTGCTTATGCGTCAATTTGAAAATCCACAAAACGTGCAAGCTCACGTTGTTTCCACTGGGGAAGAAATTGTCAATCAAATTGACAACGTGGACATTTTTGTTGCAGGTATTGGAACCAGCGGTACACTTATTGGCACAGCAACCAAGCTAAAGCAAGCCTTTCCTAGCTGCAAGATTGTTGGGGTAGAGCCAGCATCCAGTCCAATTATCAGCCGAGGGGAAAAGGGACAACACGCAATTCAAGGCATTGGTGCAGGGTTTGTTCCCAAGCTTTATCAGCCCGATCTTGTAGATAGCATCGAACTTGTAACGGACGAGCAAACAATGGATATGTTCTACACACTCAACCTAAAACAAGGCTATTGCTGTGGTTTGTCTTCTGCAGCTAACATCGTTGCAGCTGTTCGACTTGCCAAAGATCCACAAAACAAGGGAAAGAAGATTGTAACCGTTTTTCCCGATGGCGATGACAGGTACTTTACGTTGCTTGCCAAAGCTCCAAAAAACAAATAACATCTGTTGTGCTTATATATTTCACAAATATAACAGTGAAAAAGGTAGCATTAAATTAATTTTCCAAATTATTTTGTCAATCAACATTGACAATTGCATATATTTCAATTACAATATACTCAACCGATTAAGGAGGAATTTATTATGAAAAAGTTTACTAAAATTCTTGCACTTGCACTTGTTGCAATCATGTCTCTTGTAGTATTTGTTGCATGCGCTCCAAATGCTGATCCAGTAAAGGCAGAAGCTGCTTTGAAAGAAAACGGCTACAAAGTTATTAATCTTCCTGTTCTTTTGGGTTTCAAGGATGTTGATTGCGTTGTTACAGGTTCTCTTCTTGTAGAAGGCGAAGGCGACGAAGAGGACAAACTTGAACACGTTACAATCGTTTACTTCGAAACAGAAGAAGCTGCTGAAGCTGCATGGGAAAAGATGCAAGATTATGCTGCAGAAGAAGACGAGGATTCCAAAGATTCCGACTGGACAATCAAACTTTCTGGCGCTATGATCTACTACGGAACATCCGCTGCAATCAAGGCTGCAAGATAATTTACACAATTACAAACAAAAAAAGCATCACTACACAGTGGTGCTTTTTATTTTTCAAATAATGTTTTTCTTGTGTCTGGTGCGGTGGTTGTTCTATTGACAACAAATAATATTAGTGATATTATATAAAATAGCGCAGTATGTACTTATTTGCGCGGTGTGCCAGCATAAAACTAACAATATTTGGCAAAAGAGGTATTATTATGGACGCAATCAAAAAGACCGTTTTCAGCGGTGTACAACCTACAGGCAAAATCACACTTGGCAACTACTTGGGAGCAATCCGCAACTGGGGGCCATTGCAAGACCAATACAACTGCTTGTACTGCGTTGTAGATATGCACTCAATAACCGTTTCACAAGTGGCAGCAGAGCTTAGAAAAAACACCATGGATTTGGTTGCTTTGTACATTGCCTGTGGCGTAGATCCCACTAAGAGTGGATTGTTTATTCAATCGCACGTTCCTCAACATGCCGAACTTTGCTGGGTGTTGGACACAATTTCCTACATTGGCGAACTCAATCGCATGACTCAATTTAAGGAAAAATCAAGGAAACACGCCGATAATATTAACATGGGCTTGATGAACTACCCTGTTTTGATGGCGGCAGATATCCTTTTGTACCAAACAGATCTTGTTCCTGTGGGCAAGGACCAAATTCAACACTTGGAGCTTGCACGCAACTTGGCGGAACGTTTCAACAATCGTTACAGCGAAACTTTTGTTGTGCCCGAAGGTTTGGTATTCAAGCAAGGTAGCAGTATAAAGAGCTTGCAAGATCCACTTTCCAAGATGTCCAAGTCCGATCCTAACGAAAATGCCGTTATCAGCCTTATGGATGATCCCGACACAATTGCTCGCAAGTTTAAGCGTGCCGTTACCGATAGCGACACAGTTGTTCGCTTTGGTGAAGACAAGCCTGCTATTTCCAACCTGCTAACCATCTACAGCTTGACAAGTGGCGAAACCATCGAACAAGCGGAACAACGCTTTGCGGGACAAGGCTATGGTGTATTCAAGCAAGCGGTAGCCGATGCTGTTATTGCCGTTGTAAAACCAATCCAGGATGAACAACGCCGTCTAATTGCAGACAAGGCATATTTGGAAAGCGTTTTGAAAGCTGGTGCAGAGCAGGCTGAACGTATCGCAGCAAAAACTCTTGCCAAGGTTTACCGCAAGGTGGGCTTTGTGCCAAAAATTAGATAACAATGTTTGGATACCTAGATATAGATAAAAAAAATATTGAGGATGGACAGCGCGGATTGTGGCAATCATTTATGTGTGCCTTGTGTTTTTCAACCAAAAAACTATTTGGCAACATCCCACGTATGTTTATCACAAACGATATCAACACCTTCAACGTGCTTTTTCACAGCATTTTGCAAGCAGATGTAGAGCTTACAAAAAGTCGCTGTTTTGCTCATCCAGTACGGAAGCAAACAATGGTAGCTAACGACGAGCTAACCGACAAGCTTGCCATTGCCAACGTGCTACTTACCAGATGGAACTTGTACGACGACGTTGTGGATGACAAAAGTTTCAAAAAGAAGGTTGCACTTTCTGCCTTTTCTCGCGCATACAAAATGGCAAAAAAAATGTGGCCACAGCTAGATCAAACAATTTGTAACAGGTACACCGAGCTTCGCGCATTGGAGCAATCTGGTTGTAGCAGTATCGACCAAGTGGCACACAGCTTTGCTGTGTTGAGTCAGGACTTTTGTTCGTTGACTCTTGGCGAAAATGATAGCGAATTTGCGCAAAACCTTTGCTACAACTTGGGCAAGTGGATATACTTGATTGATGCACTGGACGACATTGAAAAGGACCTAAAGCACAAGCAGTACAACCCATTTGTAAGTTGTTATTCTTTGTCCGCTGTCAACGAGCTAACGGAACACATTGCGGACATACAATTTACAATGTACGCCGTTCTAAACCGCATAGCACAGTGCTTTAACGACCTTAGTCTTACAAAATACCATTGTGTGCTTACCAATATTTTATTTCAAAATATTCGTCAACGCACAGCGGAAATACTAAATAATATAAAACAAAAAATTGTTACGGAGTAAACATGAACTACAACGCATACGAAATATTGGGCTTGCCAACAAACGCATCTATGGAGCAAGTAGAATCTCGCTACAAGGAACTGCGCGCGCAATACCAACGCGATAGATTTTTGCCCGGCGAAGAAGGGGAAGAAGCTTGCGAAAGACTTCAACAAATAGAAGTTGCTTATCGTGATATTTTGACATCACGCGAAGAACAAAATCAATCCAGAGATTTCTTTGACGATAACGACTACACTCAAATTCAAGAGCTTATTTCTACCGGCAGATTGGAAGAAGCACAAGCGTTGCTTGACGAACGTTCTGTACGAGATGCCGAGTGGCACTACATCCAATCCATTTTGTTCTACAAGCGCAACTGGTTTTTGGAATCCAAAAAGCAACTAGAGCTTGCTTGCCAAATGGATCCAAACAATGCTCGCTACAGACAAAGTTTGGAAAAGTTAACTCGCATCCTTGCTTCCAACACAATCAGCCCTGACCAAATGCGCACAACTTCTCGTCCAACAAACGATAACTACAGCAATATGGGCGCAGGCAACGGAACTTGCACAGGTAGCTCCTGCGGAGACTGCTTGTTGTGCAATGCTTGCTGTAACTGCATGCAATGTATGGGTGGCGGTTGCTAACCATGAGTAAAGCCAAGATTATTTCCGTTTGCGGCATGTGTAGTGCTGTGGCAACGTTGTGCTTGGTAGTATCGGCTTTGCCCTTTGCCAGATGGCTCATTTTGTTGCTAGCAATGGTTGCATCCCTTGCCATTGTTGTGCCAATGCTTGCGTTTGGCAGCAGAAAATACACCTTGCTTTGCTATGCTGCATCATCAATATTGGGCATTTTCTTTTCCATCCAATTCAACTTGTATATGGTTGTGCCCATTGTAACCTTTTGTATGCCCTTTGCCATTGTCAAGGTGTGTGCCGAATCGTTCAAAGTTACAGCCAAGTTCACCCCGTCCACCGTGGAAGATCCATTTGGACAGGGGGAAGACAAAACGGTTGTAGAAGTGCAAATGGAAAAGCAAAAATTTATGCCTGCTTGGCTCAAATGGGTGCTGTACTATGTTTTGCTAGAAGTAGGACTTCTGCTTACGGCATTGTGTCTTAGCCTATTTGTACAGTTTGGCGATGTGTGGCAAACTCTTACTGCCAACGGCCTTGTATGGATTATTGTGGGTATCATGCAACTTGCAGTTATCCCGCTAGACTTGCTATTTCGCGGATGCCTTGTTGCGCTAGTAAAAATTTTGCGCAAATCAAAGTTAATGAGATAATAACAGCGGACTTGTAACAATCAACAAGTCCGTTTTTTTGTCGTTTTGGGTAGGGCATCAAGATAACTTGTCAACTAAATGCCTTGTGCGGCGTATTTGTGGCAACTTTTTTGCTGTTTTATTGAAAAACTATCTGTATTTATGATATAATGTTATCAAATAATTTTACAGGGGGTATTGGCATGGAAAGATATTATACGCATTTTGCAGTTGCGGCAGCTCGTGGCAATTTGATTAGACAAGGCAAGCAACAGCTGTTGCCAGCGCAATTATTGCATTTGCCACTATCCCAACTAACCACAGAGCAATGCCAGCAAATATTGGACGTTGCCCACCAAAATGGCGTAAAGCTTCATCATTTCAAAAGGACAAATAGACTGTTGCCACGTGTAACAAAGGTGCTGGGATTTTTGAAAGGCATTGGTGTACAATCTCTTGTGGACGTGGGTAGCGGACGCGGAGTGTTTCTGTTGCCATTTATTGATGAGTTTACTTGGGTTAGCGTAACCAGTTTGGATATTTTGGACAAGCGCGTGGATATGTTGCAAGATATGGTCAACGGTGGTGTGTTCAACCTGTCAGTAGTCAAGGCGGATATTTCCACAACATCACTTGCTTCCTCTAGCGCTGACGTTGTAACCTTGTTGGAAGTGTTGGAGCATATCCCCAACGTTCAACAGGCAGTTTGCAACGCCGTGAACATTGCCAAACACTACGTTGTGGTTACCGTTCCATCTAAGGAAGACGACAACCCCGAGCATATTCATCTGTTAACCAAGGATAGGCTAATTGAATTATTTGCCGCGGCAGGAGTGCATAATATTTCCTTTGATGGAGTTATGGGACACCTTGTTGCCATTGCAAAGAAAGGATAGATAATTATGACAGAAGACAAAATCAAAAAATATCCCCGCACGCCCCACTTGGAAGGGTCAAGGTTGCAACCGGGGGATGAAGATTTGAGCCAGATTCCCTTTGAGGAGATTCTTGGCAAAAACATTGTAATAGAAGAAAAAATAGATGGAGCAAATTGTGCAATATCCTTTGGCTCGGATGGTCAGTTGCTTTTGCAAAGCCGTGGCCACTATTTGATGGGTGGGTACAGGGAGCGTCACTATAACCTGCTCAAGCAGTGGGCGCACAACAATGCCGACAAGCTTTTCGACGTGTTGGATACTCGCTACATTATGTACGGGGAGTGGATGTACGCCAAGCACACCGTTTTTTACGACCTTTTGCCACATTATTTTGTGGAGTTTGATATTTTCGACAAGGAGCGCGGTGTTTTTTTGGATACCGACAGCAGAAGGGCGCTTACCAACAAAATGGGCATTATTAGCTCTGTGCCGGTGTTAGCAAGGGGCACGTTTACTAACAAAAAGCAAATTTTGTCATTGCTCGGCCACTCCAACTATATATCCGATAACCACCTAGAAGTACTGGCAAACATAGCAAAACAAATGGATTTGGATGTACAGCTACAACTATTTCAAACCGATCCGTCCACAACTATGGAAGGATTGTATATCAAGGTGGAAGAAAATGGCGTAGTGACAAACAGGGTAAAGTACGTTCGTGCGTCATTTTTGCAATGTGTAAACAATTCGCAATCGCATTGGCAAAGTAGGCCAATTGTACCAAACAAATTACGAGATGAACAATAACTGTTTTGACAACCTAATAAGTTGTTTTCCGCAACAGGGCGAAACCACAATAAGGTGGGATGAGCTTTGGGCTTCCCCACTAGGGAAGGTGTTTGAACAAATGCGGCAAACCCCACAAAACCCCGTCTATCATGCAGAAGGGGATGTCTTTGCGCACACAAAATTTGTTTGTGAACAACTTATCAAGTTGCAGGAGTACAAGGCATGCAACAAAATGGAGCAACAAGTGCTGTTTTTGTCTGCATTGTTGCACGACATAGGCAAGCCACAATGTACCAGGGTAGAAGAGGGTCAAATAACCTCTCCTCGCCATGCCATTGTTGGCGCAAATATTGTCAGACAGCTACTGTGGACAACCTTTGACCTTGCTGGAACGGAAGAAAAACGCAACACAAGGGAAGCTGTGTGTTTGCTAATTAAGTATCACTCCTTTCCACCCTTTGCACTAAAGGAAAGAACTCATCCAAAAAAAATGCTTGCAATAGCCAGTAACGGAGAGTTAATCCCCTATTTTTCTATGAAATTGCTGTATATTTTGGAAAAAGCCGATGCGCTTGGTCGCAAAGGAAGGGATGTTAGTGATTATTTGGAAAGAATAGAGTGTTTCAAACTGTTGGCAGAAGAAGCTGGTGTGTGGGAAAATCCTCACGACTTTAGCACCGACTTTTCCAAACGTGCCTATTTTGTTGGCAAAACCACCTGGCAAAACGATACCTTGTACGATGATAGTTGGGGAACAGTAACGCTACTTTGCGGACTTCCTGCAAGTGGCAAGGACACCTTTGTAGAACAACATTTGCAGGGGCTTCCCGTAGTTTGTTTGGACGATATTCGTGCTCAGTTGGGTATTGCTCCCACCAAGCCACAAGGTCCAGTTGTAGCTCAAGCTAAGCAACTAGCCAAGGAGTATTTGCGTAACAAAACACCCTTTGTGTGGAATGCGACAAACGTCACCAAGGACACTCGTAACAAACTTGTAGGTTTGTTCGAAGGGTATGGCGCAAACGTAAAAATTGTATTTTTGGAAACCGATTGGCAAGGGGGATTGCAACGCAACTTAAATAGAGATAGAAGTGTACCGCAAGACGCTATTGAGCATATGCTTTCCAAACTGGAAATTCCCGAAAGGCACGAAGCACAACAGGTGTGCTGGATAATATCCTAAAGTGTGCGTTTTACACAGATTGAAAAAACACCCTATAAAAACAAGAACACAAACACCCACTTTTCACTTTTGTATTGGCAGGATATGTTTTACACAAAAGGGTTTGTGGGTGTATAATATTGTCATAACTTTGCCGCACGTTACGTGTTGTGCGGTTTACTATACGGAGGAAAAACAATGGATAACAAACAACTTATGAGTATTTTTACCGACACAGCTTACGTTAGAACAGGCGGTAGCCCACAAGAACTAAAATGTGCACAATATCTTCAACAAAAGTGCAAGGAACTTGGTTTAAATGCACAACTAGAGCCATTTAAGGTGCCAGTTGCGTACATTAACAGCGCAACATTGGAAGTTGATGGAAAGGCTGTTGAGTGCAAGGGATACCTTTGTTGTGGTAGTGGAACGGTAGAAGCTCCATTGTATTACCTTACCAATACCGATAGTTATAGCCTTAGTCTTTGCAAGGGAAAGATTGTTATGATTGATACCTATCTAAGACATTGGGTATATCAAGATTTGCTAAAGTATGGTGCAGTTGGTTTTATCACGTATGACGGAAATGCCAACTACTCCGACTGCGATATTGACCATCGCGAACTACGCAAGCAAGTACACAACGGCAACAGATTGTTGGGTGTAAATATCAATGCCAAATCTGCCATTGCCATCATCAATAGCGGTGCAACTACCGCAAAAATCACTATTGACCAAGTGGAAAGCGAAGCGGATAGTCACAACGTTGTTTTGGATATTCCAGGCGAAATTGACCAAACAATTGTATTTACTGCTCACTACGATTCTACAAGCTTGTCCCAAGGTGCTTACGACAATATGACAGGCTCTGTTGGTATCCTTGCCATTGCCGAATACTTTGCATCTCATCCACATCGCCACAGTTTGCGCTTTGTTTGGTGCGGCAGCGAAGAACGTGGTCTTCTTGGTGCAAAGGCATATTGTGCCGACCACAAAGATGAATTGGATAACATCGTTCTCAACATCAACTTGGATATGATTGGTAGCATCATGGGTAACTTCATTGCTTGCTGCACATCCGAAGAAAAACTTGTTCACTACATCCAATATTTTGCCAAGGAAGTTGGTCGTGGAATAACCGCCAGACAGGACGTTTACTCAAGCGACAGCACTCCATTTGCTGATAATGGTATCCCTGCAGTATCATTTGCTCGCCTTGCGCCAAGCAACACAGCAACAATCCACAACAGCTACGACACAATGGCCGTTATCAAGGCAGAACATATCCAACAAGATATTGATTTTATCATTGCTTTTGCTAACCGCATGGCAAACGCAGTTATGTTGCCTGTAGAAAGAACCATGCCAGATAATATGAAGGACAAACTTGATTTGTACCTTTGCCGCCGTCGCGACAAGAGATAGAATCTCCTCTAAAATTTGATTTTTGCTAACCGCTATTCCATTTTGAGTAGCGGTTATTTTTTTTGATGGTCGTGCAGTAAAAACAAACCAAAACGACAAAGAATAACTTTTGTTGCAACTTTGGGTTAACAGGAAAATAAAAACAGTAGCAACTCTAGCCAATTATCAACAGGATCAAAAAAGAACGACTCCACAAATAGGAGTCGCTCTTTTTTTTAACAAACAATATACAAATCATCCCACATTACTACGCCTTGCAGCATTAGCGATGTAAGTAAAGTTGTTGTGTTATCAGTTTTCCACAATATCCATGGAGTAGATATCCGAAAAATGAATTTTTGTGTGGTTGATAGAAATGTATCGTTGTGGAAGATTGATGTCGTCCACTTCATTTTCTACCTGTACGTAGTGGGAGTTGAAGTAAAAGGTTATGTTTACCACACTTCCAACACGAAGCTTTTGTAACGTTTCATCCAGCATTTCCTTTTGGTAGTCGGATAGTTCAATTTTTTCCACGCGTGATAGTTCTTCTTCCACTTGAGCAATTTTTTCCGACAACCCTTTTAGTGCATCAAAAGGCAAAAACTGTGCCGCTCTATTGACCTTATTCGCCATTGTGTCCTCCTATCAACTTGTTGCGTTGCTTCGCTGTTGCGCCATCCAATAAGTCCATTCCTCTAAGTATTGCATTGTTGCCAAAGCGCTCCTTAATTTCTAGTGCGGCTCGTTCGGCACGCTTTTCTTTTGCAATGGCATCAAGGTCGGTAAACATATCGTAGCCTTCGCAGCACTCGTCACAAATTGTACCAAAAGAGATGCTTAACTGCCTTATTGGTACATCCTTAAAGGCGGTACTTTCAAAAAGTTCTTCTACGTATGTTCTGATGATGCTAAAAACGTTTGTGGTTTGAAGCATCTTTTTACTGCCGCCTGTTGGGCCTATTACGTTTTTGGAGTAGCCAACCATTATGCCTACGCTGTTGGTTACAACGTGGTTTGCCATCATCCGTTGACAGCCGTTTAGGCACATTTCTACTAACACCAATTTCGCCTTTTCAAAGGAGTAGTCTTCAAATAAAATTTGCGAGTTGGAAAAAGACTTGCTTTTACTTTTGTAGCTGTGTATTTCCTTCATTGTGCAGCTTTCTTTTCCCCAGGCATGGTCTATTAGCAGTTCGGCATTTATTCCAAATTCCTTTTTGAGTAGCTTGGGTGGTGCGTGGGCAATACCTTCCATATCGTATATGCCGTAGTGGTTTAGGCGCGCCGCAATGCCCTTGGCAATCCCCCAAAAGTCTGTTATTGGGGTGTGGTGCCACAACGTGCGGATAAATTCGTCTTCTGTTAAATACCCCATGTGATCGGGGGCCTTTTTTGCCGTTATATCTAGTGCAATTTTTGCTAAATATAGGTTTGTTCCTATACCACAAGTTGCAGGGATTCCCAACTTTTGCCAAATTTCATCCGTCAGGCGCTTGGCAAATTGTTTTGGCTTTAGGTTGTATAACTTTAGGTAGTCCGTTGCATCGATAAAATCTTCGTCTATGGAGTAGATGTGTATATCATCTTTGCTAACGTATTGGCGGTAGATGCGGTAAATTTCCCCTGCGTAGTCAATGTACTTTTGCATGCGTGGCTTGGCGCAAATATAGTCAATGCTTTGTGGAATTTCAAACACTCTGCAACGGTTTTTTACACCCATTGCCTTCATTTTTGGGGAAATTGCAAGACAAATGGAACCACTCCCGCGCGACTCGTCCGCTACAACAAGATTGGTTTCAAATGGATTTAGCCCACGCTCGGCACATTCTACCGAGGCAAAGAAGGACTTCATATCTATACAAAAGTATGTTTTGTTGTCATCCATGTGTTTCAAGTTATTTCCCTTTTTAGCAAAAAATAGTATTTTAGCATCAATTTGCCGTTATTTTTGCATTGTTTCAGTATTATACACCCCAAAAATGCCCTTTGTCAACTGTTTAGAACAAATATTCTAAATATTTATTTTTCATTATTTTTATTAATAAAACACCGCCGAGAAAGATGTTTGCTGTATGGTTTTATTTTTCGCATTTTGCCAAGCAATAGTGTGGTTTCAATTGTCAAAAAACCTTGACAATGCTACGAAAACAATATATAATGGTCTAGCGTAAAAACAAAAAACTTAATATGCTGATATGGCTCAGCAGGTAGAGCACGTCCTTGGTAAGGACGAGGTCACGGGTTCAAATCCCGTTATCAGCTCCAAAAGAAAAGACAACTCTTGATTGGGTTGTCTTTTCTTTTTCCGCTGGGCGTTCGCAACTGCGTTGCTTGGCGATATTTCCGACCGATGTTTGTTTGATTGAAAACAAATTAAGTGCAATGAAGGTGTAATTAACAATATATATTTGCAAAAAAAAGACTCTCTTTCACTTTCGAAAGGGAGTCTTTTGGTTAAGTTGTATTATGTGTTGAGTGGAGTGGCTAACGACAGTGTTGCAGGGCTAACGTCCTTTTGTATAGTTGGAGCAGCCCGATTCCATATCGAAGTAGCCAAGAGGCTCTCCCGTTAGGCCACAAAAGTCTCCGCCCCAAAGTCCTGTTCTGGGGTTTGTTTTGGTGTGGTAGGCGCACTTGTGACAGTTTGTTTGTGGTGCGCTGCTGGAACGAGAACTGCTGTAACTGCTACTTGAGCTGTAATCGCTACTGTTGTAGCTACTGCTGCGACTGCCACCCTTATGAACAAAGCCACGTTGCTTGTCGTCGATATTTTCAATCATATCGTAAAGTGGGCCGTATCTAAGCAGTGCAATCACATAAAGAGCAACGTCTACGGGAATAACATAGTTGTTTTCTTTGATGGTGAGTGGAATTCCTAGCCCAGGAATTTCGGTAACGAAAAGGGATATTACAAGCGCCACTACAATTACCGCACCGGTGAGAATATCGTAGGCTTTTGCCACACGTTCTGATGCAAACAGCACCAATTTGTTGCCAAAAATGGCATAAATAAGCGTTAGTATTACAACAAGAGAACAAGCAAGGCGCATTCCGTAGCCAAATTGAGATGTTGGTTGGTAAAAAACACCAATACCAGTCATCAGCAAACAGGATAGCTTCCACATCCATTCGCAAAAGTTTTTGTCAACGGGAAAAGCCAAATTGACAAATAGTATAGGAACAAACAATAGAAGCAAAACGGCGTCACTAAGGCCCACCCAGTTGGGATAAATGGTGCCAACAAGTAAGCAAAGTCCTACAAGGGCAAGCCAAGCCAAAACTCTTATCCACCACCTAACGCGATCTTCGCGGAAGTACAGCATAGCAAAAATCTCCTACAAAACAGATACTACAAGTTTACAATTATTATTCAAATTTGTCAAGAGTGGTGCGATTACTTGTGTAGACGAGTAAAAACTATAAGCGATAACGGAATTGCGAGCTTTGGTCTATACGCAAAATTAAACGGAGTTTTTGTTGCTGTAATGTAGTAATATCAGTTGATTCTTTTTGAATAATCAACTACAATATAGCCTGATGTGCAAAAAATAGTGTGCAAATTACCCAACACAACGGCTCATCAATATTTTGTGTACAAGTTTTTGTATCAATACCACAGCAAATAGGGAGTAACAATGAGTGTAAAAGCGGAAAAAATGTATGCCACAATGAAGCCTTGGCGGCTGTTTTTTGTTGTGGCAATGCCTGGGATGATAAGCATGTTTGCTATGTCCATTTACAGTATCATCGAAGGCATTTTCATCGGCCAAATTCTTGGCGAAGGTGCTTTTGCTGCAGTAAACATTGCCATGCCACTTGTTATGATTACTTTTTCCCTTGCCGACTTGATTGGTGTTGGTGCATCAGCTCCTATTTCGGTGGCGTTAGGCAAAAAGGACTACAAAACTGCCAACAACGTGTTTACCTGTTCGGTGATAATGATATTTTGCGTATCCGTTTTGATGGGTAGCATCATGTTTTTTGCAGCGGTGCCGCTATCTATGCTTATGGGTGCCGAAGGGGATTTACTGGCAACTTCGGTAGATTACCTACGCACAGTTGCATTGTGCAGTCCACTTTCTGCAATATTCTTTGCAATGGACAACTATTTGCGTATCAGCGGCTACGTAAAAACAAGCATGATTATCAACATTGTATCCAACTTGCTCACGTTGGGACTACTCACCTTCTTTTTGCTTGTGTGCAAGATGGGTGTTGTAGGTTCCGCCCTTGCCACATCAATAGCAATGAGTATTTGTTCCATCGTTGCAATGATTCCCTTTGTTGCAAACAAAGCTTTGCTCAAGTTTACCAAGCCCAAGTTTAGCTCGGGTATGGTAAAACAGATTGCTTCCTGTGGTTCACCAGTATTTTTGAACAACATTTCCGGTCGTATCACATCAATTTTGATCAACATTTCCTTGATGACTCTTGGCGAACAGGTCTTTGGCAAAGATGGTGGACAAACAGCCGTTGCCGTTTATGCGGTACTTATGTACTCCAGCGACCTTTGCTGGCCATTGCTGTATGGCATTGCCGATTCTCTTGCGCCAGCGCTAGGATACAACTGGGGTGCAAAGGACTACGGCAGGGTAAAGAGCATATCCAAATGTGCCTACATTGGCGCATCGGTAGTGGGATTTGTTTCCACAGCCTTTTTGTTCTTCTTCCCCGATGTTATTGCATCTTGGTTTGTCAAGGCGGAAGACGTTCTTTTGTTGGAAGTTTCCACCTATGCAATCAAATTGTTTTGCTTTGCATACCTGTTCCGTTGGTTTGGCGTGGTCACGCAAAGCTTGTTTAGTGCTATCAAAAAGCCCTTCCAAGCAACGGTTATTTCCGTTGGCACAGCGTTTGTTTTCCCTGTGATTATTCTTGGCGCATTGTGGAGCTTTGGTTTGGACGGAATTTGGTTCAACTTTGTTGGTGTAAATATGTTTACGGCAATTTTGTCCGTTATTCTTCTGCGAAAGCTACTAAAAGAAATAAAAAACCGCGAATTGCAAGAAAGCTTTTCTATATAAAGTAAACAAAAAAATGCTGCTTTCAAAAAGAAGGCAGCATTTATTATTTAACAAATGTAAGGTTACACAATTGGGACAGGATTTGCAAGAGCAAAGTAAATTACGTTAACAAGCTTTGCTGCAAATAAGCTTACAATCCAGCTTGCAAAAATCATCAGGAATACAGCAAGAATTAGCGGTAAAACTCTCCCCAAAAATTCAACTTTGAAGTATATAGTAAAGAACAGTACAACAAGACCTGCAAATACAATTGGCATCAGTTGACCAGCTACAGTAATATCCAAGTTAACGATGGCTGTTGTTCTTAGTGTTCCAAGTATAGCAACAGCTGTTACGGCTAAAGCGCCAATAACTCCAAGGATTTGAGGTATTTTCTTTGCCTTTCCGTTGATAAAGGAGCCAATATTCAATCCCAAAACAATGATAGCAACGCTCAAAGATGTACCTACAACAGCAGTCATACCAACCAAAACGGTGGTAAAGAAATATGCCGCCTTGGATTCGTTGCAGGAGTGGGAAACCATTTCGCTCTTTACGGGTTTTCCGTTGATATATGTAGTGCGTTTCCAATCGTAAATGGCCGTGTCTATGGATTCTACGGATATCAAAAATAGTGGGAACAATGACAATCCGGAAAAAATGACGGTTACTAGTCGCAAGTAGAATTCGCCAACGTCGCCACTAAACTCGTTTAGGAAGTTCAAAATTCCAAATAGTGACGACTCTTTGTACAAGCTCATTACAAGGATGTTTAGTCCAACAGAGATGATGGAAAAAATAAGTGACAGCACGTTTGCAAGGCGTTCATCTGTTTCGTACATTTCTCCTTGATATTCTTCAAAATACATTTTGAACAAGGAGTATGCCAAACCGCCGCCGGCAAAAAACACAACAAGAGCACCAGCGCCGCTCATGGCTTCTTCTGGCAGGTTGAATATTGCCATTGGCAAAACGCAACCAATGCACATTAGCATCAAACTCATATAGTATTTAAGGTTTTTCCACATAATTTATCTCCCGTTGTGTTGTTGATTGTCTAAACAAAAACGCAATGCTTATTATATTCATTATACCACATACCCCGCCAAAAGGGAACAATATCGCCACAATATTTGTCTGCAAGGCTAACTGTTTCTATTGTAGATTACAGCCTTGTCAAGTAATGATATTGTTGTTTATCTTTTGGGTTTACATGTTTTGTATTTTGTTGTATAATGGAAATATATAATGGGCAATGTTTGTTGCTCAAGGGAGGCGCAAGATGAGATTTTTCAAAAAGATATGGTGCAGAATTTTTCAAGCAGGCATGTATGTTGGCATGGCATTTATGCCTTGGCGCGAACCCAAAATTTTGCAAGGAGAAAATAGCTTTGCAAATGCGGTAGATTTTATGCAACAAAATGGCGCAAAACGTCCCCTTGTTGTATGTGACAAGGCTGCTTTGGAGCGCAAAGCATTGCAACCATTTTTCGACAACGCGCAAGGAATTTTGTCCTATGCGGTATATGATGGTGTTTTGCCCAACCCCACAGTTAATCAAGTGGAAGAAGGGTTAGCTATCTACAAACAAAACAATTGCGATAGCATCCTTGCTTTTGGTGGCGGCTCGGCAATGGACTGTGCCAAAGCTATTGGCGCACGCGTTGTTCGTCCCAAAAAGAGCGTAAACAAGATGAAAGGTCTACTAAAAGTTTGCAAAAAACTGCCACCTTTCTTTGCTGTTCCCACAACAGCTGGCACGGGTAGTGAGTGTACGGTTGCCGCAGTTATTACCGACAGTGAAACTCACGATAAGTACGCAATCAACGACTTTTCCCTTATTCCACACTATGCAATACTAGATCCTACCCTTACAGTAGGCTTGCCACCAATGCTAACGGCAACCACCGGTATGGATGCGTTAACCCACGCTGTAGAAGCATACACAAATCACGCAAACACACGTGCAACCAAGCGTCAAGCGGAAGAAGCGGTAAAGCTTGTGTTTGAAAATCTCAAAGAAGCCACAACAAACGGAACCAATTTGCAAGCTCGTTCCAATATGCAAAAGGCGGCATATCTGGCAGGACTTGCCTTTACTCGCGGTTACGTGGGATACGTTCACGCATTGGCACACGCTCTTGGTGGAAAATATGGTGTGGCTCACGGATTGGCAAATGCGGTGCTGTTGCCACACGTTTTGAAGGCTTTTGGAAAGTCTAGTCACAAGCGTTTGGCAAAACTAGCAAGACTTGTTGGCGTTGCCGCTGATACTGATAGTAATGCTGTTGCTGCAAACAAATTTATTGCTGCAATCGAACAGCTAAATGCCGACCTTGGTATCCCTGCAAAGCTAAAAATCGACGCATTGCAACCATACCATCTAAGCAACTTGGCAATTCATGCCGATAAGGAAGCAAACCCACTTTACCCCGTGCCCAAGCTTATGTCCGCTTCGGAGCTACTAGGCATCTACTTCAATGCGCTAGAAAACGCAATTTAACTACAAAAAACAACTTACGAAAACAAACATATGGATATCAAACAACTACTCAAAGAAAAAGGATTTAGGTTCAACAAACAATTTGGTCAAAACTTTCTAACGGATAACAATTTGCTTGCTGATATTAGCGAAGATGCAGGTGTGCAAGGTGGCACCGTGTTGGAAATTGGTGCTGGCGCAGGAACGTTGACGCGCGCCTTGTCCCAATCTGCCGACAAGGTTATTGCCTTCGAAATTGACCGAAATTTGGAAAAAATCCTCAATATTACCCTTGCCGATTGTCCCAACGTAAAGGTTGTAATGGGCGACGTTATGCGCTACAAGGTGTCGGAGGTGGAAGAAATGTGCGGTGGCCCATACAGGGTTGTTGCCAACATCCCCTACTACATAACAACACCTTTGTTGATGCAATTTATCGAGCAAGGCACACAGGTTACAAGCCTTACGTTGACCATACAAAAGGAAGTTGCCGAAAGGCTGTCTGCTAGTCCAGCAACCAAGGATTACGGTGCAATTACTGTTGCCGTAGATGCCGTTGCGGACGTAACGTTAACGCGCATTTTGCCACGTGAACTATTTTACCCACAACCCAACGTGGATAGTGCCGTGGTGCGTATTGATATCAATCGCAACAAGTACGATATTTCCGACCACAAATTATTCCGCAAAACGGTAAAAGTGGCATTTGCAATGCGTCGCAAAACACTTGTCAACAACCTTATGGTAGGGTTCAAGATGTCGCGCGAGCAAGCGGAAAGCGTGCTAACTGCCTGTAATTTTGCTGCAAATTGCCGTGGCGAAGAACTATCCACACAACAGTTTGTGCTGATGTGCAACACTCTTGAACAAATGGGTATACAATAACAACTATGAATCAACTTGACCTTACAAAAAAATACGCGCTAGCAGTTAGTGGCGGTGTGGACTCAATGGTGATGTTACACAAATTTGCCACTCTTTTGCCACGCCCAGATTTCTTTGTTGTCACAGTTAATCATCATATCAGGGAAGAAGCTCAAAGCGATTGCGACTTTGTTGCAAACTATTGCCGTCTGCTGGGTGTAGATTGCATCGTGTTGCATGCCAGCGTTCCAGCTTTTGCCAAGGAAAAGGGCATTTCCGAAGAAACCGCTGCAAGACAACTTCGTTATCAATTGTTGGACGGGTTGCAGTGCGACTACGTGTGTTTGGCGCATCACAACGACGACAATGCCGAAACAATTGTTATGCATTTGTTGCGTGGTGCCGGTGCTCGTGGCGCTCGCGGAATTAGTAGGCAAAACGGAAGGTATATTAGACCTTTGTTGGACTTATCTCGTGCACAAATTGAGCAGTATGCAAAGGATAACAGTGTTCCATTTGTGGTGGATCAAACAAACAACCAAGATAAATATGCTCGCAACTACCTAAGGCACAACGTTATGCCATTGCTTAGCAACGTGCACGCTAACGCACAGCAAAATATTGTAAAGTTTGCTAACCGAATTGCCATGGACGACGATTACTTGGATAGCCTAGCGGATATTTCTACCGTTCAATTTCAAGATAATTGTGCACAAGTGCCAGTTCAACTACTAACTCAGCATCCAAGCATAGCATATCGTGTAATTGGCAAGGTTGTACGTCAACTTGGTATATTCTACGACATAGAAGAAACTCATCTCAAAGCCATTGTTGAGTTGGCGCAAAATGTTGGTGGAAAAAAGGTTGTTCTACCATTTGACCTTGTAGCAGTAAACGATTATAATAGAATTACTTTTTTTGTTGAAGATAACGCAGTTTTGCAGGATTTTTGCCTTCCTTTTTGTGTTGGAAGTATGACAACACCAGTAGGAACACTAGTTGTAGATAACAATCAACAAGGGCAGCTGTTCAATTTGGATGCAATTCCAGCGGATGCAGTTGTGCGTTTTGCAAAACAAGGGGATATGTTTACCAAGTTTGGTGGCGGAACAAAACCACTCAACCGCTACTTGATAGACAAAAAAATTCCACAACGTCTACGCGACAAGTTGGTGGTTGTGGCAAGCGGAAACAACGTTTTGATTATTGTTGGTGTAGAAATATCCAACAGTCTAAAAGTAACCGATACAACCAATGCTTACTATATTTCATTACACAAGGAGTAACCATCGAGCGCTATGCAACCAGACAAAATTGTACTAAAAACATTGGTAACCGAACAACAAATTAAGGAAAGAATCAAGGAACTTGGCCAACAAATCACACAGGATTATCAAGGCAAAGATTTGCTAATTATCGGTGTGCTAAAGGGCGCGTGGATCTACATGGCGGATTTGATCAGGGAAATTGACGTAAACTGCACAGTAGACTTTTTGGCTGCATCAAGTTATGGGGCATCCTTCGAAACAAGCGGTGTTGTAACCATCACACGCGATATATCCACCGACGTTAGGGGTAAGGATATTATCCTTGTGGAAGATATTGTAGATAGCGGATTCACACTCAACCACCTCAAAAATTTGATGTATGAACGTGGTGCAAACAGTGTTCGTATCTCCACATTGTTATCCAAGCCATCTCGCAGACGTGTAGAAATTCCAGTAGAATACGTTGGCTTTGAAATTCCCGATGCATTTGTAATTGGTTACGGTTTGGACTACATCGAAAAGTACCGTCATCTCAAGGACGTATGTGTTGTAAATACAGATATGCTCAACGACTAGTTGTACAACTAACGCAATTAAATGCTATAACTGCACATATTTAACATTGTTAACATAACAAAAAGAACCTTTTGGAAAAACACCAATAGGTTCTTTTTTTGTTGCGTTAAGTGGTTATTTGCAGAACAAACAAAGGGTGCTAGTTGATATCATTTTGACAAAACTGTACACATTTTGACAGTAACTGCATATTGTATTTGTAAGTGTATTGTTGGGGTGGGGATTTGTTTAGTTATAGCAATTTGCTAGAAGAAGTGCAAAACTTTTGCAAATACGGCATAGAAACAGGGATTGTGGGGGAAAGCGAGTTGCACCAAGCAATCCCCTACATTTTTGTAGGGAACAAAAATGGCAAGTGTATGATAGTGCAAGGGGCCATCCACGCAAGGGAGCACTTAACGGCGCTATTGGTGGTAAATCTTGCCAAGTTTCTGGTAAAGTATAATCCTTCTATGCTTGGTGGAATTTATTTTGTGCCTATGGTCAATCCCGATGGTGTGCGATTGTGCCAAGAAGGGGTTGGTTTTATTGAAGATAAGCAACGCAAAAGCAACCTGCTGGCAATCAATCGTTCAACGGACTTTTCGCTGTGGAAAGCTAATGCCGACGGGGTGGACCTCAACGTCAATTTTGATGCAAACTGGTCGGAAGGAAAACAAAATCAGTTTTACAAGGGCTCGCAAAACTATGTTGGCAAGCACCCCTTGAGCGCTGCGGAAAGTAGGGCATTGGTGGAGTTTACCCAACGGCTCAATCCTCTTGTTACCTTGTCCTACCATCTCAAGGGTGAGCAAATATACTGGGATTTTCATCAAAAGGGTTTGGCTCGGCATCGTGACAGACGGTATGCCAATATGCTTTCCGCCTACACGGGGTATCAACTAGTGGATAGCCAAGGTAGCGTTGGCGGCTACAAGGATTGGTGTATACAATCGTTGGGTATCCCTGCCTTTACCATTGAAGTTGGTGCCGATTGCTATCCACACCCCTTCCCTTACCATCAATTTAACACAATTTTTCAGCAAAACAAAGATTTACCACGCAAGCTACTTAACACCATCATCAGGGACAAGGAGCAACTTGCAGATGCCGGTCTAGCGGATATTATGTAACAAAAGGTTGACAACCCCATTTTTGTGTTGTATATTTTGTTCAACAAGGGGGATGTTATGAAAAAACTACTTGTATGCGATATGCACACCCACACTCACTACAGCTTCGACTCTCACCAAAGTTTGCAAGGGTATTGCGAACAAGCCATCAAGGTGGGCGTTGACGTAATTTGCTTTACCGACCACATTGAGTGCGGACAACTGAACACCTTCAACGAGTTTTTGTTTGAACAAAGACAGCGCGAAATTGAACAAGTCCGCAAGCTTTACCAAGGACGCGTAACTTTGCTCAACGGCTTTGAAATTAGTGAGCCACACATGCACCAAAAGGAGCTTGCTTTTTTGCGCAGTTTGCAACCGGATATGATCATCGGTTCGGTGCATTATCCAATGCATTACCAACCAGAAAATAAGTGGGTGGATAGGCGCACTTACGAAACAATCTACAATCAGTGCGTGCGCGATATGGTGGAGTGCGGCGGTTTTGACGTGCTTGGCCACATTGATATGCCAAGGCGCTATCACGATGACTACGTGGAAGATACTGCATATATCCAAAAAACACTAAAGCTGTGTGCTGAAAAGGGTATCGTGCCCGAAATGAACACTTCTTCCTTGCGTAACGGATGCGCCGAGCCAATGGCAACCTCTCAGCATATTGCCTACTATGCTAGTTGCGGTGGCAAGTACGTAACGGTTAGTAGCGACAGCCACAACGCCGATACCTTGGGCTACAAGGTAAAGGAAACAATGCAATGTCTAACCTGTGTTACCCCTTGCTACTTTGTTGGCGGCAAGCTGATTCCAATAGAATGATAGTGAAAATTAGCATATATATTTTCAAAAAGGGTATTGACAACCCAAGAATAGAGTAGTACAATAGTCACGTAACCTACTTATATCACACCAAAAAACATAAGGTTACTAAAACAAGGGGATTACCCCCGTAAAGCTCTGTCCCCATAGTGTTTGCTATGGGGATATCTTTTTACTAGGAGAATATTTATGAAGTACAGGTTGGGTTTAGATATTGGTATTGCTTCCGTTGGTTGGTCTGTTGTGCAATGTGATGATTTTGGAGAACCACAGCGTATTGTTGATTTAGGTGTTCGTACGTTTGATGCAGCAGAAGTTCCCAAAACAAAAGCATCTCCAGCCGAAGAACGCAGACTTAAACGTTCGGCAAGACGTCGCAATAGGCGTCGTGCACATCGCCTAGAAAGAGTAAGACAGTTGTGTTCTATTCAATTTGGCAAGGATATTGTTGAAAATTGTCATCTATCCAAGGATGACCTTTTTGAGTTGCGTTATCTCGGTCTGGATAGCAAACTACAGCCAAGTCAAATAACCAGATTGCTTATTTATTTTGCAAAGCATCGTGGTGCAACATATCTTGCCAAGTGCAAAAAGGATAAAGATGAAAAAATAAGAACATTGCCATCTAATTACAGAACTTGGGGAGAGATGATATTTCTTGATACTTCTGAGAACGGTTGCTTTGTTGAACAAAACGGAAAGAGAGTTTACAATGTTCGTAATCATGAAGAAAACAACAATTTTCGTTTCAGCAGAGATGATATTGTCTCCGAAGTTACACTTATTTTAAACAAGCAAAAGGAACACGACTTGGTTGACGATGCTTTTATACAAAAGTATTTAGCCATCTTGACTTCTCAGCGCAGTTTTGACGAAGGGCCATCCGCACCAAGCCGTTATCACAAGGAAGGGTTTGCCGATTTAGTCGGATATTGTACTTACTACTCAAAGTCTAGCAAAAACCCACAATTGAGAGCAGCCAAGGCAACATACACTCAAGAATATGCTACCGCATTGCAAAAAATTAACAATATTACCATTATCTCCAATGGGGAAGAGCGCAAGTTGACCGAGGAAGAAAGAGCAATTTTGTATGGACAGATGTTCTCTCTTTCGGAGTTTAAGTATCACAACGCAAGAAAAGCACTAGCATTGCCATCAGAAAGCATATTTAACATTACCTATTCTTCCAAGAAAGAAGGAGAAGAATTAGCAGAAACAGAAAAGAAAAAGGTGCTTTTCTCAATGAAAAACACCATAGCTATCCAAAAGTGCTTGTCCGAAGAACACAAATGCAACTTTGACCTATTGGACGAAATTGCAACAATACTTACACATTACAAAAGTGACAATCTTAGAAAACAACAATTGTCAAACTTGGTAACGGAAGAAGAAATAGATAAGTTGCTCAATCTTGATCCAAATGGTCATGGGCATTTGTCCGTGATGGCACTCAAGCAAATAATACCATATTTGGAACAAGGTTTTGTATATAGCGATGCTTGTCAGAAAGCAGGTTTGAGCACCCTTGCAACATCAGGAGAAAAAATGCTCCAACTAAAAGGGGCCGGAATTGTAGAGATGATAAATGATATCAACTCTCCTGTTGTACGCAGATCAGTATCCCAAACAATCAAGGTTATCAATGCTATTGTTGGCAAGTATGGTTCTCCATCTATTGTAAATGTTGAGTTGGCAAGGGATATGTCTCGCACCAGAGAAGAACGCAAGTGGATGGATAAGCAAAATCAGGAGTTTGATAAAAACAGAAAGGATAAACTAGCACGTTTGCAAAATGAGTTGCAACTACAAAATCCCAAATGGCAAGATGTAGTAAAGTTCGAGCTGTACGAGCAACAGCAAGGAAAGTGTGCTTACAGTCAACAACCATTGGATCTAAGTCGATTGTTCGAAGTGGGATACGTAGAGGTGGATCATATAATTCCATATAGCCGTTGTTTTGATGATAGTCAATCCAACAAGGTATTGGTATTAAGCAAACAAAATCAAGATAAGCGCAACAGAACCCCATACGAATATCTCGGTCAAGATCCAGAACGTTGGGATAGATTTGTAGCATATGTAAATGCAACCTACTCATCTCCAGCACTGAGAAAGAAAAAACAAAATCTACTTAAAAAATCTGTTAGTGCTGAAACGGAAAAAGAGTGGATGGCTCGAAATCTAAACGATACAAGATATATTAGTAGATTTATCTACAATTTGATAAAGGATAATCTTGTTTTGCAGCCAGTGGCGGGCAAAGTTCGTCAAGTATATGCAGTAAACGGTCGTATTACTGATTACTGCCGCAAAAATTGGGGACTTACCAAGGTTCGTAGCGAGGGGAATAAACACCACGCGTTAGATGCCACGGTTATTGCAACTTTGAGCCAAGGAACAATAGAAGGTATTAGCAGATGGAATCAACACAAGGAGCGCTATGCGTTGTGGTACAATGGCAAGCGCGCCTACACCGATCCACAAACAGGCGAATTGCTAACCAACGACCAATATGATAGCAAGTTTAGGTTTATCCCACAACCTTATGATGGATTTAGAGATGAACTTATACTTAGACTGTCAGATAACCCTGCGGAAATGATTCAACAAGATAGCTTCTATTCTGCCGTACTAAGAAAACTTAATTATACCACCCAAGATATTGATCCAA
This sequence comes from Clostridia bacterium, assembly GCA_017457305.1. Taxonomy (GTDB): domain Bacteria; phylum Bacillota; class Clostridia; order Christensenellales; family CAG-314; genus Fimimonas. Next base: position 33,222 of record JAFTHP010000028.1, on the reverse strand, counting down.
TTTTTGTATCTCGCATGCCTAACCGCAAAGCAACCGGAGCAATTCACAAGGAAACAAAATATTCCACCCGCATGACTGGTTCTTCACAAAAATACGCAAAGAAAACTCCGCTAGTTGAACTAAAAGTTGGTAAGGACGGAAATATTTTAGGTTATCCACAAAAGTTGATCAAGGACGATCCATTGTTGTACAATGCGCTTCTAGAAAGACTAAAGCAATTCAACAACGTCGCAAAGCTTGCCTTCAAGGAACCATTTTTCAAGCCAAAGGCAGATGGCACACCAGGAAACAGAGTGTACAAGGTTTATATTGAGGAAACAATTGGCAGTGGTGTTAGCTTTGATAATATCAAGGGCTTTTCTCAAAACGCGTCTATTGTTAGGGTGGATGTCTTCACAAAAAAAGGTAAGTATTACTGCGTTCCAGTATACACCAAGCATATTTATGCCAAGGTTCTTCCCAACAAGGCAATAACTGCAGGTAAAACTATTGATCAATGGGATGAAATGGATGACTCTTATACATTTTTATTTTCATTGTATAGTAATGATCTTATTTGTGTAGAAAAAAAGCTAAAGGAAAGCAATACATATAAAACGGTGAAAGAATTCTACTACTATAAGGGAATAGATGTTGATGGAGGAAGAGCAACTATTATTTCTCATGATAATAGATGCAAAGAAAGAATTTCTATCAAAACACTTAAATGTTTGCAAAAATGCCAAGTGGATATCCTTGGTAACGTATCTTTTGTTGACAAGGAAACTCGCCTAAATACCGATTGGCTTAAATAACTATGGCATATATCAACATTTTTATAAGCAAACCGCTGTCGTTGCACGTAAAGGATCAACAGCTAGTGGTTGGGGAAACAACTTTTCCATTGCAGGATATCAACTGTTTGATGTTGGATAACTATTCTACAACAATCAAGGTTGTTTCAGGCAAACCCAAACCGCAGGAAAAACCTGCAAAAACAATTCAAATGTCCTTTTTTATGGATGAATAAAACTGTTTTTTAAAAAAAACAGCTTATTAACGAAGCTGTTTTGCTATCAATATTTGCCGAAATATGCAAAATACCCCCAAACATTTCACAGTTTGGGGGTATTTTCTAGTTCACCTATTATATCACACCAAAAAACATCAGGGAACTAAAACCAAGACTTGGGGAAACATCAAGCAAGGTTTATTATATCACACAAAAAAACATCAGGGAACTAAAACCGGGTTGCCTACGTAGTAGGTCGCGTACGATTATATCACACCAAAAAACATTAGGGAACTAAAACATGGCTGTAATTATGGCGGGTATTAGTATTATTATATCACACCAAAAAACATCAGGGAACTAAAACTGCCGTTGGGTTGTTAACTTCTTGGGCTCTATTATATCACACAAAAAAACATCATCTTGATTTTACCACAATATTTGTGAAAATTCAATATGTATAGATATAAAAATAGGCATCAAGTTTTGTAGAGCTATCAGATTCTGACGTGTAAGTATTGTTGTTTGGGAACAAACCAAATTATTTTTCGTTTCTAACAAAAATATCTGTTTGGTTGATTCCAATAGAATAAAATTTTAAATCAAAAAAAGGCAGGTGTTCCTGCCTTTTTTGTTTTATTTGATGCAATCTTTATCTATTTCTACTCTAATCATTACAACTATTTTATTTGGGAAATTTTTCTTTGTTTCTTCTAAACTTTTAGGTTCAAAACATTGCCCTGGCGCTTCAATCAACATCATTTTTACCATATCTTCTGCCATTTTTAGGGCATCTTCGTAACTATCTCCACACGTTACTCCGCCAAAAATATCCGGAACAGTTACAGCATATCCGTCATTTTCTTTTTCAAAGACGGCAGGATATAAATATACTTCTCTTAAACGTGGCGGTTCGTAGTCTCTAAGGGTCTTTCCATCAAAAAACTTTTTAATAATTTCTTCGTCATAGACTCTAAGAAGATCTTCTCTTAATTGCAAACATTTTTCAATATTAGATGGATCATCAAAAATAGGGTATGTGTTATTTTCTATACAAATTTGATTGATTTCGTTAAATATACCCTTGTATTTATCACGAAGGGAATCATCAGCATCTTTTTCCACTTCATACATTATTCTTTGATATTCATCACTTAAATCGTATTGTTTATTTTTAAATTCTTCTATAGATTTTGTGTGTACCCTGTGAAATTCAAATTGGCTATCTTTATCGAATAAAAAAATCAAGCGTTTTCTGGGTATAATATCTATACTTTTAATTAAATATTCCAACTTGCATCTTATCATAATTTTCACGTCTCCTGCACTTAATTTTACCACGTTTTTGTGTATAATTCAATAAGTGGGCTGAATAAAAAGGCACATCATCACACATCGCAACAGCTTTGCAGTGTGCAAAGATAATTGTTTTGTGAACAAACCAAATTGTTTTTCATTTCTAACAAAAATATCTCTTTGTATGATATAATACAAGTTAGTAACAAATATTTGCAAGGAGCTATTTATGACAAAAGCAGCAAAAGCAAATCTGTCGGCAGAAGACAGACAATTTAACAAAAACAAGTGGCTGTTTGGCGTAAGCGGTATCGGAAGAGATATGTCCTACCAACTTATATCTTCTTTCTTGCTAACTTACATCCAATTCGGCATGACGCTTTCCATTGCACAATTTACCGTAATCAGCTTGATTATTGGTGTGTTTGGTCGCATTTGGGATGCTATCAACGACCCAATGATGGGAGCAATCATCGAAGGCTCTCACATGAAGTTCGGTAAGTTCCGTCCCTGGATTTTGATTGGCGCAGTACTAACCGGTCTAATTTTGATAATCATGTTCAACGTTCAAACGTTGGTGGGTTGGAAGTTTGTTGTATTCATGGCAGTGATGTATCTGTTGTGGGAGTCAACCTTTACCATGAACGACATTGGATATTGGTCCATGCTAGCAAGCCTATCAAGCAAAAAGGAACAACGCAACCAAGCAACAATGCTCACAGTAGTATTTGCTGGTGTTGGTGCTTTCATTGCACAAGGCGGAATTTCCTTCTTGTATCCAGGTAACGTGTTGCAAGCATTTGGATGGATTTCCATTGCTGTTGCTGTAATTTTTGTTTTGATGCAAACTGTGATGGTTGTCTTCATCAAGGAAACTCCACGTAGCGCTATGGAACAAACGGAAAAAGTTTCAATGAAGCAAATGTGGAACACCATCAAGAACAACGACCAAATCTTGTGGATGACACTTGTAATGCTATTCTACAACGTTGGTAGTAGTTTGCTTGTAGGTTTGGCTTACAACCTGTACTACCTAGAAATAGGATACGATGGCATGGCTATTGCATTTGTTGCAATATTTGGTATCTTCAATATTGGCTCACAACTTGTTTACCCCAAACTTTCGGAAAAATTTGGACGCAAAAAACTACAAAAGATATCCATTGTTTTGGCGTGCATTGGTTACGCAGGCATAGCATTGCTTGGTTGGACGTCCATTTTGCCATTTAACCTTATCACATTGAGCTTGTTTGGTATTTTTGTATTTGTGGGACAATCTTGGTACTACATGGCTTGTATTATCAACATGACCAACTGCGTAGAGTACAACGAGTACAAGCGCGGTGAACGCAACGAAGCCGTTGTTTCCACCCTTCGTCCGCTAATGGCAAAGTTTGCCGATGCAGTTAAGTACGGCATTGTAACCATCATTTTGGTTGTATCCACCGTTTACGGATTGTCACAAAACGTTTCTACAATGGAAGGTCAAAAAGGACACTTCGACCGCATTGAAGCAACACAAAGCGCCACCGAAGAAAACGTTCGTGCCGACTACTTGCAACAACTTAGTCAAGCCTTCGATTTGTTGGAAAAATTGCCAAGTGAAGAATCTGCTGGTTATCAACAAGAGTTGGAAGATCTAACAGCCAAGCTAGATAGCGACCAATTCCCAGCACTCAAGGGCAAGCAACTCAATGCCGAATATCTACACACCTTGCAGGATACCTACATTGTGTGCAAGAGTGGCAACCAAGTAGTGTACCATTTCCATCTTGGTAGCATTACTAACGAAAACATTGATTACGTAAGAAGCTTCGACACTACAAGCAACACACAAAATAGTTGCACAATGCTCATTTCAAATACGGATAGTGCAAACGGAATCCCAGTATTCAATGCTGCTAACGACAACTTCCGCGACAAGGGCGACATTGGTATGCGTTTGTGGTTGCGTGCCGCTGTTACAGTTATCCCTGTAATCTGTTTGATTGTTTCCTTGATTATTCAAGATAAGAAGTTCATTATCGACGAAAAATACTACGATATGATGATGGAAGAAATTGACAGACGCAAGGAAAGCGAACAACAAACCGCTGAACAAGCACAATAACACTGCGGGAGTATTGTTGCTGACACTATAATTTTATAAAAAACGAGCCATCTGTAACAAGGTGGCTCTTTTGATAGTGAAGTGTTGTTTTGTGTGGGAGTGGAACACGAACCACTAAAAACAACTGCGGTTGTATTCAATGTCGTAGCTACGATTAGTGGTGGCAGAAAATCTTTTCAACAAAGGTTAAGCAAAGTGTGCAAAAATGATACTACGCACAGGCATATGCTTGACAACTTTGCATCAAGATGGTACAATTCTGCCATAAACCTATCGAGAGTGACAGAGAGACGGACTCGGTGAAGTCACAGCAACCTAAAATAGTGTTAGGTGCTAAATTCCGCGGGGAAGGGCAATGCTTTTAACAATGGGCAGGCTACTTGCTCGAAAGATGGGACGGCGAAAGCACAAATTGCGCATTTTTGTCTTGTCCTAGGCTGACAAGACATTTTTTTTGCCCAAGTGCAAACACGCCTTCGATGGTTACAAAAGGAGAAAAGTATGATACAAAACAAACACAGATTTTTCACTTCGGAAAGTGTTACCGAAGGACACCCAGACAAAATGTGCGACCAAATTTCCGACGCTATTTTGGATGCTATTTTGGCAAAAGACCCCAATGCACGTGTTGCTTGCGAATCGGTTGTTTGCACAGGCACAGTATTTGTTATGGGACAAATCACCACAACAGCAGTGGTAGATTACGCATCCATCGTTCGCGATACAGTTCGTAACATTGGCTACACTCGCGCAAAGTTTGGCTTCGATGCTGACAGCTGCGGTGTTATCATTTCTTTGGACAAGCAATCTCCCGATATTGCTCTTGGTGTAGACAACTCCGGCGAATACAAGGACCGTGGCGAAATTTTGGACTTGTACGGCGCTGGCGACCAAGGTATGATGTTCGGTTACGCTTGCAACGAAACACCCGAACTTATGCCAATGGCAATTATGCTTGCACAAAAAATTAGCTACCGCCTTGCACAAGTTAGAAAGGAAGGCATACTAGAGTATCTTCGTCCAGACGGAAAGTGCCAAGTTACAGTAGAATACGACGAAAACGACAATCCTTGCCGTATTGATACAATCGTTTTGTCCACACAACACAGCCCAACAGTGGATAGTGCAACAATCGCACAAGATATGATCACACACGTTATTCGTCCTGTTGTTCCACTTGACTTGTTGGATGAAAAAACAAAGTACTATATCAACCCAACTGGTCGCTTTGAAATTGGTGGACCAGCTGCAGATAGCGGACTAACCGGACGCAAAATCATCGTTGATACATATGGCGGATACTGCGCTCACGGTGGCGGTGCTTTCAGCGGAAAGGATCCAACAAAGGTAGACCGTTCTGCTGCATATATGGCACGTTACATTTGCAAGAACATTGTTGCTGCAGGTTTGGCGGACAAAATTCAAGTTCAAGTTTCCTATGCAATTGGTCGCAGTAAACCAGTTAGTATCGACGTTAACACCTACGGCACAGGCAAGGTAAGCGATGCAGTTTTGTCACAAATCATTGGGGAAGAATTTGACCTTCGCCCACGCGCAATTATCGAAAAATTCCAACTTCAACGCCCAATCTATCTTGCAACAGCAAGCTATGGTCACTTTGGCAGAGAAGAATTTGCTTGGGAACAACTTGACAAGGTAAACGACCTTAAAAAGTACATCTAAGGAGCTTTAACAAGTGGAGCTTACAGTAAAAGGCACAGTTTCGGCAATAGTTTTCCGAAACGAAGAAAATGGCTATACGGTTTTGTCACTGGAAACAACCGACGGAGATGATATCACCTGCGTTGGTTCTTTTGCCAGCCTTTCTGTAGGTGCAATACTAAACGTAACAGGCAAGGTGTCACTACACAGCAAGTACGGCGAACAGCTTGCCGTAGAAAGTTACTCAATTTGCAATCCAACCAACAAGCTGGGCATAATCAAGTATTTGTCCAGCGGACTTATCAAGGGTGTTGGCGAAAAGACAGCTTCCAACATATATGCTATGTTTGGCGACGACACCTTTGGTGTTATAGAAAATAACCCTATGATGCTAACAAAGGTCAAGGGTATTTCTCAAAAGAAGGCAATGGATATTGCCAACGCAGTTGCCGAGCTCAAGGACATGCAAAACCAAATTATCTTTTTGCAAAGTTTTGGCATGACCATCAATTTGGCAACAAAAATTTATAACATTTACAAGGGAAAAACCAAAAATACAGTTTTGGCAAATCCCTACAGACTAATTGACGATATCGATGGTGTTGGTTTTTTGACAGCGGACAAAATTGCTCAAAGCATGGGTGTGGAAGCGCTAAGCGAATTCCGTTTGCGTGCCGCAATTGTGTATACACTCAAGGAAACTGCCGAAAAGCAGGGCAACACCTACCTAACAGCAGAAGATATGCTTGTGTCTTGTTCTTCCCTGTTGGGTGTGGACCTAACTCAGCACGTGGAACTTGTGGACAAAACCATCACAAAATTGGTGCTTGAGCCAACCGTCAAGACCTTTGTTTTGGATAACGTCCCTTGTATTGCTTTGGTTAGATACTACAAATTGGAAAAAGCCATTGCAAACAAGCTTGTAACACTCAACCACGATGCAAAACGCATTTTGATTGACAGCAGCAGCCTTATTTCCACCTTTGAAAAGGTAAATCACATCACTTTCCACGAAAGTCAACTTGGTGCCGTTCGTTCGGCGCTTATCAATGGCGTAACGGTAATCACCGGTGGACCGGGTACAGGTAAAACCACCATCATCAAGTGCATTGCCGAAATTTTGTCTGCGCAAGGGCTTCGCTTGGAGTTTTGCGCACCAACTGGTCGTGCTGCCAAGCGCCTGGCACAATCTACTGGCTCGGATGCTAAAACAATCCATCGTATGCTTGGGTTTGAAATGCAGGGCGACAAGATGGCGTTCAAGTACAATCGCTTTAACACCTTGCCTTGCGACGTTGTCATTGTGGACGAGCTTTCCATGGTGGATGTTCACGTTATGTACAGCTTGCTTTCGGCATTGGAAAAGGGCACTCGTTTGGTGCTTGTTGGCGACAAGGACCAACTGCCAAGTGTTGGCGCTGGCAACGTGCTTGCTGATATCATCGCCAGCAAAGTTATAGAAATAAGATACCTTACACACATTTACAGACAATCGGAAGATAGCCTTATTGTTTCCAATGCGCATCTAATTAACAAAGGTAAGATGCCAGAAATCAACAACCACAGCAAGGACTTCTTCTATATGAATATGACGGACTTCGAGCAAATTGCCGATACCGTTGTGCAACTTGTTACCACTCGTTTGCCAAAGTTTACTGGTGTTCCTGCAAAGGAAATTCAGGTACTTGGTCCGCTAAAAAGTGGTTTGGCTGGGGTGGAAAATCTCAATACAAGGTTGCAACAGGCACTCAACCCACCAACTTTTACCAAGGGACAGTTCCAAATTGGCAAATTTGCCGTTAGGGTAGGGGATAGGGTTATGCAAACGGTCAACAACTACGACCTTACCTACACTCGTCTGCGCCCAGATGGCACAGTGGAAACTGGCTCGGGTATTTTTAACGGGGACATTGGCGAAGTAACCAAGATAGACCGCTACTCTGGCACTATGGAAGTGCTGTTTGACGACAATCGTTTGGCAACCTACACCGAAGGGGATTTGACGGACATTCAGCTGGCGTATGCCATTACAATCCACAAAAGCCAAGGTAGCGAATTTGACGTTGTGGTTGTTCCGCTTGTTAACGGGCCACCTACAATTATCAATAAAAACCTACTTTACACAGCCATCACTCGTGCAAAGAAAGCGGTAGTTATTGTTGGCAGCAAAAAGATTCTTGCCTTGATGATTCACAATAACTACATTGCTGCTCGCACAACCAATCTTTGCAGATTTTTGCAGGAAGAAAATAGGGTGTACAACACCTACTTTGGCAACAATATTGGCAAGAGCGGTTCCGATGACGAGTTTGAGGGTGTGGAAATAGATATTTCCACTTTGGATATTGACTAATTATGAACTTTTTTCAACGACTAAGAGAAAAAGTGACGCAATGGTTCGCTCCGTCGCATTTCAAGTGCTTGGGATGTGGAAAAGAGTTGTTCGATGCCGTTGGATTTTGTACTGACTGCCTCAAGCAAGTTGTCTTCAACAATGGCAAAACCTGTCCCAGATGCGGTGTTGGCATTGATGGCGAAGAGACCTACTGTTGCACCTGCGCCTACGAAAAGGTTTATTTTGACAAGGCATACTCCGCTTTTAGCTACGAAGGTATGGTCAAAAAGGCCATCTTGGACATGAAATTCCACAATATGGCATGCAACGCTAAAGTGCTTGCCAGATATTTGGTATACTTGGTACACAAACACAGTTTGCAATTTGACGTGGTGTGCTATGCCCCTATGACACCATCCGCCAAACGCAAGCGTCGCTACAATCAAGCGCAAATGCTAGCCATGTACTTTTGTGATATGCTAGACCGTGACGACGCTTTGACAGAAGCAATAGTCAAGCAACACGATACCACCCCACAGGAAAAGCTCAACAAGCAGCAGCGCAAGCAAAATCTTGTTGGTGTGTACAAGCTGTGTGCCAATGTCAAGGGCAAAAGGGTGCTAGTTATTGACGATATCAAAACGACAGGTTCCACCTTGAACGAATGTGCCCGTGTTTTGAAAAAGGGTGGTGCAGCATCGGTAGTGTGTCTAACTGTTGCGTCACGCAAGGAAAATTACTCCTATGAAAACGCAGATGAGCTTTACTAGTGCTCATCTTTTACCCCACAAGGAGGGTTCTCTATGAGAGATAAATATGGCAGAGCTAATGCCAAAAACATTAAAAAACTAGAAAAAATTGCAAAACTGGTTGAGCAAAAAGAAGCTTTGTATTTGGCAATGTCCGATAGCGAACTTGCTGCTCAAACAGACGTTTTGCGTGGAAGATTGGATGCTGGCGAAACGCTAGATCAACTTTTACCAGACGCCTTTGCCGTGTGCCGAGAAGCCAGCAAACGTGTACTTGGTCAACGCCATTATCACGTGCAAATTCTTGGCGGAATTGCCCTTCATCAAGGCAGAATTTGTCAAATGGCAACTGGCGAAGGTAAAACACTCACCGAAACGTTACCTGCATACTTAAACGCTTTAACGCGCCAAGGTGTACACATTATTACCGTTAATGAGTACCTTGCACAACGTGATATGGAGTGGATGGGAAAAGTTTTTCGCTTCCTTGGATTGACTGTTGGTGTAACACTATCCAACATGAAACATGCAGATAAAAAGCGTGCATACAACTGCGACATTACCTACGGTACCAACAGCGAATTTGGCTTTGACTACCTTCGTGACAATATGGCATTGCAAAAGGATCAACGTGTTCAACGTCCACTTAATTTTGTTATCATTGACGAAGTAGATAGTATACTTATTGACGAAGCACGTACTCCTTTGATTATCTCCGGCCCAGGGGATAAATCCAGCGAAGATTACCAAGTGGCAAACCGTTTTGTTTGCACACTTACTCGCTCTACTAACGTCGATGAAGAAGGTAAAACTGCCAGCAAGGAAGTTGAACCAAACGGCGACTACGTTGTAGATAACAAGGACAAAACTGTTAGACTAACAGAAAGAGGAATTTCCAAAGCGGAAAGATTCTACAAGATAACAAACTTATCCTCCCCAGATAGCTTTGAAATCAACCACTACATTAACTGTGCATTGCGTGCTCACGCACTGATGCGTAGAGATGAAGATTACATTGTGGAAAAGGGACAAGTAGTAATTGTAGATACCTTTACAGGACGTAAGTTGCAAGGTCGTAGATTTAGCAATGGTTTGCACCAAGCAATCGAAGCAAAGGAGCGCGTTACTATTCAAAAGGAAAGTAAAACCTTTGCTACCATAACTTTCCAAAATCTCTTCCGTTTGTATCGCAAGTTAAGTGGTATGACAGGTACAGCCAAAACGGAAGAAGACGAATTCAACAAAACCTACAATATAGACGTAGTGTGCATCCCAACAAACAAGCCAGTTATCAGAGATGATCAAAATGACAGAATCTATCGCACAAGGGAAGGCAAACTACGTGCAATTGTAAATGAAATTGCTACTCGCAACAAGCTAGGTCAACCGGTACTAGTTGGTACAACAACGGTAGAAAAGAGTGAGGAGTTATCCAAGCTTTTGACACAAGCACGCATTCAACACAACGTGCTCAACGCAAAGCAACACAAGCGAGAAGCAGAAATTATTTCTCAAGCAGGTATGCTAGGTCACGTTACCATTGCAACCAACATGGCTGGTCGTGGTACCGACATTTTGCTAGGTGGCAACCCCGAGCTTCTTGCCAAGACGGAAATGAAACGACTAGGCTACACTGACGAACAAATTGAAGCATCTACCAGTCTTGCTCAAGGCGATTTGGAAACAGAACAGCTCAAGCAGGTGTTTGCCGACTTGGTTGCAAAGCACAAGGTTGCAACAGACGAAGAAAGACAACAGGTTCTTGCGCTTGGTGGATTGTGCGTAATCGGTACGGAACTTCACGAGTCAAGACGTATCGACAATCAGTTGCGTGGTCGTGCTGGCCGTCAAGGAGATCCAGGAACAAGTATTTTCTTTATCTCCACCGAAGACGAAATGATCAGAGTATTTGGTGGCGAAATGATGGGGCGCGTTATGGCTTTTGTCAACTTTGACGAGGACACGGCTATTCAATCCAAGATGCTAACACGGATGATTGCATCCTGTCAAAAGAGATTGGAAGGTATGCACTTCTCCAGCAGAAAAAACGTGTTGCAATTTGACGATGTAAACAACCAACAACGCAAGGCTATCTACAAGGAACGCGACCGTTTGCTCAATGGCGAAGACGTTCACGCAGATATTTTGCAAATGGCAGAAGAATACGCTCGCTTTGCATTGGAAAACGCATGTGAAGGCAATGAAGATAGCTCCGAGTGGGATATTGACAAGGTTAACGCAAACTTGTTTAAATATTTTGTAACGGAAAAACCTTTGCTAGATGCACAAAACATTGGCACTGCAAGGGAAGTGCTGGATTACTTGGCACAGTACTGTCGTGACACATTGGATACTCGCTACAAGGAAGAACCACTGTTTGTGGAACTAGAACGAGTAATCTTGTTGCAAAACATTGATAAGCTTTGGATGGATCATATTGATGCTTTGGACGAAGTACGCAAGGGTGTTGGTCTTCAATCCATTGGTCAACACGACCCATTGATGGTATACAAAAAGGAAGCCTTCGAAATGTTCGAAGACCTAAACAAGCAAATAAAGATGCGTACAATTGGCACTTTGTTGTTTGCAAGAATCAAAATTACCGGACCAAGTCAACCTACCCAGCAACAAAGTGATATCAATCCCAACAAGTCCAAAAACAAACCTTGCCCATGTGGCTCAGGCAAAAAATACAAGGATTGTTGTTATCAACGTGACTTGGCTGCGCAACAAGCCCAAGAACAGTCACAGCAAGACCAACCTTCCGAGGACCAACAACCAACAGTTCTAACCAACAAGGAACGCTGGGCTTTGGCTAGAGAAGAACGCAGAAAGAACAAAAAGAAATAGTGCAACTATCGTTCTTTAATAAAACAACTTGCACACTTAAATAAATTAGGTTTACAATTATCACTATGATTCAAATTGAAGAACTAAAACAAAATATCAAGCAACTTCAAGGCAAACTTAAGGGTATTGGGGATAGTCTCAATATCCCTGCTTTGATGCAGGAATTGGAGCAACTCAACCAAGAGCAACATCAACCCGACTTTTGGGACAATCCAAAAAATGCACAACAAGTTAGCCAACGCGCAAAAAATATTGAAGACAAAATCAACAACTACAACAAGCTTTGCAAAAAACTAACAGACGTTGTTGACCTGTTGGATATGTGCGAAGATGACCAGTCCATGTTGGAAGAAACTGCAACGGAACTAGCCGATATCGACGCTGCCGTTAACGAATTGCACATTGCAACATTGCTTTCGGGCAAGTTCGACTCCCACAACGCAATACTAACCTTGCACGCAGGTGCAGGTGGAACGGAAGCGCAAGACTGGGTTCAAATGCTTTATCGTATGTACACTCGCTACTGCGAACGTCGCGGTTATAGGGTGGAAGTGTTGGATTATTTGGATGGCGAAGAAGCAGGCATCAAATCGGTAACCTTCAAGGTTACTGGGGCCAACGCCTACGGGTATCTCAAAGCGGAAAAGGGTGTTCACAGACTTGTGCGCATATCCCCATTTGACTCTGCAAAACGTCGCCACACAAGCTTTGCTTCGCTGGAAGTTATGCCAGAGCTTGAGCAAGATAATGACATTGTTGTAGAAGATAAGGACTTAAAGGTGGACACATATCGCAGTAGTGGTGCTGGTGGACAACACGTTAACAAAACGGAAAGTGCTATTCGTATCACTCATATTCCTACAGGAATTGTAGTTTCTTGTCAAACACAACGCAGTCAAATTCAAAACCGCGAACAAGCAATGTTAATGCTCAAATCCAAGCTTGCCGAACTCAAGGAACGCGAGCAAATGGAAGAGGCGCTTGTTATCAAGGGCGAAATCAAACGTATAGAGTGGGGTAGCCAAATTCGTTCCTACGTATTTTGCCCCTACACAATGGTAAAGGATCACCGCACTAACTTTGAAAACACCAACATTGCAGAGGTTATGGATGGTAATATTCAACCTTTTATCGAAGATTACCTACAAAAAGCTTTTTAGTTTTTGTCAATTCAACAATCTTTAACGGTAAAATCAATATTTACACACATACAATCACGCGCCTTACAAAAGGTTGCGTGATTTTTTTGTTAAAACATTAACCAAATTGTCTTTTTCTGGTTTTCTATAAATAAATTCTATAGTGCCATAAATGCGGTTTATGGTTGATTTATCCCACAAAGTGTTATATAATGTACAAGCGTGTGCAAAGATGCACAGCAGTATCAACCATATACTTTGTATATGAGTTAACTTAGTTTTACAAAAATCAAGAGGTAGTTACTATGATTTGGGCAATTATTATTTTTGCTGTTGCGTATGTTCTGATGTTGACGTTTAGCAAATATAGGCCATACATTGCATTTGGTGCAGCATTGATTTTTATCATTTTGGGATTCTTCGGAAAAGGACTTTCTGCCGAAAATATTCTTCCAAACATTGACTTTAACGTTCTAATGATGATTGCAGGAACAATGGGTATCGTTGCATTGTTTATCGAAAGCAAAATGCCCGAACTCCTTGCTGACATAATCATGGAAAAAGTTCCTAACGTTCAATGGGCGGCAATTGCAATGTCTTTGTTTTCTGGTATCATTTCCGCATTTGTAGATAACGTTGCTACAGTGTTGATGGTTGCTCCAGTAGCTTTAGAAATTTGCAAAAAGCTCAAAACAAATCCTGTTCCATTTATCATTGCCATCGCAGTATCCTCCAACTTGCAAGGTGCCGCAACATTGGTTGGAGATACAACCGCCATTATGCTAGGTTCTGCGCTTGATATGAGCTTCATTGATTTCTTCTGGTACAAGGGACGTCCTGGTATGTTCTTTGCTGTTGAACTTGGTGCTATCATCTCTGCCGTTATTTTAGGATTCTTGTTTAGAAAAGAAAAGTCTCCTATCCCCAAGCTAAAGGAACGCACAAAAGTTACCGATTACGTTCCAACAGTTTTGCTAGGTGGCACAATTGTATTGCTAATTGCAGCATCCTTTATTCCTAACAAACCCGATATCACAAACGGTCTAATTTGCTGCACATTGATGGTAATTGGCATTGTTTACAACCTTATCAAGAAAAAGAATCGCCCTGCTGTTATCGAACCACTCAAGGCTATCGACTTTGAAACCATTGGATTGTTGCTTGGCCTATTCCTAATGATTGGTGGAATTGCTGAACAAGGCGTTATCGATGCCGCTGCTGGTCTTCTTGCAAAGGCAGGCAACGGAAACATCTTTGTTTTGTACACAATCATTGTATGGGCATCTGTTTTGATTTCCGCATTTATTGACAATATTCCTTACGTTGCAACAATGATTCCTGTTATTGCCGGCATTGCTACAACACTCAATATCGATCCAACAGTTTTGTACTTTGGCTTGCTTTCTGGCGCAACACTGGGTGGAAATTGCACACCAATTGGCGCATCTGCAAATATTGCAGGTATCGGTATTCTTCGCAAGGAAGGCTACACAGTTAAAAATTCCGACTTCTTCAAGATTGGTATTCCATTTACATTGGCAGCTATCATCCCAGCTTACATCTACTTGTGGTTGGCATACGGCATCTAATATTAACAAAAAAAAGGCAGATTTGCACAACGCAACTCTGCCTTTTTTATTGAAGTAGTGGGCAAATATTTGTCAAACAAATGATGTTTTGCATCAAGAAAATAACAATTGTGCAAAAAAAGTACCAAGCGAGTTGCTTGGTACTTTTTGTATTTGTAGTGGTTTGTGGATTAGTCTACAACGATAAATGCGCATGCTCCAGGAGCAAGTTCAATCTTGTCTGATACTGCTTCGCCTGTCAATTCGGGAAGTTCATCGTTGGCGTCCAAAACTAGGTCTTTGCCATTTAGGCACATTGTGCGGCTGCGAATACCTGTCTTACCAGTTAAAACGTAAGCTTGAGCGGCGCCGTCAAATTGCACGGTTGTGGTTTCCGTCCAGGAGTTGTTTATTACAAGGTAAACGTGACCGTCCTTGCCGTCCTTGCGGGAGTGGCAGTAAACGTGTGCACCTTCTACTAGGTTATTTGGAACGGAATAGCAAGTTTTGCCCATCAATCTGTTCCAAAGTAGAACTGCAAAGTAGTTGGGGCGTGGATCAAACGTGCCGTGTTTTAGGTAGCCGTAGTCGGAAGAAGCCAACGTGTTGTGGAAGACGATACCATCTGTAACTGTGCAGAAGTCGCCAAGTTCGTTTAGTGTTCTTGGAACGTCAGCATATGTGGATGCCCAAGTGTTGCCGCCACAACCAGCATCGCCCGATTCGGTAACCCACAGTTGTCCGCCAGGAACGTACTTGTCGCGCTTGGATGTGTACTGACGAGCACAGTATCCTGCGACGCCAAGGTAGCGTTCGCTTAGGATTGCTTCGTATGGCCAGTGTCCGCCCATAGCAGCGCCACGTTCGGAAACGCCGTTGTAGTAGTGGTAGCTAAATACGTCCATCTTGGATTTGTACTCGCCAAGAAGTTCTTCTGTTGTAACCATTTGGAAGCCTGCAGCCATACCTCCGCCAGCCTTGTCGTTGCCCATGTTGAACATATCAATGTCGCCAACTGTGCATGGACCAACAAATAGGCAATCTGGGTAGTTTTCTCTTAGCCAAGCGCCAAATAGGTCGTGGTCTCTTGCGTGGTCTGCAGCTGTGTATCCCTTTGGAAGGCCAGAAAGGGCAATAAGGTTAGGTTCGTTTGTAAATTCCGCTGCGGAAATGGGCACGCCGTATTCCTTGGATGTTCTAAATAGCAAATCTGCTTGATCAAAAGGCATTGGTTCATCTGCAGAGTGGATACCAGGGCAGTTAGCAATGGATACTAGCAATTTGCCGTCGATAGCTCTTACAAAGTCAAGAAGGTTTAGCCATTGTTGTTTGGACAAAACGTTTTGGAAGCCTTCTGGAACCTTGCCGTTATAGTTGTTGTCAAAGTCGTAGTAGGTTTTGTTTGCCCATGTGCCGGAAACACGAACCCAAGCAGTTCCCAAATCCTTTGCAAGCTTAATTAGGCGTGGGTTTGTGGTGTCGATGGGATCGTACCATTGTTGAAGATTGCCCATGTTTGACCAATCCTTGATAACGGGAAATTCCTCGGTGCCATCTACTTGAGCTTCGGTGTAAGCTTTCCAAAATGTTCCGCCAGTAACTTCTGTCATTTCAACGTTGTAGGAAACCAAACGTTCGTCAATCTCACGAAGAGCAGTTAGCTTGCTTGAATCTAATTTTACAAATTTTGCCATATAGTTTCTCCTTGCATTTGTATTTATGCAATAATTATATCATAAAACTTGTTTTCTTTCAATACTATACCCAAAATTCTGCCCCTAATAAAAAAGTACCAAGCCAGTCGCTTGATACTTGTAATGGTTGAGCAAGTTGTACGCAAAATGAACCGCAAGAATGTGCGAGATATTCCCTCCCTAAACATAGAATTATTGAGGTTTGTGTATCCCGCCCATGTCGGCATTAATTGGTTGTTTGAGTAGCAATTTTCTTTAATTTTTTCTTATGTAATGATATCCAAATAATAGCTCCGATAAGCAATAAGATGCCACATATCGTAAACCAAATCCAATGCGAGATGACAAATTTTATTACCGCAATTATTCCGTATAGAATTGCCCAAATTGCAATAAAAACTAGTAATTTGGTGGACCAATATACAATTGAGCCAAATTTTCCACCAGGCGAAACCCAGTATGCTATCTCGTGTACAATTTCGCCTACAACAAAAAGAATAATATATTCCCATATTGGGTCAATTGGTAGCCCAAGTGGACTTGTTATTATTGTGTATAAAAATTTTAGCATATTCCTCGAAATATTTTATATTAATTAATTTTTCTTAAACACAAACAGGTATTCATGGGCGAGTAGCAAAAAGTTGTATTTTACGCTATTTGTTTTCCAAAAACCTGTTGCTTTGCAATTGTATTGATTTTATTTGAGTTGCGTTATCCGTATGCTTTGTTAGCTTAAATTCGCAAATTATAGCTTTGGCACAATACTCTTATAGTCAATAGACTTTGAGATTATATCCCACTTGCCAACTTGCATCTTCTTGATTGTTTTACCGCTGCCAAAATCAAGTAGGTCCTGTCTATTAAGGTTATTTAGTACTTTGTTCAAACTCCCCAATCCAGCAGAAGACAATAAGAATGCCTCGATGGGTTCGCATAACTTGCAATATGCCCACAACTGCCCTAGATCGTGCAAATTCAACTGCGTTTTCTTTGCCTCTATGAAAGCAATGCTTGGTTTGCCTTTACCGAGAACGATGCCCAACACATCAATTTGTATATCTAGACCAACAGCTTGTGGATAATAGTCTATAATACCATTTTGCTCTAAGTATACATCTAATGTTCTAGAATGGGAATCAATGGTGGTTACCTTTGCCCCTTTATACTTATTTTCTAGATATTGCTGAAGCCAAGCTCGCATGGGCTCGTATAATTCAAATTCTTTTGTAACATTATTTGCCATAGCCTAATAACCTCGCTAACTCAGTCCAAGAGTCAAAATGTTTTCCTCGAATCTCTTCAGGCAAAGAAATGTCGTTTTCATGTGGATGAGTAGGCCTATCTTTTCTTCTAATAGGTTTTTCCCAATAAAACTTGTGTGTTTTTATCGGGTCTATAAATTCTAAAAGTTCCTCGCTGTACTTTACGAGAGCATCCTGCTTGTGTCTAATGTTAAAACCAATTTGTAAAAATTCGTTTGCGAATATTTTAACCTGATGTTCTTTCTTCCAAAAATATGGAAACCCCTGATGATACTTCTTTAATTCGCCATCACGAAAGTTTGGATGGCCAAAGTCTATTGTTTGTACAGGAACATCGACATCTTTCAGCATATTGGCAATATCAATAACCATATACCAATTGCCTGGTATTTCTATGTATACTCTGTGTGCCCCTTCTTGTCCAAAAGCAATATTACTCTTTCTGATATATCCAGTAACATCAGCTATTCCTCGAAGGAGAGCCTTCTTTTCATCTGTTGTTATGGAGAATAGTTCTGGGCTCATTCTCATTGTAGAGTGATGTCTTCCGCCCCCTATGAAACGAAGAATCTCTCTAGTAATGTACTCTTCGTTAGACTTCACAAATGTTAATAGCGTTGAACGCTTGTTCTGAGTAACGGTAAGGTTGTGTCCAATAAGAGGTTCAATAATAGCCCTAATATCTACAGTGCTCGCCTTTACATAGACCATAACATCTTTAAAGTCATCTGTGTATAAGTTTTTATGAGGGATATCGATGGTAATTCTCGTCTCTGTATTATTTCTTTGAATTTCGCCATTTCCGAGAATCATTCCAACCAAATAAGCCATTTCTGTATTCATACCAGTACTCCTATTTCTTCATATATTTTATCCGCAAGCGCCTTTGCAAGCAATGGGGGAACTGCATTACCAATTTGTTGACGTACCTGAACTTTTGCGCCAATAAAGACAAAATTGTCATCAAAAGATTGTAATCTAGCAGCTTCTCTCGGCGTAATAGCTCTATTCAAATATGGGTGGTTATTGGTTCCATTAGATGAAGCATCAAATCTTGTGTCAATTGTTGGGGAAACCGAATCCCACTTTAGTCTTCCCCATGTGCCTGAGAATTTCTGCTTACCTAATAACTTCTCGGGCAAATATTCTTTACCACATTCAGGTGGAATCATGGATAGTTTCATAAGCGCAATATCGGAGTGATTTGAAGCTTTGTGATTATAAAGTTTTTTGCTATTTTTACGACGTTCTTTTTGATAGTCGCTTATAGCGGGATATAAATAATCTTGCTCAAATGAACCTTCACCAGAATTCAAATATGATAAATCCCCTATTGCATCTCTTACTGTAATAAGCGTGCTTTTTCCAATCGGTAAATCAATCTTTTTTTCTTTACAACAAACAAAAAATGCTCTTTCACGCGATTGGGGAACTCCAAAAGAAGACGCATTTAGTATTCCGTAGCTAATATAATACCCGAGACTTTGAACTCGCTCAACAATTTGATTTTTGAACCATCCAGCAGATGTCGATAATAGGGCTTTTACATTTTCAATAATAAATACACTTGGTCGCAAAATTTCAACTATGTTCAAGTATTCATTAAAAAGGTAATTTCTTGAGTCATTCAAACCTAATTTTTTGCCTTTAAGAGAAAAGCCTTGGCAAGGTGGTCCACCAATAATCATATTAACTTTCATTTTTTGGCTGACGTCAATTACTTTCTTCTTAATTTCAACATCTGTGATATCACCGTTGACTATTTGGGCATCAGGCATATTGTAATTAAAGGTTGCCAACGCAGTTGGGTTAAAATCAACTGCTACGACCGTTTTGAAGTGTTTATTTTTTTCAATGCCGTAGGAAAACCCTCCCGCACCAGAGAATAAATCAAGTATTCTAAACGTTTGTATTTGAGAATTCATCAAACTTTTCTCCTAATTAATATTCGCTTAAAAATTTCCTTGCCATTAATTGTTGGCTTAAATAAATCAAACTCGTTATCTGAACCATGATTTGCTTCACCAATTATCTCGAATTGCTCACTATTATATTTGTTAATTATCGTAATGGGGACCCCCATTATGCCGTAATAATCGCAAGGAATATCCTTGATAGTTTTTACATTTATTGCATCGAAATTATCGTATTTGGGATAATCGTCTGGATTGTACAATTTTGATAGAGCAATCCATTCGTGCCTTCTTTTATTATCTAGATTTGTGAGCCACATTGCATTGCCAAGACTTCTCCATTTTTGCCCCGTTGCATCGATCCAATAACGGTATTTTCTCGGTTTAGAGTCTTGAGGTACTCTGAACTTCATTTCACCAAAACGATATCCAGTCCAAACTTTATTGTTTTGGATTAATGGGAAAATCTCTTTATAGGTAATGGCATTTTGATTACCAATAATCAAGAACTTCTTTTCATATCTCATTATCTCAGTTACAAGTTCTTTGAATAAAGAGAATGGCGGATTCGTGACTACAATATCGCAAGCTCTCAAGTACTCAAGACACTCTTCACTGCGGAAATCTCCATCTCCATTCAACTTTCTAATAGTATTAGGTGTTTTTAGAATTTCTGAGATTTCGTCATCGGAGATTTCTCCCAAGGTGTCACTAAACTTCACAACATCTAATACATATCCAGTAGGCCTATTATCATTATTTGATAGACTAAACTGTGTGCCTGCAACTGCTGAATATCCGTACGAAGTGCAAATCAAACGCTTTAATCCTAAGATGTTAAAGTTTTTGAGAAAATATTTGCAGAAATTTGATTCAAACGGGTCATCACAATTGCACAATACCACCTTGTCCAAAAAATGAGGAATATAGTGAGACAATTCGCTTTCGATTGTATCATAAGTGGTATAAAATTCATCATCTTTAATATTTTTTGCTGCATGCAAATTTGAATTCTTGCTTTTCATATTTATACCCTAAATTTCACCATGGCAAATAAGGTTGTTTTTACCATCAATTCTATTATTCAATGTAAATTCCTCGATTTCTTATTTCAACAACCATAGTGCAAGGTCTACGATTTTAATTCCTTCATAGGAATACTCGTCATGTTTTGTGTTTGCAATGATCATTTTGGGATGAGCGTCGGCAATTTTCAACAATGGCTCGTATTCGCGCTTAAATGTGTCGGGGTTGTCAATATTGTCACTTACTTGGATGTAAATTTGTTCGCTACCGCGTTTTGCAACAAAGTCGACCTCTTTTTGATAAAGTTTGCCAACATAAATTTCATATCCACGGCGCATAAGTTCCAGGCAGACAATATTTTCGTAAATTCTGCCATAGTCCATGTTTCTGCTGCCAAGCAATGCGTATCTAAAACCAACGTCGCTTAGGTAGTATTTATCGGATGTATCAAGATATTTCTTGCCCTTGATATCGTAACGCTTAACATCGTAGAACATGTAAGCATTGCACAAATATTTTACATACTTGCCAATAGTAACATGGTTTGTTGTTATCTTGTTTGATGTAAGCGTATCGCTCACTTTGTTTGGCGAGGTCAAGTTGCTGATGTTGTCCATCAAAAACTCGGATAGATGATCTAAAACGTATGTGTCTGGCAATTTGTATTTGGTTACCAAATCTCGGTTAACGATAGTGTGGTAGACTTCGCTTATATATTTAACCCTATCCTGTTCGTTTTTGTACACATAGGAGCCAGCCAATCCGCCTTTGATGGTGTATTGCTTAAAGAGCTCATCAATGTTACTTTCTTCGCTGTAGTAGCAAACAAATTCTTTAAAGCTAAATGGGAGAACATGAATCTCGATATATCTACCAGTAAACAAAGTAGCCAAGTCGTTGCCAAGCAGAAAAGCGTTGGAACCAGTTATATAGATGTCGTACTTGCCACTTGTGTATAGACTGTTAATTGCTTTTTCAAAATTTTCACAAAGCTGAACTTCGTCAATAAACAAATAATTGTTCTTTCCGCCCACATAACAAGACTCAACATAGTCATGCAGTTTGTGGTATTCCATGATTTCTTCAAATTTAAGGTTGAAAAAATCTACAAAAATGATGTTTGCAGAGTTATCATTTTCTTTCAAATAATTGATATATGATTCCATCAACTTGGATTTACCAGAACGTCTAATGCCAGTTATTATTTTTATATCTGGTGTATCCTTTAAATCTATCAATCTGTGCAAATAATCTGTTCTCTCTATAATTCTCATAAATCTAGCTCCACTTTCGAAACTTTAAAATTTTTCATTTTTCGAAATCGATATAATTATATACCACAAAACTCTCATTGTCAATATGTCGTGACAATAAATATTTTTTAAAACGTGCCGAAAATATGAAAAGAACGAACTTGTATCTGCTAGACAAAAAGTTCGTTCTTAATTGGTTGCATAGAAAGGGATTTGTAAGGAGCGGAGCGACGGAATAGGGCTGTCAAAAGGTATGACTCAACGCAAGGGATTTAGCCAGCCCGTCACCACATGACCTTCGGTTATACTCGCTATGCTCGTGGCGTTCGCTCACAATGTTCGCTCGGCTGAGGAGCCCGTCATCGGGCTTGTTGTGCTAGTCGCACAACGTTTGTCTATCGACAAACACATAACCCGAAGGATAATAAAAAAACCTCATCAATTCAGATGAGGTTAATAATGGTTGCGGGGATGGGATTTGAACCACATGACCTTCGGGTTATGAGCCCGATGAGCTACCAGACTGCTCTACCCCGCGATATGAAAGCATCTTTTCGTTAGATGCTTGTATATAATACTACTTTATACAGTATTTGTCAACAGTTTTACTCATTTTTACTAAATGTATTCTTGTGGAAAAAAATTAGTACTTTTGCCGTCAAAATGGTGTATTTTATTGTGGTAATTGACAGCAATCGCCTACCAGCGAGAACTCTTTTCCATCATAGCTTATGGTAGTGATACTGCTTTGTGGCACAATTGTTTTCCAAAAGTCAGCTGTAACAGGCTGTTTTTTTATTGCAAGAAGAAGGGTTCTTAGTGCAATTTCGTGGCTAACTAGCAGCAGAGTTTCTCCCTTGTAGCGCTCCACGACATCGCACAGGCAAGCGTAGGTGCGTTGCATCAAATGCCCAAACTCCTCGCACTGAGTGGAAGTGTACTGGTGTGGTTTTGTGATGTAACTTATGTACTCTTGATTGTTTTCCTTTATCAAGTCTTGCTTTCTTCTTCCTTCCCATGGGGTAAGGCGAATTTCATTTAGTCGTTCATCCAACACAATCTTTGCGCCAAGGTTTTGGGCAAGAATTTGCGATGTTTGTTGTGCGCGACCAAGGCAACTGCTAACAATGGTGGTAATACCTTTATCTTTCAAGGCCAACGCAGTTTTTTGAGTGGTGGCAATGCCTGTTTCTGTCAACGGCGAGTCCTGCTGTCCTTGAATTCTACCCTGAGTGTTAAACACCGTCTGACCATGCCTAACAAGGTAAATTAGCATTTTATTGGTTACTCCTTTGTGATGATTTCTGCGTTATCTGTAAACACCCATTTGCTTACGGCGTCTTCGCTTACGCTGCTTGCGCTGTTGAAGATTTGGTCAAAGTGATTTTTGAACGCGTTAATTTTGATGGGGCGTTGAGAAGCGCAGCAAGTAGAATCTTCTTCCAACTTGAAGTGCATATGTACAGTTTCTCTTGAAAAAGCATTGTTTAGCATAAATCCAATAATGCACTCGTCGTCGGAAATAAACACGATGGACGTTGGCATAGAAGAATAGGTGCGGATTTGCAAACTATTTGCTTTGTCGTGTTGTTCAAAAGCACGTTGTTCGAGAGCTACGTCCTCGAATAGTTTCATATTTCTTTCAAGGAAGCCTTCAAGGGCAGCTTGCATAGAAACAAATCTTGTGCGTGGGTTGGATGTTCCGC
This sequence comes from Clostridia bacterium, assembly GCA_017457305.1. Classification (GTDB taxonomy): domain Bacteria; phylum Bacillota; class Clostridia; order Christensenellales; family CAG-314; genus Fimimonas. Next base: position 9,665 of record JAFTHP010000028.1, on the reverse strand, counting down.
CTGTAACACGAGTGATATTAAATGCGCTTGCCGCACGTGGATCGATTGTACACAGCTTTACTGCAACACCTTGTTGAGCCTTTTCGATAAGTAGTGGTGTGTGTTCCTTTATAGATTCCAAGTTGGTAACAAGTACGCAAATCTCTCTTTTTGCCTTTGCAAAGAATTCGTCAAGCTTGGCTGCTTGTCTATCGGGATAAACGTTTAGCAAAACAGTCTTGCAGAACAAGCAGTTGCGTCCCAAAAATGTTCCCAACACATGTTGGTTGATATCTGTGGAATGTTGAAGCTTGTTTACAGAGCTATCAATCATTGTTTTGAATTGTTCTGTAGTTTGGGAAAGAAGGTTGTTGTCTTCCTTTAATTGTGAAATAATCTCTTCGTAGTTACTTTGAACGTTCCAGTTGATAATGGTGGTGATAACAGCCAGTAGCATTGCGGTAAAGATACCGTCCATTATGGCAATTAGCACGCTATCCCATTGGTAAATGCGACCAACAATCATTACAAAAAGGGACATAACTAGCAGAACAACTTCTAGTGTTAGAACAAGGCGTTTGTTTTCAAACAAATGCTTAAAGAACTTGTTTTCCATATTGTTTTTGTTTTTCATAAAGCCTCTCCTTAGCAATCAATAAAAAAGTTGTCGTCCACAACGTCGTCAAAAGACAGTCCGTTATTGTTGATTTCTATGCCGTTTTTGAGCAGGAATTGTTCAATATCTTCGTAGGAAGGAATGTCATCCAATATTTTTAGCGCACGGGAATACTGACGCTTGAACTTGTATCCGCTAATCTTGCAGGGTGTTGTAAGATATGGAATATTGCGTTCACGCAGATATTCTTCCACTTCCATTTCGTTGAAGGGCACAATGGGCCTTATCATATACTTGTTGTTGGGAAGATGTTCTTTTAGGGAAATCTTGTGCAACATCTTTGTGGTGATGGACTTTTGTGGCTCGGGAAGATTGTTGATGTTTGCCAAGTTGTAGTGGCACTTTATCATCAGCATATCTAGGTAAGCCAGCGCATCGTACATTGTAAAACCGGTAAAGATACCAAGTTGACTTTCCTTGTCGTTAACAAATGGATCAATAACTGCCTTGCGAGCTTTTTTGCAGGTGGAGCAGCCGTGTTTGTCGTCGTCGGCAAAGTCGTCGTCAGTTGGAACTACGTACGTAATATCCACATTGCGTTGTTGCCAATATTGTTTAATTTCGGCGTAGTTTTGTTTTTCTTGCTGTCCGTCAAAGTACATATGCTTGGGGAAAGCAACGGAAAACACTTCTAGCGGAGCGGAAATATTGTTTTCTTCAAAGTATCTCAACAGCAAATCTAGTAGCATTGTGCAATCTTTTCCGCAGGAGAAAAGTAGCAAAAACCTATTTGGACCATCCAAAAGATTTCTGCTTTCTACAATGTTTTTAAACTTACTGTAGCAATGTTCAACAATGTTTGTCATTGTCACCCTCGTGCAATATATTTGTGTAAATAAACTTTTGGCTTTGCAAGCAAAACCCTGCAAAGCCAAAAGAAAACTGTAATTGTACTATGCGCCAATTAGGTGTAGTTTGCCCATGATGTTCATAACTTCTGGCATGATGTCTGCGCCAACCATACGGCCCATACCACCCTTAACAAAAGCTCTTTCGTTAAATTCTGTAACGTCGTCGATGCGTACTGTTGGTGCGCAGAAGAGTACTGGAACAGGATCAGCTGTGTGAGCGTGGAGTTCGCAAGCGGTGGAGTGGTCTGCTGTGATAACAAGCAAAACGTCTTCTGGAAGGTCAAGCAATTCTGCTGCAGCAATATCGCATCTTTCAATGAACGCTTTTTTACCTTCAAAGTTGCCGTCTTCTGCAAGGCTGTCGGTAGCTTTTACGTGTGTGAAAACAAAGTCATATTCTTGCAAAGCTTTCTTTGCAGCAACGAACTTGTTAACAACGTTGCTATCTGGCAAAGCTGTTGCGCCTTCTACGTCGATTAGATCCATGCCCAAGAACGCGCCAATACCCCTGTAAAGTCCGCCACCTGCAATACAGCAAGCTTTTAGGCCGTACTTTTCTTCAAATGTGGGCATTGTTGGATATACGCCTGCGCCACGAAGCAACAGGAAGTTTGCAGCAAGTTGACCGTTAGCTTCACGTTGTTTGTTAGCTTCCATCTTATCCAAGATTTCGTAGGATTTTCTCATAAACTTGTTGATAACACTTGCTGTAAATGCAGCTTCGGGTGTGTCGTCAGTTGGTCTAACTTCCATAACTGGCTTGCCTTCTTCGTGTGGGTCAGCGTCAGAAATGTTAGCAGAAAGTCCCTTTCCTCTAAACACAACACCTGCTCTATGAGCTGTGCCTGGTTTTACAATAACTTGTACGCCATCAATTTCCATACCGTCGATAGCAGCTGTAAATTCGTCAACTACGCGGATACGGCCAGCACGTCTGTCGATGATATTCCAATCGCTGTCAACTGTACCAAAGTTTCCTCTAAAAGCAACGTCGCCTTGTTGAAGTCTGATGCCAAGACCAGCAACTTCAATTGGGCCTCTACCTGTGTAGTATTTATCCATAGGATATCCAAAAATTGCAAGGTGGCTAACGTCACTACCTGGTCTGATACCCTTGCCAAGAGCGTTATCTAGTCCGCAAACGGATTTTGCAGCGATAGCGTCGAAGTTAGGTGTGTGAGCAGCTTCAAGTGGTGTTTTGTAGCCGAATTCTTTGATAGGGCGATCGCCCAAACCATCAAAAATTACAAATAGAACCTTGTTTACTTTTCCCATTGTTAGTTTCTCCTTGTTTTGCAAAAATTTTATACCAAACCGCAAAAGAGCATTGAAAATATTTATGCTGTTTGCGATTTATTATGCTTTTACTATTATAATACGGTATTTGTTTTCAGTCAAGTATTAAAATAAATATATACCGTTAGTTGAACAGTTGGCATTTGTTGTCCCTTGCAAGGATAAATTTTGCCATAATTTGTGCAAAAAATATGCCAATTTGCACACTTTTTTTCAATATATACTACCAAATGCTGTCAATTTGTTGTATAATAGACAAAAAGGGAAGGGATACAAGAAACCGTTTTTGTCCCAATCCCACAAAAAGGAGGATACGATTATGGGATGGTTTAGATCTCAAATGTGGAAAGTGTTGGAGTGGAAGGATAATTCTACCGACACAATCGTTTACCGCTTTCCAATGGAAAATGATGATGAAATTATGAGTGGCTCTCAACTTACCGTTAGGGAATCTCAAGTGGCTATTTTTGTGCACCTTGGTAAAATCGCTGACGTTTTTGAGCCAGGCAAATACAAGCTTACTACCAAAAACTTGCCAATTTTGAGCGGTATTGGTAGCGTTTTCTACCGTGGCGAAAGTCGTTTCAAGGCAGAGCTTTACTACGTAAACACCAAGCAATTTGTTGATTGCAAGTGGGGAACAAGTAATCCTATTGCAATGAGAGATAAGGAATTTGGTGTTATTCGTATTCGTGCCTTTGGTAACTATGCTTTCCGTGTTGTAGATGCCCCCAAATTTATGCGCGAAATCTTCGGCACAATGGGCGAATACAGATTGGAAAACATCGAAGGTATGCTCAAAAATATGCTCATTTCCCAAATTAGTGATACCATTGCCGAGAGCAAAATTTCTGCACTAGATATGGCAATGAACTACCAAGAATTTGGTCAAATGGTAATGTCCGATGCAAGAGAAAAGTTTGCTGCAATCGGTTTGGAAATTACCGACTTCAACGTTATCAATATCAGCTTCCCCGAATCTGTGGAAAGAACCATCGACGAACGCACCAATTTGGGTATTTTGTCCGATCAAATGGGCACATACACTCAAAAGAAAGCTGCCGATGCTATGGCAGATGCTGCACGTAACCCAGGAACAGCGGGCACAATCATTGGTATGGGACTTGGTGGCATGATGAACGGTATGATGAACAACACCATCAATAGCGGTATGGCTGCTGTAAATCAACCTGCACAACAACAAAGACAACCTGGCGACAAGTTCTGTCCAGAGTGCGGTGCTAGTGTAAAAGCTACATCCAAGTTCTGCCCAGAGTGTGGCACAAAGATGGCGCAAAGCACAGCAAATTGTCCAGAGTGTGGTGCGGAAATCAACCCCAATGCCAAGTTCTGTCCAGAATGCGGTACTAAAATTAAGTAATTGATAGTTTTATGAATAACGAAGTTCAACAACAAGGATATCAACACAAGTGTCAAAACTGTGGCTCTTCTTTGCGTTTTGATGCTGATAGCGGAAAACTGTTTTGCGAGCACTGCAAAAGTCACTTTGAATTTGACCAAAGCACAGCAGTAATGGAAAGGGATTTTGCCGATTTGGTAACTTTCAGTTCTTGGGATGAATCCAAGGTTGCCTTTTACCGTTGTCAAAACTGTGGAGCTAGCACAGTGCTTCCACGCACGTCTCTTGCTACGGAGTGTCCATTTTGTCAATCTCCATTTGTAGCGGACGAAACGGCAACAGGGATGGTTCGCCCCGACTCATTGATTCCATTTGAGTTTACCGACGAGGAAGCGGCAAAGCAACTAACCCGTTGGCGCAAGCGTAGGCTTTTTGCTCCCAACAAGTTCCGCAAGCGCACCAAGGAAAAGGGTATAAAGGGTGTATTTGTTCCCACTTGGACGTTTGATGCAGTAACGCTCAGCAATTACAGCGGAACTTTAGGCAAGCGTCGCACACGTACGGTTAGAAGAAACGGAAAAACACATACCGAAACGTATATTCATTGGTTTAGTGTATCGGGTGATATCACAATGACCTTTGATGATATTTTTGTGCGCGCAAACGACAACATTACAGATGGATACTTCAACAAGTTGCAACCATACGATAAAAGCAAGTACGTGGTGTACAGCGACGAGTATCTTGCTGGCTACATAGCAGATAACTACACCGTTGATCCGTTGGATGCATTTCAAATTGCACGCAAAAGGATGGATGCTAGGATTCGTTCTGCCATTATGTCCAAGTATAACGCCGACGTTCAAGGCACTTTGATGGTGGACACGCAGGAAACGCAAAAATCATTTAAGTACATGATGTTGCCAGTGTACGTTGCATCTACTAAGTACCACGGAAAACTGTACTCGCAGTATGTTTCCGGCGTGTATAGCGATGCTAAGCGCACCAAGGCCAAGATTGCAGGTAAATCTCCAGTATCATTTTGGAAGGTGCTTGCAACAGTGCTTGCCGGCATTGCAGCAGTTGTGGGTATTTACTTGCTGGTTTGTCACGTAAACGGCACCCAGCCATTTGACTTCTTGATGCAAGCTGACCAAGTAAAAAATTTGATTGGTTAAGTTTGTGCGCTTGTCAAATTGCCAACAATATAGTACAATAAAATCACAAAAAATAATTCATCACATAAAAGGAGATTTTTGGAAATGATAACCAAGGATATGAGAATTGTAGAAGTTTTGCAAATTAAGCCAGAATCCGCACAAGTTTTCGGCAGATATGGTATGGGTTGCATCCACTGCTTGCTTGCTCACCAAGAAACTGTTGAAGAAGCTGCAGCTGCTCACGGTGTTGATTTGGACGAAATGCTTGCTCTTTTGAACGCTTAATTTTTTTAACAAACAACAATCATACAAAAAAAACGCCTCGTGTTTTAGCGGGGCGTTTTGCTTTTGTTAGATTGACTAATTTACATCAAGTGGGTATAATGTTGTAGTAAAGTTATATTTTGACCGTTTTTAGGGGGAAACGATATGAAAGCACGTAGTATTATTAGCTACATATTGACGGCAATATTGGTGTATGTGTACGCAATAACAATCATTGATATTGTAAACAAGTTTATCCAAGGGACATTTGATTTGTTTGATGACTTGCTCCACATGGCACTTATGTATTGGTTATTTGCCGCTTGGTACAGTTTTTGTATTTGGTTGCATCCAGATTTCAACACCGATCGTGGTTTTTGGCAATGTGTAAGGGATACCTTTGTTACACCAAATGGACTAAGCTGGATTGTAAGCATTTTGCTAAATATCGCATTGAGCCCCATCTTGTTGGTAATTTTGGCATTTAGAATTATTGGTTTGGTAATTGGCGTAATCAAAAACATTATTTATGATATTCGTAATGGCGGCGGTTCCTACAGTTATAGCTCAAGCGATTACGATGACGATTACAGTTCTAGTTACACACCTACACGCAACAAGTCTGGCTTTGAAGGTAGATTGGCAAGCCTTTTGCGTAGCAATATGGATGCTGGCAGAGATTTGCTTGGAAGTGGCGGAACCTACTGCAAGTCACTTAACTTTAGGGGCTTCAACGTAAACGTTAATGGTGGATCTATCCGTCTAACAGGAACAATCGAGTACCATCTAGATAGCGATAGCATTGGTAGAGCAATGCGCAATGGTTACAACGAAAACTCCATTGGCTACGACCTAAAGAGAGATATGCAAAACGTTTTGGACAAGGCTTGTGACCGTGCAGTTCGCAGTTGTAACAAGGTTGCACCAACCATTATGGGGGAATATGGTATCGATTACGACATCAATGTTTACCCCGAGTTCAATATTCAAGCAGTAGAATAAACCGCACAACTAAGGATATTAAATCAAGTTAGTTGTAAAGTTAAATAGCAAAAAGTAAGCTGTTGCACAAAATTGTGTAACAGCTTTTTGTTTGTTTAGCATTTGTAAAACAGCTAGTTTTTCTGTTGGCTAATTGTCAATTATCTATCACTTGTTGACACTATATAGTTGTAACTAGTCCTTGTTGATTACCTTCTTTTGCCAGGACTTTTTGTGGCAGTTAGGGCATCTCATATATCTTGTACGGCCTAGGTGCGCCGCCAAATTAACCGCCTTGAAAGTTGGCACGTGTTTGTGTCCGCACCTTTTGCATTGGTAATATCCCGCTACTTGTTCAATGCGCAAAGCACACAAGCATCCCACCATGAACAGTACAAAACCTAGTACAATTAAGGTAATTCTTATCCAGGCTTCCATTTCAATAAATGCTGCAATAAAAACCAATGCAAGAAACGTAACGGTTGCGGATATGCCAATAAACACTTCTAACGAAAGGAGCCTTTTGTCTGCCTTTTCTTTTTCTTTTACCATTTCTATTAAGTTATTTTCCAATTGTTGATTGTAGTTTTCCATAGTAATTATCTCTCCACTAATCAAATCGTTTACAGTAATGCCCAATATATCGCACAAATCTTGCATGATTGAAACGTCTGGCATTGTTAGTCCGCGTTCCCACTTGGATACAGCTTTGTCCGTTATTCCAAGCTTTTCCGCCAACTGGGCTTGCGTCAGTTTTATGTTTTTTCTGCGTTGCGCGACAAATTGACCTATCTTTATTTGATCCATATTTTTCCTCCTTTGGGCAAAGTATAGCACTGTTTGCAAAAAAATAACACCTACCATTGGTTTAGTTGAGCAAATAAACTGTTACTAGAGTCTTCTAACGCTAGTTTACCAGTTTTTTGTGTACAATGCAAGTATAAAAAATAGCGTTGTGGTTGGTGGTTCGATAAAATAAAAAATACCAAGTCAAAAGACTTGGCATTATTGTTAGTAATCTAAAACTTGGATACCATTTTACAATGGGTGCAAAATTTTAGCGTTATGGGTGCATTTTCTTGTAACGGGTAGCACCTATTTTAGTTCGATAAATTGGAATTTGTTTGTTCTCTTCACTTAAATTAATTGTACTCAAATTCAAAATCACCATCCACACATTTGCCTATCGTTTCGAGAATAATGTAGATTGATTTTTCGTTATCATATTTATCATCAAGTATAATGGTTTCGTCGTAGGATTCTCCGCCCTTGACAGTAAGGAGCAATTCTTTTTCACCATCAACACCGATATAAACATTCATCTCGCCTTCAGCAAGACTTGCTTCAAAATCAAGTGTATGTTCAGCAATACCATCTCTTCTTAATCTGAAATTATTCGTTCCCTTAAAGGTATCAAATTTCATACTTGCTTCATTGCCCTGACAGGAAGTAATCAACATGGTTGCAGAATAACTTTTGACATATCCCCCACAACTACAGAGCATAAATAATGTAAGTATCAGTACCAATACAAAACATACTTTTTTCATACCTGTATTCCCCTTTTATATTTTGTTTTATCAAAATCTTATTTATCGGTGAGTTTATTATATCACATAATCTATTGAAAAACAATAATTCTTTTAAGCGACTCAATAATTGAACGATACCCCATAAATTGAACGAAAGGGGTATAAAGTGAACAATTAGTTTTTTGCCGTAAAAAAGCTTGCATAAACGAAAAGCGTCGTGGTAAGACTATTTTTATGCAATGAATCAAGGTGTAAACCTTGTATATCAACTACATCTTATTGCGGTATACCATCGATTGATGGGAAACAATCGCGTAGTCACCGACCCCAAGTAGAATAGAGTGAGGTTGGTGGTACGATATCTACAAAAAAAGTCTTGTTCTATTGAACAAGACTTCTTGGTAGAAGCAAGTGGTGACAAGTATCACCGTCTTGTGTGTTTTATACTCACTTCGTTCGTGTAAGGTGCGATATCTACAAAAAAAAGGTCTTGTTCTATTGAACAAGACCTTTTGGTAGAAGCAAGTGGACTCGCGCGAGGGGCATTAGCCCCGACCCCCAGCGATTGGAGGAAAACAATCGCGTAGTCACCGACCCCCAAGTAGAATAGAGTGGGGTTGGTGGTTTGATAAAATAAAAAATACCAAGTCTTTTGACTTGGTATTTGTGGTAGAAGCAAGTGGTGATGAGTATCACCGACTTGCGTGTTTTATACTCACTTCGTTCGTGTAAGGTGCGATATTTACAAAAAAAAGTCTTGTTCTATTGAACAAGACTTCTTGGTAGAAGCAAGTGGACTCGAACCACCGACCCCCACCTTATCAGGGTGGTGCTCTAACCTGCTGAGCTATGCTTCTATAAAAATGCACTTAACGAAGTGGTGGAGATGAGCGGGATCGAACCGCTGACCCCCTGCTTGCAAGGCAGGTGCTCTCCCAGCTGAGCTACACCCCCATGTCTCGTCAAGTGCCTATACATAATAGCATTTTAATTTGCAAGTGTCAATTATTTGCACAAATATTTTTAACTTTTTTTTGCAAAGTTGCTTTTGTACGCAAAAATGTCAATTTTGTTGTGAAATATAGCATATTTTTGCTATTTTTAGGACAAAAAGTCAATTTCACCGCCACAGTTTGGGCAAATGTGACAGTTGCTGTTGGCGCAAGTAGGACAGCACAATTGCTGACATTTATTGCATTTGCAACAATTTGACCTAGCAATGGTATTGTTGCAATTGAAACATTTTGTGTTCAATATATATCACCTCCATCATTATTGTTGCCAATTTAATGGAGATATTTACTATCTTGTAGTAATCCTACAAGTTGTTTTTACAACCGAATCAGAAGAAATAATTTCTCCAATTTGATCAGCGACAATTTTGCCGGATTTTGGATTCTTGATGGATTGAACAAAACCAATGATGGTGGCATCTACGTCGCTGTACTCAAAGGACAAGTCGCAGTTATCCATAGTGCAATCGATTAGCTTGAGCTTTTTGCAGTAGCAAAGTGGTTGTGTTCCTTCAATTTTGCAGTTGATAAAGGTAACGTTTTCGCTAAACCA
>JAFTHP010000004.1 GCA_017457305.1 Clostridia bacterium | reverse complement strand
CTTCGTCCATACCTATTTGGTTGCATCGTATTTATCCTTCCTACATTTTTGATGTGGCTTGCTAGCTTGATTTTGTTCAGCGCAAACCGCGGTAAGCAAGGAAAATACAACTTTGCTCTAATTTTGGTTCTCATTGCTACACTACTTAGCTGCGGCGTTGTTGGTGGATTCTCCAAGGTATTGCTTGGCGACAACATGATGCTTGGTATCTACTGTGCTGCTGGCGTTGCTTTTGTATTTATTTTGTTCGCACTACTTGCTCTACTTGTAAAAGGCAAGGCACAATGTGTTTGCGCTCTATGCGAATGTTCCGAATGTGCCGCTAACGAAGACTATGTAGCTTGCCAAGATTGTCCTGCTTGCGAAGTTTGCGACGTTTGCAATACATGCAAAACAAGAGAATGCGAAAACGAAGAATGCACTTGTGAAGAATGCGCAGAAGGTTGCACTTGCGAAGAATGCGAAGGCGAAGTTGCTGTAGAAGAAGCTAGCGAAGAAGTTGTTGCTACAGAACAAACAGCTCCAGCAGAAGTTGTTGCAGCTGAAGAAGAAGTCGTAGAAGAAGTTGCTGCTCCAGCAGAAGAAGCTGTTGAAGAAGTTGCAACTCCAGTAGAAGTAGTTGAAGAAGCTGCTCCAGTTGTTGAAGAACCAGCTCCAGCACCTGCTCCACAACCAGCACCTGCTCCAGTTGAACCACAACAACCTATTACAGCTGTTAGCGCAGTTGCAAATGCAGCATACAGTGTTCCATCTCCAACCCTTACATCTGCTAATATGAAGAAATTGGAAGTTCTTCGTAACCTTTACATTAGCGGTGCTATCACCAAGGAAGAATACACTGCTTTGGTAAAAGAATATCTCAAGTAATATTGATTTTTCATCAAAAAGAGGCTTACGTTAGCGTGTTATCCTTAACGGAGAACACGTAATGAATTGCAACAAGGTTGCATGAATTGACACTACGTGTCATGAATTGCAGTAAACTGCGTGAATTGCCCTACGGGCATGATATTAGTTGCAATTCAATTCATGGAGCAACGCGAGAAATCATGGCGAAGCCAATTCATGATGCGTCAGCATCAATTCATCTATAAAAACAAATAGAGCAAGAATAGAAGATTAGTCTTTTATTCCTGCTCTTTTTTGTATATATGATATTTTGAGCTAATTCATTTTGCCCTTGTGGTAATTGCTAGTCATTACCCTTTTGTGCGTTGAACAAGTGATAAATCCCCCATTTTGAGCACACTAACCTGCGATAAACTCCATTTTTCAAAAACTTGACAGCAAAAGGTTAACTTTATCTAAGCCATTGTTGATTTAAGTTCAGGCACAACCTGTTAGCTAAATAAAACAAACTATTCCGTCCAAAACAAATCCTTTGCTTCGGCATAGACGTCACGTTGTTTCCAACTGTTTGTATTCTTGTCAAAATCGGCGTAGACACCGTGTCTTTTGTAAACAATTTGCTTACCGCAATCGGGACACACGCAATAGAAAGTGGCAATGTAGTAAGCTTTGTTGCCATTTTTGTAAATTTCTTCCCTATCTGCTTCCCAAGTGATATCCTTGCCGTATTGGTAGTAAGCACCGCATTGGGGGCAAAAACTGCGTTTTATCTTTTTTAGTCCTTTGAACAATTCGCCAAAACTTACAAAAATGCCCACCACTCCTACAAATAGCAATGCGTACTTCCAGTCACTTTTGATAAACAAATGGCCAACAATGCAACCAATGCTTACCGCTAACATAATAAAAAAGGTAAAAGCATTTTCTCTTTTTGCTTGTTTTTTGGTTGGTCCCATAAAATACTCCCCCACTTCGACAATGCTTGATAGCATTTTGTGATACAAATATTATAGTCACCAGCACAAAGCAAAGTCAAGTGTTTGAGTAAAATAGGGGAACTTTGACAAAAACAACCTACAACAACCACAATATTGGGCATTTTGGGGATAAGAAACAATAAAGACAACTACAATCAACACACAAACATCCTGTGATAAAAAAGTGTAGTTATCCACTCAAAGGTGCAAAACTTAACTAGACCGATTACAACAAAAAAACTTGATTTTAGGATGACTCCTGCCAACATAAACATTGATTTAGTTAACACAACGCAAGCAGACTGACATCACAAAAAAACGTTAACACTAGATAAGTACAATACAAGCAGTAACACCAAACAACTGCAATCACAAAAAAATACCCTGAAAACGGACTTTTACATCCATTTTGCAGGGTATATTTTTATTTACTGATTATTTGCGTTTGCTGATGTAGGGAACCTTGTAGCGGGGCGAGTTGAGCACTTCCCCTAGCACCATTGCCCTTGCAACCTTGTCGTAGTCGACAGAGTTTTCCCTTTCGGGGGCATAAGCAAGGTCGTGAGCGATAAGTCGCACGCCAGAAAGCTCATCACAGCCTTCGGTGGAAACATCCCCCAAGGAGCCAATAATCTCGTCATACTGCTCCGTTTGTTGACCAACGTGGTCGTGGTCGCTACCAACGGGATGAACGGTTGGTGTCACAGTGCCTTGAGCCGCTTGATTGCGTTGGCGCTGTCTTTCCTTGAGTTGCTCCAAATAGCTACGTTGGCTGTTGGTCAATCCGCTTGGTTGGGCTTGACGAGCCTCCGATTGTTGCTGATGTTGCCTTACAAGTTCTTCCTGATCCACCTTGTTGCTTACCTTGCTGATTACCTTGATGATGATAACCACAATAACAATGATGGGTATAATGATGGGCGCAATATCCAACTCTGCAAACAGCAAAAGTAGATTTTTCATAGCGTCTACCTCCGAAAGTTAGGCTTACTTGTTATTTGGGCCCTTTCCGTCGTGGTTGTCACCGCTAATTGCTGTGCGCATTGCTGTGTCGGCTTGGATATTTTGCATTTGGTAGTAATCCATGATGCCCAAACGGCCACTGCGGAAAGCTTCTGCCATAGCTCTTGGAACTTCTGCTTCTGCTTCTACTACGCGAGCGCGCATTTCTTGAGTGTGAGCCTTCATTTCTTGTTCGGTTGCAATAGCCATTGCACGACGTTCTTCGGCGTTAGCTTGAGCAATACGTTTGTCTGCTTCGGCTTGGTCCATTTGAAGTTGTGCACCGATGTTGCGGCCAACGTCTACGTCAGCGATGTCGATGGACAAAATTTCAAATGCTGTACCAGCATCGAGACCTTTTTTGAGTACGGTTTTGCTGATAAGGTCGGGGTTTTCCAAAACTTCCTTGTGAAGTTCGGCAGAACCAACTGTTGTTACGATACCTTCGCCTACGCGGGCAATGATTGTTTCTTCCCCGGCACCACCGACAAGTCTTGCAATGTTAGCACGTACTGTTACACGAGCCTTTACACGCAATTCGATACCGTTTTTGGCAATGGCGGAGATAACTGGAGTTTCGATAACCTTTGGGTTAACGGATACCTTTACGGCGTTTAGTACGTCACGGCCGGCAAGGTCGATTGCCTTAGCTGATTGCAAAGATAGGTCGATATTTGCGCTGTGCGCGGAAATTAGAGCGTTTACTACGTTGGAAATGTTACCACCTGCCATAACGTGGCTTTCTAGTTCGGTGATGTCAATATCCAAACCAGCTTTCTTTGCACGGATGTAAACGTCAACAAGCAACTTGTACTTGATACGACGAAGTTTCATACCAATTAGTCTGCCCATTGGAACGTGTGCTCCACTTACAATGGCAACAAAGTATGTGCCAATTGGCAAGAACATTAGCACGAAAAGCAAAAGTACGCCAATAACGATCAAAGCAATTCCCCATGGAGGGATGCTAGCTGCTAGTAATCCAATCATAATGTGTGTCCTCCCTGTGATAATTTCACAAAATATTTATTTTTCTACAACGACAACGCGTTGTCCTTCTACCGCTACAACAACAACGGCAACATCCTTTTCGATGAAGCCATCACGTGCAACAACGTCTACAGTTTCGCCATTGAAACTAGCACGGCCAATAGGCCTTAGCAATGTAGTTGTTGTTCCAACTTGGTCTAGCAGGTAGGAAAAGTCCTTTGTTCCTTGTGTGATGTCCGTAGGAACGGATGCTTTGTTGTTGAATATTGATGATTTGCCAAGCTTTCCCTTGCGAACCAAACGGCTCAAAACAATGAACATAGCAACAATCAGTACCGCCGAAACAATGAAAATGATTATCCAAACGATAAACTGACCGCCCGTTACAAAGTGCAAAATACTAGCTACAACAAACAACGATACACCAACAATACCAAATACGCCAAATCCTGGCATGGACATTTCGATACCCACCATGATTACACCCACAATAAACATTGTGATAATCCATGGTAGCCAATCACCCGCAAGTGTGGCCGACTCGAACGCCAAAAGAGTTAATGTGTTCATTTTCGTGTCTACCTCCAAACACTAAACAGTGTTTTAATCTTCTTCGTAAGGTTGAAGCAAACCAATTGAGCCATCTTTACGACGGTAAACGGCTTCGAAGTTGCCTGTTTCCTCGTTGATGAACAAATAGAAGTCGTGTCCTACCAACTCCAAGTTTTCCGCTGCTTCTACTGGGGACAAACGTTCCACTTCGAAACGTTTAACCTTGGCAATTTCCAATGGTGTTTCTTCCACTTCCGATACAAATGCGTATTCGGATGGTTTTTCTGGTAGTTTGTGGAATCTGTTGAGCTTGTCGCGGTGCTTTACAATTTGACGCTCTAGCTTGGGCAATGCATCGTCAATGTTGTAGTACATTGTGTCCCCTACCACTTCGGTACGGATATGTACGCCGTGGTAGTTGATGGAAATTTCCATCTTGCATTGTCTGCCAAGATCACTCATAACTACCTTGCATGGGGTGTTACCATCTGGGAAATACTTGTCCAACTTTCTAATTTTGGCTTCCAAAATTTGTTCTAGTCTGTCGGATACGCGGTAGTTTTTTGCAATAATTTCAAGTTTCATAATTATACCTCCAACTTGATATTAGAAAAAGCATTAACCTTTCCCACTTGCATTTTACCACAAAGAATAGTCAAATACAATATATGCAGTCAAAAATGGATAATTAATTTTTTTTTTTATTATTATTTATAGCACAAATAACCACTACTTTCCACAGAGCAAAATGGCTACAATAGTAGCAGGAAACCTTACTGTCTAAATTATACACTATCGGAAAACCGATGTCAATAGTTTTTCCGATTTTTTTATGTTAATATGTCAAGTATGAAAATACTATCTGCTAGAATCAAAGAATTGAGAAAAGAAAAAGAAAAAACACAAAAAGAAGTAGCCAATGCTTTGGGAATTTCTCAAAGCACCTATTGCGACTACGAAAATAACAATATTGAGCCTACTGCCAGTATTTTGGTGAAAATTGCCGATTATTTTGGCGTTTCTTCCGACTACTTATTGGGCAGACAAGACGACTAGTTGCGGTATTTTTGCAAAAATGCACATTGACTAGACCTTTGACAAGCACTTTTTTTGAGGTGCTTGTTTTTTTTATGCAAAAAAAGGACTCTACGTAGCGGAGAGTCCTTTTTGAATTTGTTTGTTTAGTTTTTAGCCCTTGGTAAAGATAATCTTTCCGTTTTGAGCATCAACTACCACGGTGTTGCCTTGGGCAATTTCCCCTGTGAGTAGTTTTTCGGCAAGGGCATCTTCCACTTGGCGTTGGATAGCACGTTTAAGTGGTCTTGCGCCGTTGTTTTTGTCGTAGCCTTGCTGTGCAATTAGGGCAATGGCATTGTCGGTGAACTTTAGGTTCAACGTGCCCTTGAGACGCTTGTACAAGCCAAAACACAACAGTTCGGTAATCTTGATTGTGGACTGTTCGTCCAAGTAGTTGAACAGTACAATTTCGTCCAATCTGTTCAAAAACTCTGGACGGAAGAACTTTTTCAATGCACGTTCAACGTTGTCTTTTAGCGTTTCGTAGCTGTCCTTTGTTGCAAAACCGAAGGAGGAAGTGCTATCGGAAATACCAATGTTACTTGTCAGGATGATGACCGTGTTACGGAAGTTGACTGTCTTTCCGTGGGAGTCGGTTAGGCGACCTTCGTCCAAGATTTGCAGTAGCAAATTGAATACGTCTGGATGCGCCTTTTCAATTTCGTCGAACAGCACCACGCTGTAGGGCTTTGTTCTTATTTTTTCAGTAAGATATCCGCTTTCGTCATAGCCAACGTATCCAGGGGGCGCACCGATAAGTTTTGCGGTGGATTGCTTGTCCATATACTCCGACATATCAATGCGAACAACCTCGCTGTTGGAGCCAAATAGCAAGTCGGACAAAGCTTTGGCAAGCTCCGTTTTGCCCACACCAGTTGGACCTACAAAGATAAAGCTACCAATGGGGCGGTTTGGATCCTTGATGCCTGCCCTTTGCCTTTTAACTGCACGAGAAACGACCTTTACCGCCTCTTCTTGTCCAATAACACGACGAGCTAACTCTTGTTCTAGGTGGACAAGCTTGTCCTTTTCTTCGCGGGAAAGTTCCGCAACGGGAACACCTGTCATTTGGGAAACTACCAACCTTACGTCGTTTGCTGTTAGCTTGCATTTGTACTCTTCCACTTGTTGGTTGTAGTCAAACTGTGCGTACTCGTATTCGTGCAAAAGGTTAGCGTACTTTTCTTCCATAACGGCAGCTTGCTGTGGATCGTTTAGGCGAACCAAATCCAGCTTGCGCTTGAGTGTAGTAAGCTCTGCCGCCAAGTCGATTAGGTGCTTGGGTACGGCAAAGGTGGAAATTTTGAGTTTGCTACAAGATTCGTCGATAATATCAAATGCCTTGTCTGGCAAAAAACGGTCGTTGACGTATCTAACGGACAGTTCAACTGCCGCCTTGATGGCTTCGTCGGTGATGATGACGTTGTGGTGGTTTTCGTACTTAGACTTGACACCCTTGACAATTTGAATAGCCAGCTCTGGCGAAGGTTCTTCCACCATGATTGGTTGGAAGCGTCTTTCCAAAGCGGGATCCTTTTCGATATACTTGCGATACTCACGCGTGGTGGTTGCACCGATGATACGAAGTTCGCCACGAGCTAGCGCTGGTTTCAATATTTCTGCTGCATCCATGGAGTTATCCGACGTGCTGCCAGCGCCCACCATGTTGTGGATTTCGTCAATGAACAAAATGATGTTGCCTTCGGCAATTACTTGGTTGATGGTGTTGGTTAGGCGTTCTTCAAAGTCGCCCCTAAAGCGAGTTCCGCTTACCATTGATGCAATATCCAACTCAACAAGACGCTTGCCTTGTAGTTCGGCAGGAACACGTCCCTTGACAATGGCAAGTGCCAAGCCTTCCACTACCGCTGTTTTGCCTACGCCCGGTTCGCCTACAAGCACTGGGTTGTTCTTGGAACGGCGAGTAAGCGTTTGGATAACACGCTCTGTTTCCACTTCTCTGCCAATAACGGGATCAAAACCGCCGATTGTTGCCTTTTCCGTTAGGTCCACACTAAAGGGGATAGTGGCAGACTCCACCCTGCGTGCGTACACGTCGGTGGTGGTTTGTGGTTGCATTGTTTCCACGTCCTGGGTAAACTGGGAGTAGCTATTTAGCTTTTTGCTGTTGGGGATTTGGCTCATTATGTAGTCGAAGAAAGCTTCTGGCGAAGATCCCTTTTCTCCTAGCAAAAAGGCAATTTTTTCGTATGCGTAGGTCTTGGGTATGGACAAAATTGCAATGAGCAAGTGAACGCAATCCACTTCGGGTGCGCCAAGTTGTCGTGCAATGATATCCGCCGTGCTGATAAGGTGGGAAACTTCCTGCGATTGATGCACCGCCCCACCACGACCTTTGTTTTTTGGCTCAAGGTTTTTGGAGTTGAGTCCAAAGTGATTTAGATATTTTTTGGCATCGCTATCTTCGTTGGACAAAGCAAATAACACGTGCTTTGCTTCCAACATGCCGTCAAGGTTTTGACGAGCAAACATTAGCGCCGTTTCAAATATCGCGCTGGCTTTATCTGAAAGCATCTGTGACCTTCCTATAGTTAATTATTCTTAAAAAGTATTGTATCAAAAAACAAAAACTTTTTCAAGAGATTACGAATATTTATACCACAGATATTCAATCTTTTGTTGTTTTGCACCAATTTTAGCTATTTTTTGCCACTTTTGGGAACAATTCCGCCACCAAACTGGGCACCAAAGCCAACACAAGGCTCAACAAATATCCGCCAACGGTCAAAGTGCACAGTCCAAATAGCTGTTGAAACAACGGAACAAGACATACAACAAAGGTCAACGCAACGGAAAGGCAAAAGCAACCAAGCATCAATTTTGTGATTCCGCAAGAAAACAATCCATCGCTAGAACGCTTTTGCAAGGCAAATATCAGTTGGGAAAGGGACAAAACCAAAAATGCCATTGTGCTACCTGCTTGGGGACTAATTGTGTTGCCAATAGCATAACCACACAGCGAAGCCAATCCAAAGCAAAAACCGCACACCACCATTTTGAAGGTATCCTTGCTCAAAAAACCTTGCTTTTGCGACAATGGTGGTCGATTCATAACGTCCGTTTCCGCCTTGTATGTGCCTAGTGCCAATGCCGGTAGACCGTCGGTAGCAAGGTTTATCCACAACAGTTGCATTGCCGAAAGGGGTGACACGTTGAACAACAACAGCGCCAAAAAAACACACAGCACTTCGCCAATGTTGCAGGTTACTAGGTACAAAATGGATTTTTTGATATTGTCAAAGGTGGTTCGTCCAACGGATACGGCATCCACAATGGTACAAAAGTTGTCGTCGGCAAGCACAATGTCGGAAGCATCCTTGGCAACTTCTGTACCACTACCCATTGCGCAACCAATATCCGCCCATTTGAGTGCAGGAGCATCGTTTACTCCGTCCCCCGTCATTGCCACCACCTGTCCTTGCGCTTGCAAAGCTGACACAATGGTCAACTTGTCTTGCGGAGTGACACGTGCAAACACCGATATTTGCCCCACTTTTGTTGCCAGTTCATCCTTGGTGTAACTGCGAAGAGTATCCCCGTCAATAGCCAAGCTTCCTTCGGTGTAGATACCTACCTGACTGGCAATTTCCTTGGCGGTAAGTAGGTTATCTCCCGTTAGTATAACTGGCCTAATCCCTGCTGACTTGCACAAATTGACCGATTGCAAAACCCCTTGTTTGGGCGGATCAACTAATGCAAAAAGGGCAACAATGTTGAGGTTGTTTTCCAACTTTGTAGAACGAGAAAAATCATTGCCTACCTTGACAACGGAAAGAGCCAAAACCCTGTATCCCTTGGAAGCAAACTGATTGGCTTTTGCAGTAAATTTTGCGTAGTTACTAGCCTTTTTCATACTTTCCAAACTGCCCTTGGTAACGGCAAAAAGACAATCCTTATCCTTGACAACAACCGTCATCAATTTGCGAGTAGAGTCAAATGGTATAGCAAAAACACGCTGTGGTTGTGCAAGGTTTTTGGCAATGCTGTACACGGCAACTTCGGTGGGATCCCCAATGTAGTTGTTACCACTAACGGACACGTCACAGCACCAACAGTACTGACTAATAGGGGTGCTTGCTTGCAACAGTTTTGTGCCAGTAAAAGTGTTAAAGCCATCATATACAGCGGTTAAAGTCATTTTGTTTTGCGTTATCGTGCCAGTCTTGTCCGAGCAAATGACCGTGGCACAGCCTAGTGAATCAACTGCTGTAAGCCGTTTGACAATGGCGTTTTTGCTTGCCATCTTTTGTATGCCGTTAGCAAGCACAACAGTAACTACGGCAGGTAGCCCTTCGGGGATAGCGGCAACTGCCAATGATACCGACGTTAGAAAAACGTCTACAAATACTTGGGTTAGGCTGTCTGATTGCGACATGTTGCGTATGCCCTTGACAAGCCCCAAAACAAACACCGCAACACACACCACCACGCAAACAATTCCTATAGTGCTAGATAGCTGTTTTAGCTTTTTTTGCAAGGGTGTTAGCACGGTTTTTCCGCTTTGCAAAATGCTGGCAATTTTACCCAGTTCGGTGTTTGCGCCCGTTGCAATTACCTTGGCAACACACTTGCCCTTTGTTACAAAGCTTCCGCTGTAAATTGTGTTGCCATCCTTTACGGTTTTATCAAGTAAACTTTTTTCTACAGGTAGGCTTTCGCCCGTTAGCGCCGATTGATCTACAAACAAGCTTTCAGCATCTAACAGCTTGCAATCTGCCGTAACAACGTCACCACAGTTGAACAAGCATATATCAGTACAAACAATGCTGTCACTATCCACCACGACCACTTGGCCATTTCTTACTACCTTAGTTTTGGGCATGGATAGCTTTTGCAAAGCATCCAACGACTTTTCCGCACGATACTCCTGAAAGGCACCTAACAGCGCATTGGAAACTACAATTACCAATATCACGATGGGCTCTACAAGCTCACTTTGTTGACCGCTACGTATTGCCACAAAAAAGGACAATGCCGCAGCAATGAGCAGTATTACTATCATCAAGTCGGCAAACTGACTAAAAAACTTGTGAACAAAGGTCTTTTTGCGTCCTTTAGGTGTTACGTTTGCTCCATTTTGTTCAAGCAATTTTACTGCCTGTTCGGTAGTTAACGATTGGGATAAAAACCGTTTTTCCAATATACAATCCCCCATACAGTTGTAATCACAATAATATATGTACAAGCTGTCCTTTTATTGCCTACAACATAGTAAGGTATTTATACTATCGGGTTAATTGCTTGATAGTGTTTAGCAAAAAAGCAAAAAAAAAGAGCAAACATACTGGAAGTTTGCTAGCGTTTAGCAAAACTAACCAGGTATATTTACTCGATGGGCAAGCTTACCCTTTTGGGGTAAGTTATGTTATTGTTGTGGTTGCTCCACTTCTACTTGATGGTTACCAAGTTGCTTGGTGCGATATTGATTTTCCTTGTAAGCAAATTGCTTGCGGTAGTTCTTGATAGCAGTTGGTGTGTACACAATCAAGGACATTACTTCGGCAAATGGATAAGCAAACCAAATGCCATCTTGTTGCCATAAGTGGTTGAATAGAATTGCAGAGGGAATCAAGAACAGCAGTTGTCTGGACAAGCTCATAAACAAACTGGAAGTTGGTCTGTTGATGCTTTGCAACATATTGATGATAAGGATGGAAAATGCTGCAGGGATAAAAGCAATAGAAATTACTCTGTAGGCGTAAGCGCCTTCCTTGATGAACAAAGCGTTGTAGGCATCCAAATCAGCCTGAGTCATATTGCCAGAAAGTGCCTTGCTCTTGAATATTGACATCAATGCTTCGGGGAAGATTTGGAACAGTAACGTACCAAAAATCATAACTCCGCACGCAATGGACAAAGCAAGCTTAAATGTTTGGTTGAAGCGTGGTTTTTGATTTGCACCGTAGTTGTAGCTGAGTATTGGCATTGTGCCTTGCATCAATCCAAATACTGGCATAAACACAAATGATTGAACCTTGAAATAGGCGGATAGAACTTGAATTCCGTTGGCGTATTCCTTGAGCATTGTGTTCATAATGATGGTGATAACAGCACCAACTGCGTTCATTACAAATGCTGGCAAACCTGCACGCAAAATGCGTTTAAAGTACTCACTACTGGGCTTAAAGCCTTTTAGTGATATACTAACGTCCTGCTTGGATCTGAAAAAGTTGATCAATGTGAAAGTACATGCGCACCATTGTCCAACAACAGTGGCAACAATTGCACCAATTACGCCCCAGCTAAAAATGCTGATAAACAACCAGTCCAAAGCAATGTTGGTTAACGCACCAATTAGCTGACTAATCATTGGAACACGCATATTTCCTGTTGCTTGCAATATGCGATTGCACACAATTTCTACAAGCAAACCAATGCTTCCAATCATATAGATTTGGATGTACCAAGTGCTTTGTTGAATAACGTAGGCTGGATCGGTACAGTTATCTGTAACAAAGAAAGATACAAATGGTTTGGCTACTGTCAACGCCAAAATTACAAGTACTACCCAAGCAACAGCCGCCATAACAATGGACGTTTTGGCTGCTTGGTTGGCCTTTTCACGATTGCCTTCGCCAAGCTTACGTGCAATGTAGGCATTTGCACCAACGCCAATACCAATGGCTATTGCAACAACAAATGTGGTAAGCGGAAACACAATACTAACTGCGTTGAAGGAGTCTCCACCAAGGTTTGTGCCGTTGTACTGTCCAAAAATGTTGGAGGTCATATTGGTTACAAATAGCGAGTCGACAATGTTGTACAACGATTGCACCAACATGGAGAATATTGCTGGCAAGCTCATTTCCATAAGCAGCTTGCCTATGCTTCGATTTCGCATTTTATCTGATTGTAAAGAAACTTCACTCAATTTTGGTTACCTCTTTTGATTTCAAAAACTATGTAATTGTAGCACACTTACCAGCATAAGTAAACTAAAAACAATATCCAAATTGACTATCAGTTTAATTAATAGCATATTAGCAAAGGACATCAGCTTTACCCCTCACAATCCTTATGTACACTACCTTTTTAGTAGTTATGTTACGCCAAAACATACACATACGCCCGGTTTATCTATAAAATGAGTTGAAGTTTAAATATTTATTTGTTATAATTATATTATCACATTTACCAAAAAGGCGGATTTGTACAGTGGGCGATACTTTGATAAAAATACTAGTATGCTTTATTGCTGGCGCGGGAGCAGGCATAGGAACAGGCTTTGCCGGTATGAGCGCCGCCGCAATAATAGGACCAATGCTGACAACCTTTTTAGGAATACCTGCATATGATGCGGTAGGAATAGGTCTAATCAGCGACGTTTTGGCAAGTGCCATCAGCGCATACACCTACAAAAAAAGTGGAAATCTTGACGTTAAAGGAAGCCTACCACTCCTAATAAGTGTCCTTGTTGTAACAACCATTGGTAGTTTTGTAGCAAGCCTTCTTCCAGATAGAGCAATGAACGGTACAATGCAAATTGCTTTGATTATTATAGGCCTACGCTTTTTGTTAAAACCAGTAACTACAACCAAAGAGCAATTGAACAAAACCTCCCCAAAAAATAGATTTGTAAAAGCAATAATTGGTGGCATATTGATTGGCTTTATTTGTGGATTTGCAGGCGCAGGCGGAGGAATGATGCTACTGCTTGTTTTGTCATCTTTCCTGGGATACCCTATGCATATGGCTGTAGGAACAAGCGTGTTTATCATGACTTTTACTGCTCTTACAGGGGGAATTAGCCACTTTATAATTGGAGGCTTTCCCGATACTCTTTCCCTTGTACTGTGTGTAGCTTTTACATTAATTTGGGCAAGAATTGCTGCAAAAATAGCCAACAAATCCAATACAAAAGTGTTAAATAGAGTAGTTGGAATTGTTATGATTGCAACAAGCATAGTAATTTTAGCAGTAAGCTATCTTTAAAATGCAAACACATTAGAACAACACCTAATTGATATGTGGCTTATCGGTTCTTACTACAATATGTAAGAAAAAGCGTACAAACTTTCATCATACCATTAGCAAAATCCAATTAACTAAAAACAGTTTTGTCGGCGGGATATTTGAAAAGTTCACCAAGTGGTAGCATTACAATTGACAGCTCGTCTACAACACAAACTAATCCTAACCTTTTTTGTGATCTCATCAAAAAAATTCTGCAAAACAGATTGTTATAACGATATAAGAGATAATAATTCGGTATATAGCCGAAATATTATCTCTTTTTTTGTTAAGTAATTATTGTTACCACACAAAATAACAAAATAAAAAGAGCCCAGATTATTCTCTGAACTCATTAGATGTGATATGCCTACCATCTAAACTTATACACAATTGAGTTGTTACTTGTGTACACAAACACAATTCAAAATTTGTTTGTTGACGTAGGTGCAAAAGACAATCTTGTACTGGCCGTCTTCAATTTGCTCGGAAGATTCAACCAGTTGCCAGTTGCTGTCCTCGTCCAAGTTGGGGGCAAATACCTGTGCTTGGCCATCGGCTTGCACCTTGGTGATGAGTGCCTTGGCGCAATAGGGCAACAACAGTTTGTACACCATTGCTCCACCGCAAACGTACACGTCGTCGGTGTTGTAGTTGGCAAGCTGTTGGAAAAGTTCTTCCACCGAGCTAACAGTAGTTGTTCCGCTATGTGTTGCACCGCTGTTATCTAGCACAATAGTTGTTCTGTTAGGCAATGCGCCCTTTGGTAAACTCAAAAAGGTGTTTGCACCCATAACTACCACCTTGCCAGTGGTTGTTTGACGGAAAAACGCCATATCCTTGGGTAGGCGGAAAAGCAAATTGTTGTTTTTGCCAATGCCCCAACGATTGTCTACTGCTACAATTAGGTTCATCAGTTATCTCCTTTGTTAAATAGCCACTTCAAAGCGTTCGGCAAATGGCTCAAACTGGTAATCTTCTAGCCACACGTCATCCACAGTAAAGCTGTAGAAGTCGGTGATATCCTTGTTGATGTGGAACTTGGGCGCTGGGTGCGACGAGCCTGTTAGCATACGTTCCACTTGTGGAATGTGCCTGTCGTACAAATGCGCATCGGCAATTACGTGAACAAGCTCGCCAACTTGAAGTCCGCTAACTTGGGCAAACATATGCACCAGTACAGCGTACTGCACCACGTTCCAGTTGTTGGCAACGGCCATATCGTTGGAGCGTTGGTTGAGGATTGCATTTAGCTTGCCGTCGCACACGTTAAAGGTTACCGAATAGGCACAGGGGTAAAGGTTCATTTCGTGCAAGTCCTGATGCACGTAGATATTTGTGATGATTCGACGGCTGGCTGGGTTGTGCTTGAGGTCGTACAACACACGGTCCACTTGGTCAAACTCCCCTTCCTTGTACTTGTGCTTGACACCCAGTTGATATCCGTATGCCTTGCCAATACTGCCTGTTTCATCCGCCCAACTATCCCAAATATGACTTTTTAGGTCGTGGATGTTGTTGCTCTTTTTTTGCCAAATCCACAACAGCTCGTCCACAGCAGACTTGAAGGCAGTTCTACGCAAGGTGATGATGGGGAACTCCTTGGACAAATCGTAGCGGTTGACAATGCAAAAACTCTTGCGTGTGTGCGCTGGGGTGCCGTCTGCCCAATGGGGGCGAACTTGCATATCCGTGTCATCCACACCGCTGTCGATGATTTGCCTCATATTGCTTGTGAAAATTACATCTGCTTTGCTCATTTGTAATACGTCCTTTGGTTAATGGTAGTATTGTAGCACATATCCACTAGCTCGGTCAAGGCACTTGGGAAAAATGTACCCAATAAAAAAGAGCATTTATAAAAAAATGCTCCTTGTAACAATAGTATTTGACTGAAACAAACGTTGCTAAACAGCGGTGTCTTTTTTTTCACAATCAAAAAAGCAGTTCAAAAGATCGTTATGCTTGATAACTACAAAAACTAGCTCAACTTCCTTTCCACGGTGGGAACAACGTAAACGTTTGGGTGTTCCAAAGATATTTGTTGTTGAATATGCTCCACAATTTGGGTGGAAGTAAGCTTTGTGTCGTAGCTAACTGCCACGTCAAAAATAAGGTTTGTGTGGGTTGGCCCCTTGACCATACGGAAGTCGTGGATATCAAATGCTTTGTCTAGCTGTTGCACAATGGCCAAAATTTCTTGGCGGTAGGTATCTAGTTCGGGATCGCCAATTACAATTGGATCAAGGTGGATAACAAGCATAATGTCGGTGTTGTTGGCAAAGTCGCGCTCGATTTCGTCAATCATATCGTGGCTTTCCATAACGTCAACGGCGCTATCCACTTCTACGTGTACGCTAGCGTAGAATTTGTTTGGGCCATAGTTGTGTACGTGAAGGTCGTGGATACCAAGCACACCATCAAAGCAACGGATGCGTTCTTCAATGCTCTTGATAAGTTCTTCGGTAGGGCTAGCACCAAGCAAGTGATTCAGGGTATCACGCAAAATTCCCACACCGGCAATGGCAATTAGCACCGCTACAACAATACCCATGATTCCGTCGGTATTGAATCCAGTAATTGGGCTGATTACAACAGACACCAATACCGCTGTTGTTGCAAACACGTCCGATAGGCTATCGGAAGCGGTGGCTTTTAGCAGTTCTGCATTGTAGGTCTTAGCTAGCTTGCTGTTGAAAAAGTAGAACCACAGCTTGCCCAAAATGGAAATACCCAGCACAACTACTGTGATAACTTCGAAGGTAACTTGTGTGCTGTTGCCGTTTACTAGGTCTACAATTTTGTTGACACTTTCCATGCCAAGCTCAAAGGCAAGCAACATAACAATAAAGCCAACAATCATACTGGCAACGTATTCGATACGTGCGTGACCATAGGGATGTTCCTTGTCTGCAGGACGAGAAGCGAGCTTAAAGCTTATTAGTGATACTATATTACTGCCGCAGTCTGTCAAATTGTTGAAACCGTCTGCCATAACGGAGATTAGCCCAAACAACGTTCCTACAGCAATTTTGCACAGGGAAAGCACCAAGTTGACAACAATGCCAACAACGCTTGCCACCTTGCCTACCTGCTCGCGAACTTTGGCGTTTTTTGTATCGGTGTGATTTTTTACAAATAGTTTTAAAATAAGATTTGTCATAGTGATTTGTATGTATTACATATATTTTTTGTGATAAATGTTGCCATAAAGTTACTGATAGCACTACCCAACAACTGACGGTTTTGCACACAACAGCTAACCAAATTATCAAACGGTTTTGCAAAATTTTTAACTATCAAGCTACCGCAAACACCACAAGATTTTTCTACGTTAGTAGTTAATTTATCATTTTGATTGCCTATTGAACAGTTAAAGCAACTGCAACAACCCGCTAGTTGAAGGTATGTTTTTATAACATCATTGACCATATGTGCAGAAAAAAAGCCCGCGCAAAAATTGGTTGCATGGGCGAATAAGGTTGATGTTTACGCTTCTTCGATAGCGTTAACAGGGCATTGTGCAGCACATGCACCACAATCTACGCAAAGATCAGCGTTGATTTCGTATTGTCCGTCGCCTTCGAAAATAGCGTCGCAAGGACAAACACTTTGGCAGCTACCGCAAGAAATGCAATCAGATGAAATTTTGTGAGCCATAGTAATTATCTCCTTTACCTTGATTTAAGGTATTTTTATTATACAACCAGTAAATATATTTGTCTACTGTTTTTTAGCAAAGACACAAAAACAGTTTTTTTTACAATAATTGAGAAATTTCCTTGGGGCAATGCGCAACGGCAACGGGATTGCCTACTACAAGGTCTTGTTCCTTGCCAAAACCGTAGGTTACTGCCAAAAAGTCGATGTTGTTGGCTATCGCTCCCTGCATATCGTAGGTTGTGTCGCCAATCATCAAGCATTGCTTGCGATCCCAGCCGTGATCCTCCACAAGTTGACAAAGCACTTCGTTTTTGTAGCCACGGCGGTCGGTTTGCCCGTAGACGTACACAAAATACTTGTACAGGCCAAGTAGCTTTAACGAGTCGATTGCGTGTGGTTCGTACTTGGATGATGCTACTGCTAGCACGTAACCTTTGTTGGTTAGGTCAATTAGAGTATCTTCGATGCCTTCGTACAAAAAGCTATTTGCTGCGGCATTGGTGTCGGCATAGATTTGTCTGTGAGCTTCGATTGCCTCAAATGTGTACTTGTCACCCATAAGATGGCTGTAGCTAAAATCCAATGGTGGGCCAATGTGATTGTCGAAGTCTACACCATCGTAGCTGATGCCAAACTTGTCCAAAACCGCCTTGAAGGTGGCATGGATACCAGGCGCTGTGTTGTTGATTGTTCCGTCAAAGTCAAAAATGATATATTTGTATTTACCTGCAAGATTATGCATGATAGTTTAGTTCTCCAAAATTAGTGTTTTTTTGTTGTACTTTCGCCTTTTGCCTTGCAATCAAGAGGCTATGCACAAAAAGTGATATGCCGTATAGTAGTAATCTTTACAACACAAACTAATTGTTTTTTTTTGACACTTTTAACTTGCACAAGCACAAGTTTTACTTGTTTGTTTTGCTACTGAATACCTGTTCAAAAAAGCGTTGGCTCTTGGGTATGGATTGCTTGGGTACAATGCCAAAAGTATAAAAAAGGTAGCTCTTGAGCTTGGAAAGTTGCTCTACGTTTCGGCTTTCGCACTCCAACTCGTAGTCCACTTGATCAAAGTAGGCATTTTGGTCCAGTTCGATACACCAATCTTCCAACATAAACTTGGTGCGATAGGTATCTAATTTGCCAACGTAACTAAGATTGTTTTCGTAGTTTACGCCAACGGTGCTTTTGAGAGTTTCAAAGGATATGCCTTGTTGAATCATCTTGTTGGCAAAGTCAGGTGCAATTTCCATTTCCCTTTCGTCACTAACTGTGATGCCGTCGGTGTTGCTGATACGCTTTTTGTAACACAGCACAAACACACCATCTCTTTCACGAAGGCGTACCATTTCGTTTTCGCTCATACCATCCGACCAAAAATAGTGGTTGGTTTGTAGCGTTGGCAAAGTGTCCGCTTGTTGACGAAGAAGGTCATATTGTCTTCTGTCTAGTGACAGTTTTAGTTCTTGTTCCAAATTTCTCATAGTGCCTCCACGTTGGTGTCAATAACAATATCACAAGGGGGAAGTTTGTCCAAATGATATTGTTCGTAAACAATCCACTTGTTTACAAATTGTTCAATATTTCCTTGACGTTTGGTCAAGCGTTGCAGTTGTTTGTCAGCGTCTATTTGCAACAAAATTGTTACGTCGTACAAGTGACGCAACGGTTCTACAAGGCTGTAGCTACCTTCCACTATTGTACAACTAGCGGCACTAAACTGCTTATCTACGTAGCTATTGGTTTGGCAGTTGTACACTTGGTACACAAAGTCCTTGCCTTGCTTTGCCTGCTGGATTACTGGCAACAATGCCTCCCAATGAAGATTTTGCCCGGCTTGTATACGTTGCATTGTGCGAAGCTCTGGCGGCAAAAAGAAGTGATCTGCGTGAATAATGGGGCAAGATAAATGCTGTGATAGCACTTGTGCCAAGGTGCTTTTTCCACTGCCACAAGGACCGTCCATGCCTACAACGATAGGTTTGCCCTGTGCTAGCTTGCCTTCAATTTGAACCATAGCAGTCAAAAGCATTGCTTGCTTGGTGTACACCACCCTGTAGTGGGGATGGTAACTGTCGCGATACTGTTGACTGTGATGGATAGCGGGGCAACCTTGCTGTTTGTACCACTCAATTTGCTCTACTGCTTGGTGGTAGTCTAGCTTGATTGTGCCCTCCTTAATTAGCAACAACAGTTTGTCCAGTTGGTTGCACAAATCCTGCTTGGTGCCCGATGCGTGAACGTTACGCATACATTTGCCAAGCGTTTGGCTTGTTCCACCAAGTGCCTTGTATGCAGACAAATCTACCCTACAATATTCGTCGCTAATTTGTTCAAACAAGGGAGCGCTACTACACTGGCATTGTTGCATTTCGCTATCGATATAACCCACCATTTTGTCGCTGAAAATATGCTCGCAACCAAAATTTGCTTGGTAAAGCAGTTTGACAAAATCCTGCAATTGCATTTGTGGGTATTTGCTGTAGTGTTGCAAAATATACTTCATTATTTCTTTTTCTTTCCCTTTGGTGGTTGACCAAAAATGCGTGACATTTCCTCAAAGAAGGTTGCACTATCCTTGAACTGACGGTATACCGCCGCAAAACGGATGTAGGCAACTTCGTCCAATGGTTTTAGTTCTTCCATTACCAAATCGCCAATTTTGCTGGAAGTGATTTCCTGCTCCAAGCTGTTGTACAGTTGTTTTTCCACGCTTTCCACAATTTGGTCGATTTGCGCCATACTGATGGGGCGCTTTTCGCAAGAACGCAAAATACCTTTTTTTAGCTTGGTGCGATCGTAGCTTTGTCTTGTTCCATCACGTTTTACTACCAAAAAAGGTACAATTTCGATGGTTTCGAAGGTGGTAAAACGCTTGCCGCAGTTGATACACTCGCGACGGCGACGAATACTTTTGCCGTCTTCGGTGGAACGTGAGTCTATTACCTTGCTGTCTTCACAGCCACAATACATACATTTCATTTACAATTTTTTCCTATTTTGTGATAGTTTTGTGCAAATCCATTGCCAGTAAAACGCTAGGCAAATATCTTTGCAATTATTTTACAACAAATCCTTTGCCGCTTGCTTTAGGCGTTCAAGGATAATTTCGTACTCTTTTTCGGCGCTACCAAGTGTGTACTTGATGCGAGACATACTGTCCTTATCCCAAAAACGGCCAACGTTAGGGGTAATTTCGTCTGCAACAACCAAGAAGTTGCCAACACGGCCAAACTCAAGCTTGAAGTCGGCAACAACCATACCGATGGAGTCGAACAAATCGCAAAGCACCTTGTTTACGCGCATTGCGTTGTAGGTCATGATTGTCATTTCTTCCTGAGTACACAAGCCCATTGCGTAGGCGTGGTATTCGTTGATAACGGGGTCGTTGAGTTCGTCGTTTTTGTAGCAAAATTCCATTACGGGGAATTTGAGCTTTTTGTGAGCTTCCAATCCAAGACGTCTGCACATTGAACCAGCCGTATAGTTGTGAACCACTACTTCTACTGGAATCATCTCGGCACGTTTAACCAAAGTGCAGTTTTGGTCGATTTGCTCAAGGAAGTGTGTTGGGATGTTGTTTTCCTGCAACACTTGCATAAGAATAGCGTTTATTTGATTGCACAATGCGCCCTTACCTGTGAAGTACTCCTTCTTTTTGCTGTGGTACATTGTTGGATCATCTCTAAACTCTGCAATGGCTTGCTTGGGATTGCTTGTTAGCCAAAATCTTTTTGTTTTTCCTTCGCGTAGTAGTTGTAGTTTGTCGTATGCCATAGTTTTTGTTACCTCACAACCATATTTTGTTGGCAAGGAGCACAGCTTTTGCCATATCCCCTGCACCAAAGAAAGGTCTGTTAGTTTGTGCGCAGGGTGCGTGTTACCCATTAGCGCCAAAGTGCTCAACCTAGTCCACAGTAAATTATACCAAAAATCTTTGCCAATGTAAATAGTTGATTGCAACTAAAAACAGTTTTTGTTGCTTTTTGCCGTGGTCAAAAAAAATATAGCTAGAAAAGGGCTGTATTTTTGCTAACTCTTGACAAAGGGTTTACCTTTGATATATAATATATCAAAAGGTAACCAAGTTGCTTGTACATTGAACTTGGCTACCAAGGAGTATTTACAATGAAAACTGCAGCAAAAGTATTTTTAATTTTGACAATCGTATCCTGTGCAGCACTTGTGCTGATGGGACTTATCTTTACCGTGGTTGGTATTGTGGCATTTAACGCACCAATTTCTGGTGGCGAAGTTAACATCAATGGCGAAGTTATTACCGACCCAGATATTCAAAGGCTTGTTCTTGGAACAACCTTCCTTATCTTTGGTATTAGTTTTGTTGTATTTGGTGCTATTTCCCTAATCGTATCCATTGTTGGGTTGAAAAAACTGAACAATGCAACACGTGCAAGTGATATTTCCACAGGCTTCAAGGTTGTTGTTCTACTATTTAGCAACCTTATTAGCGGTATAATTATGTTATGCATGACGGACAAGGACTACTTGCCAAAGGGTGCTCCCGTTGTGACAGCTCAACCAGCTAGTCAAAACAACGACTTGGAACAAATTTCAAAGCTCAAAAAACTGTTGGACATGGGTGCCATCACACAAGAAGAATTTGACTACAAAAAGGCAAAAATTCTAGGTGAAACACAAAGCACCGAAGATCCACTAACCTTTTAGTATCTAGTAGGTGAATTATGAGAAAAGCTATACAAGTATTATTGATTATTGCCATGGTTGGCTGTGGCCTTGTAATGCTAGAAGGACTTGCCGTTATGATTGGCGGCGATACTTACGAAGACGTTATCACAATTGCCACATTGCTCAACTTGGAAATAGAAGAAGCACAAAGCATTGTTGGTATTGTCTACATCGTTGAAGGCGCAATTTCCCTGATTATTGCAATATTTGCATACAAGCACTTTATGGCGGCACAATGCGCTAGCGATATCAAAACAGGCTGGAAAATTATTACACTTATTTTTGTTGGACTTGTACAAGGTATATTGATGTTCTGCATCAAGGATGAAGACTTCCCCGGATATATCCCACCACAAACAGTAACGGGAAACGGCGACGACTATATGACACAATTTGCCAAACTAAAGGAATTGTACGATATGGGAGCAATAACGGAAGAAGAGTACAAACAACTTAAAAACGACCTTTTTGACAAGTACAACTTTTAACACACAAAAAAAACAATTGCAGATTTACTGCGTGTTTATATTATTTTGCAATCAAAAGTTGCAACAGGAGGATTTTTTATGAAAAAAGCAACACAAATTTTTCTAATTATTGGTATTATTGGTGGCGTATTTAACGCTCTTGGCGGAGTTATTCTTGCCGCTTCTGGCGAACAAGCTCTTCTATCATCTGGCCTTACATCCATCATTCTAGGATTGGCTACTATAATTATTTGTTCCAAAGTAAACAAACAACTTAAAGACGCACAATCTCCACAAGATATTTCAACTGGTTGGAAGGTTGCTACACTTCTTGTAGACTTGATTGCAGGTATTTTGTTGTTCTGCCTAAAAGACGAACACTTTGATGGATACTACTCCTACTCCTCAAGCAGCGAAGGCGACTACTCTCCATCTAACGAAAGCTACTACACACCATCCAGTCAACCATCTGCAGCTCCAGCAGCTAGCGGCAATTTGGATGAACTTAGCACACGTCTTGCTAAACTAAAGGAACTATACGATAGCGGCGCTATCACACAAGAAGAATACGACAAACAAAAGGATATTCTTTTTGATACATACCAATTTTAATCAGTTCCTTTGTTGACCTATTCAATTTTTTATCAAGGAAGCATTTTTATGAAAACTGCAAGTAAAGTTTTTGTTATCATCAGCATTGTAAGCGGATTTATTCTTTGCTTACTTGCATCCATATTTTTGATTGTGGGCATCGCTAACGACGGATTTGAAGCAGGTATTGTACTGTTTGTAATCTATGGAATACTTGGTGGTCTATTTGTTGGATTGGGTTTTAAAGCATTGAAGCTAATCAACAACGCAAAGCGCGCTGACGATATTTCCACCGGTTGGAAAGTTGTTATTTTGCTGTTTGTAAACACAGTTGCTGGCATACTGTTGCTGTGCATGAAGGATGCAGACTTCGATCCACAACTTGCCCAACCACAAAGACAAACAGTTCAACCAAATGCCGACCTAGAACGCATTGCCAAATTGAAGGCTATGCTAGACGATGGCATCATCACACAAGAAGAATACGACAGACAAAAGGATAGAATCCTAAATGATCGCCCCTTCTAAAGGAGAAAAACGATATGAAAACTGCATGTAAAGTATTTATTATCCTTAGCATTGTATCAGGATTTATCCTGTGTTTGTTTGCTTCGATATTACTAATACCCATGTTTATTGACCCAGAAATGACTGTACCGCTATTAATCATGTTTATTGCTTACGGTGCTTTTGGTGGATTAGCTGTTGGGTTTGGTTTCAAGGCGCTCAAGCTTGTAAACAATGCAAAGCGTGCCGACGACATTTCCCTTGGTTGGAAGGTTGTAATTTTGTTGCTTGTAAACCAAATTGCAGGCATCATATTGCTATGCATGAAGGATGCCGACTTCGATCCGCAATTGGCGCAACCACAACCACAACAGTTGCCAAATGCCGACCTAGAACGCATTGCAAACTTAAAGACATTGTACGATAACGGCGCACTTAGCGAAGAGGAATTTACACAGCTAAAACACAAAATTATTGGTTAATATGAACAAAAAAAAGAGCAAACACAATTGTGTTTGCTCTTTTGTTATGTTTCAATTGATTGCTAGTTGCAAAGCCAGCATTGATTGTTCAACAAATAGTGTTTAATTTCAACAATGCGTCCGCAAGCATATTTACATAGAGAAGAATCTATATCAAAGTACACCATTTTGACGTGCAACTTGCTACAAAAATTTACTTGACTACTTCAACTTGTCCCATAATTGTGATTTTTCCGTCCACCACTAGCAAACCACCTTGGTGCCACATTTGGTACACGGGGTAGTTGTAGTCCTTGACTGCACGAGCTGTGCATTGTTGTTGGATGTCGGTGGCTAGATAGTGAACTTCCAAGCCAAAGCCCTTTACAAGCCCAAGTCCACGCCACAAGCCGTAGCTGGGGTAGTCTTCGTCGGGGGTGATGTGGTACTTTTCCAGTTGCAACATAGCGCCCGCACTTGCACCCATAACAAAGGGGTGCTTTTTTACTGCATCGGCAATGCCCATTTGCATGATTCTTCTTATAGCTTTTTCGGGCATACCACCGGTGAAAAACAACACGTCTGCTTGCTGAACCATTGCGGTATAGTTTTGATTGTCGTCAAAGGGATTGAGCCAAGCAATGCTACCTTCATCTATGCCATACGCCAAAAATGGCTTGATGATGTTGTCGTACTTTTCCCCGCCCTTGCCGTAGATGGACAAAAAACTGTCGTTATCCCACGCTTGAATTTGTCTAAATGCCAGCGGTAAGATTAGCACCTTTTTGCCAACAAGTAGCTTTTCCAAGTGGGGTTTTGCCCACGATTCGTCAAAATTGTAGTAGTTTAGTAGAACGTTTACTGCCATAAATATATATCCTTTTGTATTCTAGTACAGTTCAACACCATTTTTGTCAACGTAAGCGTAGGCAATCTTGTGGGTGCATATTGGTTCATCCCCAATGTGAATTGCATTGACAAGCAGTTGTCTTGCCTGTTCAACACCCTTGCCATTGTGGTAAATGCGACAAAGCACGTCTCCCTTGCATACCTTGCTACCCAGTTCCACGTTCATAACAACACCAACGGAAAAGTCGATAACGTCTTCCTTGGTCATACGTCCGCCACCTAGATGTGTGCACGCTCTGCCAATATCTGCGGCAATGATTTGGTCCACGTAGCCGTACTCGCTAGCCAAGATAACCTCTTCGGTGCCAAGAACAAATTTTTCTGGATGCAAAATGTAGCTAGCATCGCCACCCTGTGCTTGTACCATTTCGGCAAGCTTGGCTAGTGCCTTACCGCTGTCGATGGCATCTTGGAAGGCATTTTCTGCTTGCTTAGCATCAAATTTGCCCGTTAGTACAAGAAGTCTAACGGCAACTTCCTTGATTTCGCGGTATAGTCGGTTTTGCTTACCACCAAGAACTTCCAGTATGCCCAAAACTTCCAACGTGTTGCCAACGTAGTCGGATAGTGGTTGTTCCATATCTGTAATCAAAGCGCCAATGCGCTTACCTGCAAGAGTGCCAATTTGCACCATCTTTTGTGCTAGTTCCAGCGCTTGCTCGGGAGTAGGCATAAATGCGCCACTGCCGTACTTGACGTCCAACAAAATTGTGTCGGAACCGCTTGCCAACTTTTTGGACATAATGCTACCGCAAATTAGTGGGATAGAGTTGACTGTGCCTGTAACGTCACGCAAAGCATACAGCTTTTTGTCGGCGGGTGCAAGGTTGGCAGTTTGTCCAATTACAGCGCAACCAACGCGCTTAACCACGTCAAAGAACTGCTCTTCAGTTAGCGAAGTGTTAAAGCCGGGGATACTTTCCAGCTTGTCGATTGTGCCACCAGTAAAGCCCAAACCCCTGCCACTCATCTTGGCTACGTACACGCCACAGCACGCCAGTATTGGGGCAAGTGCCAATGTTGTGCTGTCGCCAATGCCACCTGTGGAGTGCTTGTCTACAACGGTGCCACCAAGGTGGGACATATCCACAATGTCACCGCTGTGTAGCATTGCGTTGGTAAGGTCAAAGGTTTCCCTGTCGGTCATGCCGTTTAGCACAATAGCCATAAGCAACGAGCTTGCTTGATAATCGGGAATTGTGCCGTTGGTAAAACCTTCCACAAAAAAGTTGATTTCCTCTGTGGTTAGCTCTGCCTTTATCTTTTTCTTTTCAATGATATCCAATATTGTCATATAAACCTACCCAAAATGTAGTTTTTGGGGCATATTTTGCCCATATTTTTTGTTTGTACATTTTATTATACCACAATCAAAGTGCCATTTCAATAGGGATAATAAAAAAAACCGCAAGCTCACAATAGGTGATTTGCGGTGAAAATATCAACAATTACCAATCTTCGCGTATGTTGATTTTGATATCTGTGTAAAAATCCTTGTATTTTTCCTTGAACTTTTCTGCATCCGAACGGTCATCTTGACGCTGTGCTTCGCACAAGTCCATGCCGTCGTCGTCCATCAATTCCGATTGGCGCATTAGTTGATACATTGTAGATTTCTTTGCCATGTTAATTACTCCTTGTATGGGTATTGTACCGCCATTTGACAGGTTTGTCAAATATCTTTGCCTAGGCTAGATTGCTTTGTTGCAAAGCCAATGCCACCTTTTGCTTGAGCTCGTCCAACGTGCCATCGTTGACAATAACCCTTGTTGCTTGCTCCGTTTGAACTTGACTGCCAATAATTTGACTAACGTTTTGACAGCTAACTCCGTCACGCAAGGTTACACGGGCAATTTGGTCTTGTTGTGAAGCTTTTACTAGCCAAATTTCCGTCCAATCAAACGGAAAGGCATTGATAAGGGGAATTTCCACAAAAAGTAGCCCTTGAGTAGCATTTGCCTGTTCAACAAGTAGCTGACGGATTTTGTCAAAGAAAATTTGGTTGTATTTCTCTAAAAGTGAGCTATCGGCAAAAATCACGTTGCGAATTGCCGCACGATTTAGCTTGCCATCAACAACAAACTGCTCGCCAAGCAACGATGCCACTTGACAAACCACCTGTGGCATATCCGCCACCTGTCGGGATAGTTGATCGCAGTCCAACGTTACGTATCCGTAGTCACGCAGTATTTGGGCAACGACAGATTTTCCACTGCCAATGCCACCAGTTATTGCAATAGTTTTACGCTTCATAAAGGGTATTTCCTTGTTCGGTATCGGCAACTAGTGGGCAAGCCAAGGATACTGCCGATTCCATTTGCTCTTTTACAATTTGTTTTATTTGTTCAGCTTCTTCGGGGTAGCAATCCACAATTATTTCGTCGTGGATTTGCAAAACAAGCTTGCTCTTGAGCCCAGCGGCTGTTATAGCTTGGTCAACACGGAGCATTGCTATCTTCATAATATCCGCTGCGCTACCTTGCAAAGGCATGTTCATGGCAGCCCTTTCGCCAAAGGAACGCAGGTTGAAGTTTGCCGACTTGATTTCCGGTATTTGACGTCTACGCCCCGTTAAGGTGCTAACATAGCCTGTTAAACGAGCTTGCTCTACACAATTATCCAAATATGTTTTTATCTTGGGGAAGCGTGCAAAGTACAATTCAATGTACTCGTGCGCTTTTTTTACCGAGATATTTGTGTTTTGAGAAAGGCCAAAATCACTAATGCCGTAGATGATGCCAAAGTTAACTGCCTTTGCCATACGACGCATATCGCTGTTGACCATTTGTGCTGGCACACCAAGGATTTCGCTGGCAACACGGGTGTGGATATCTTCTCCACCAATAAATGCTTTTAGCAAATTTTCGTCTTGAGAAAAGGCAGCAAGTAGTCGCAGTTCAATTTGGCTGTAATCAGCGCCAACAAAGGTGCCGTATTTGCTTACAAATAGCTTACGTATTTCCCTACCCAATTCGTTGCGAATAGGGATATTTTGCAAGTTTGGATCGCTACTGGACAAACGGCCAGTAGAGGTTAGTGCTTGGTTGAAGGTTGTGTGCACTAGTCCGTGCTTTACAAGTGGTTTAAGTCCGTCCACGTACGTACCAAGCAACTTGGATATTTTGCGATACTCCAATATTTTGGCAACAATGGGGTGCTTATCCACGATTTTTTCCAACACTTCGGTATTGGTACTGTAACCTTTTTGTGTCTTTTTGCCGTGGGGAAGTTGCAGTTTTTCAAATAGCACCGCCGACAGTTGCATAGGGCTGTTTACGTTGAAACTTTCCCCTGCAAGCTGATGAATTTCTTCCGTCAAGCTATCCACCTGTGCATGCATTTGCTTGGACATACCGTCCAAAAGGGGCAAATCTACCTGCACACCTTCCTGCTCCATACGGAAAAGAAGGTCGGATAGTGGCAACTCTACGTCATTATACAAGTCGTGAACACCCTGTTCATCGAGTAGTTTATCTAGCTTTTGCGCCAAGTGCACAATGCCAGCACACAAATTTTTGTATCCGTAGGCATCGCAAAGGGAAGATAAATCCTTGTAGGAGCGGTACTCTACCAAGTACTGCATCAAGCACACGTCGTACTTGACTGCGGAAATATCCATGCCAAAGTTGGATAGCCAATGGCGCATTGCCTTGTTGTCGTAGACGGCCTTTGGTGTGGCACAAGTAAGCAACGGAGCAATGGTTTGGTACACCGATTGTTCGGTAAGCTCATCCAAAAAGCTTTGGGACATTACCACCTTGTACTCAATGGTAGTGCTGTTGGATAGCAACACACCACTTTGGTCGACGATAACGGCAAAGTAGGGGGAAGATTGCATTTGGTTGCACACTTCCTGCAACTGTTGCATTGTGGAAACTTCCACTTGCTCCACTTCCACATTGCTATTTGTTTGCTCGCCGTCAAAGGTCAGCCTTGCCAAAATAGACCTGAACTGCAACTGTTCTAGCATTGCCTTGACGTTGCCATCCATTGTGGGAAGGGGACAAGCATTGGTATCGCATTGGATATCGGCATTGGTAACGATTGTGGCAAGCTGACGGCTTACGTAAGCCATATCCCTGCCTTCGGTTAGCTTTGTTAACAATGCGCCCTTTTGCTTGTCTAGGTTGGCGTAGATGTTGTCTACGTCGCCGTATTGTTCCAGCAGTTGCATAGCAGTCTTTTCGCCAATACCCTTTACACCGGGGATATTGTCGGACGTGTCGCCACGAAGTGCCTTGTATTCGATAACCTGTTGTGGGGTTAGGTGATAGTTTTGTTGCAAAGTTTGTGGATCTACTAGTTCCACTTCGGTAACACCGCGCTTGGTTAGTAACACGGTTATTTTGTCATCTACCAGTTGCAACATATCCCTGTCTCCGCTGACAATGATACTTGTTCCATCAAAAGCTTTGCTTATTGTGCCAATGATGTCGTCCGCTTCTACCCCAGCTTTTTCCATTACAGTAACGCCCATTGCGCTAAGCAAGTTGTGTAGTACTGGCATTTGTTGTGCAAGATCATCGGGCATACCCTTGCGGTTTGCTTTGTAGTCGGCAAAAAGGTCCTTGCGGAAGTTGTGGCCGTGCTTGTCAAAAGCCACCACTAGCTTATCGGGCTTGTGATCATCCAGTACCTTGAGTAGGATGTTTACAAAACCATATACCGCATTTACGTTTTGCCCCTGCTTGTCGTTTAGCGCAGGTATTGCAAAATACGCTCTGTTAAGTATGCTATTGCCATCAATTAGCAAAAGTTTTTGCATAATTTACTCCTTTGGGTGCTGTGCCGATAGCTTTTTGTTATAGCACAGCTAAAAATTGTGTTGTTGTATCAAAATGTATCTTGTTTGTGCAATGCCAGTTGTAGTTGTTTGTAGCATTGATGTGGTAAGTCTAACTTAGTACAACAAGTTACTTGAGGACAGTTTTTAAAAATTGTCCTGTAAAGCTATTTGGATTTTGTGCAACCTGTTCGGGTGTGCCTGTTGCAACAACCGTGCCACCTTGATCGCCACCTTCGGGGCCAAGGTCCACAATGTTATCGGCAACCTTGATAACGTCCAAGTTGTGCTCAATTACAATAACTGTGTTGCCTGCAGATACAAATCGTTGCAAAATTGCAATTAGCTTGGCAACGTCGTGGCTGTGCAAGCCTGTTGTTGGCTCGTCCAAAATGTACAACGTTTTGCCCGTGGAACGCTTGGATAGCTCCGTTGCTAGCTTTACACGTTGTGCTTCGCCACCACTCAACGTTGTTGCAGGTTGACCAAGCTTGATGTATCCCAAACCAACGTCGTACAACGTTTGAATCTTGTTCTTGATGGATGGGATGTTTTGGAAGAAGGTTACCGCTTCTTCAACGGTCATATCCAGTACGTCGGCAATGGACTTGCCCTTGTACTTTACGGAAAGTGTTTCGCGGTTGTAACGCGCGCCGTGGCATACTTCGCAGGGCACGTACACGTCGGGCAAAAAGTTCATGGCAATCTTCAAGATACCATCGCCGCTACAATGCTCGCATCTTCCGCCCTTTACGTTAAAGCTGAATCGTCCGCTTGTGTAGCCGTGCTCCTTTGCGTCCGCCGTGGAAGCAAAAAGCTCTCTTATCGCTGTGAACACACCTGTGTAGGTGGCTGGGTTGCTTCGTGGAGTGCGACCAATAGCCGTTTGGTCAATGGCAATAACCTTGTCCAAGTGCTCCAGCCCTTCCAAGGTGCAGTTGACGTCAACAGGTCTAGCTTTGTTGAGTTTTTCCGCTAGCAGTGGCAACATTTCCTCGTTAACTAGACTACTCTTGCCACTACCAGATACGCCTGTTACCACGTTGAACACACCCAAAGGGAAGTCCACGTTGATGGATTGAAGGTTGTTTTTGGTAGCACCACGCACACGCAAAAACTGTCCGTTACCCTGCCTACGTTCGGTGGGAACGGGAATACTCAACTCGCCACTTAGGTATTTACCAGTGATACTATTGGGGCAGTTGATAATATCTTGAACGGTGCCTTGGCAAACGATTTCGCCGCCGTGAACGCCAGCTCCTGGGCCAACGTCTACAATGTGATCGGCACAACGCATTGTGTCTTCGTCGTGCTCAACTACAATCAAGGTGTTGCCTAGGTCACGCAAATGCTCCAGCGTTTTGATAAGCTTTGCGTTGTCACGTTGGTGCAAACCAATGCTTGGCTCGTCCAAAATATACACAACACCGGCAAGTCCGCTACCAATTTGTGTGGCAAGACGTATGCGTTGCGCTTCGCCGCCGGATAGAGATCCGCTACTGCGGTTTAGTGTAAGGTAAGCCAAACCAACGTCTAGTAGAAACTTGAGCCTTGCCTTGATTTCCTTCAAAATCATATAGGCAATGGCCGCTTTGGTTTGGTCAAGTTCAAGATTGTCAAAGAAGTGATAGCACTTTTCAATAGACAGTTCGCCTACTTCCCAAATGTTAAGACCGCCCACTAAAACAGACAAGATTTCATCTTTAAGGCGCTTACCATTACATTTTGTACAAGGCTTTTCTATCATATACTTTTCGTATTCGGTACGTGTCCAATCACTCTTGCACTCGGCATGTCTGCGTGTCATCATTGGAATTACACCTTCCCACGTAGTGTTGAAAGGTCTGCCGTCATCCAAGTGGCACACTAGCGGAATAGGCTCCCCACCGTTGCCGTACATAATAAGGTTGTATATTTCCTTGGGTAAATCCCTAACAGGAACGTCACAACTAAAACCAAACTTTTCCGAAAGGCTGTCAAATAGCATACGCATCCAACTGCCAGCGCCAATGTTGAAGCCCATCAGTCTAATGGCATCGCCGTGCAAGGTTTTAGAGTCGTCCGGCAAGATTAGTCTTTCGTCAAACTCTAGCTTAAAGCCAATGCCGTGACACTCGGGGCAGGCACCAAATGGACTGTTAAAGGAAAAAGAACGTGGTTCCATTTCTTCCAAGGTAAATCCGCAATGTGGGCAGGCAAATTTGTCGCTGAACATGGTTTCTTCGCCATCGACGGAGATAACCACCAAACCATCCGCCAAGCGAAGGGCAGTTTCCACACTATCTGTTAGACGTGTGTTCATCTCTTCCTTGACTACAAGTCGGTCCACAACAACACTTATGCTGTGTTTGTTGTTTTTTACAAGTTTGATTTCTTCGTCCAAGGTGTGCAATTCGCCATCTACAATGACACGTGCAAAACCTTGCTTTTTGAGTTGTTCAAATAGCTTGGCAAACTCCCCCTTTCTGCCACGGACAACGGGTGCAAGCACCATTAGCTTGCTACCTTGTGGGTAGGCTTGAACTCTGTCGCAAATTTGGTCCACGCTGGACTTTGCAATTTCCACACCGCAATGTGGGCAGTAAGGTGTACCGATACGTGCATAAAGCAAACGCAAATAGTCGCTTATTTCCGTTACTGTGCCAACGGTAGAACGGGGGTTGGATGAGGTTGTCTTTTGGTCGATGGAAATTGCTGGAGAAAGCCCTTCGATGCTTTCTACGTCTGGTTTGTCCATTTGACCAAGAAATTGTCTTGCGTAGCTAGACAAGCTTTCCACGTATCTGCGTTGACCTTCGGCAAAAATTGTGTCAAAGGCAAGGGAAGACTTTCCGCTACCGGATAGCCCCGTAAAAACCACCAACTTGTCGCGTGGAATAGTCAAACTTACGCTCTTTAGGTTATTTTCCTTTGCATTTTTAATTACAATATCTTTCATAGTAAAGTTCTCGCGCATACTGTTAGTATGCCAAAATATGTTAACAATAATTAGTCAGCAATATACTGATACTCGTATTGTGGGGATATGTAAAAATATCCAATTTTTTGGTATAGTCCGTTGGATATGGGGTTTGTTTTGTCTACAAACAGGTAGGCAACGCGCCCTTCTTCCAATATTTTTTGTGTGATGGTGGATACAACCTTGCGACTGTATCCTTGGTTGCGGTACTGTGGAACTGTGTACACCATCGACACGCAATAGTTGATGGGCGTGCGCTTAGTGTACTTGGCAAGGGATATGATTTTGCCTTCCTTGCGGATAACTGCGTATTGGGAAATATCCCTTTGCACCCTTTCCCTGACCTTTTGCTCGTCGTAAGGGAAACAAACATCTTCATCAAAACCCTTGTTCAACAGCACAATTTCTTCAACGTCAGCTTCCGTTGCCCACTCCACTAGTGAACCGTCAAAGGGAGCAACTTGCTTGCACTGCATAATGTCCATACGAAGATTTACCTTGTAGTTACCGCCTACCTTGTTGCAGTAGTGATATAGCACCCCTGTGCACAAATCTTCGTCGGCTAGCACTCGGTCAAACTCAAATGAGTTTTCTACCAGTATTTCCACCAGTTGTTCGCACAAGTCAGCATCGCCAAAAAGTATCAAAGGAACGTCTTGGCAATGCAAGGCAAGCAAAACCTTGCCTTCTTCCCACACACGAATTGCGTAGTTTTGGGACGTGGTTTGCT
Organism: Clostridia bacterium; assembly: GCA_017457305.1. Lineage (GTDB taxonomy): Bacteria > Bacillota > Clostridia > Christensenellales > CAG-314 > Fimimonas. The sequence goes on along the minus strand of JAFTHP010000004.1, from coordinate 33,078 downwards.
CAATCATACCTGCATCCAGTACGAAAAATGCTGTTTTTATTGGTTGTGTATTTAGTAGCGACAAGTTTTCCTTCAAAAAATCCTGTCCGTTTGCGTAAATTGTGTACTTCATATTTTTTCCCTTTGAAATTGGTGGCTATTAACAAATTGCTATTTAGCCAGTTAATTGTGATCATTTGCTGTACTACACAACAAAGGTGGCAAAATGATGAGCACCTAGTCGGTTGCACAAGTCTTTTTGGGTGGATCTCAGCAAAAATTATTTTTCACCGTTCTTTTTGCGTTTGGCTATTTCTAGCTGTTTGGTTAGGCGCACCACTTCTTCACGCAGTTTGATTGCCGTTTCAAAGTCCAGTTGGTTTGCGGCATTTTTCATGCGGGCTGTTGTGCTTTCAATTTGCTTTTCTAGCTGTTTGACAGTTAGTGGAACGGCATCCTTTTGGGTGATTTCCAAGGTGTTTTCTACATTGTGAACGATGGTCTTTGGCACAATGCCGTGTTGCACGTTGTAGGCGTGCTGAATTTCTCTGCGGCGGTTGGTTTCGTCGATGGCACGGCGCATGCTGTCGGTGACAACGTCGGCATACATAATTACCCTACCTTCACTGTTGCGGGCGGCACGGCCTACCGTTTGTACAAGCGCTGTGTCACTACGCAAAAAACCTTCCTTATCGGCATCCAAAATGGCAACTAGCTTTACTTGTGGCATATCTAGCCCTTCACGCAAAAGGTTGATACCAACAAGCACGTCAAACTCGCCCTTTTTGAGTCCCGAGACAATTTCCACACGTTCCAAGGTGTCAATTTCCGAGTGCATATACCTTACACGAACGTCGTGCTTTGCCAAAAAGTCGGTGAGATTTTCCGCCATGCGCTTGGTCAACGTGGTTACAAGTACTCTACCGCCACCCGTTACAACGTTGTGAATTTCACCTAGAAGGTTGTCGATTTGACCTTCTACTGGGCGCACCTCAATTCGCGGATCCAGTAGCCCTGTTGGACGAATTAGCTGTTCCACGATGTTGTCGGCACGTTGCATTTCGTATTCGGCAGGGGTTGCAGATACGCAAATAAGTTGTCCAATGCGGCTGTCGAACTCATCAAAGGTTAGTGGACGGTTGTCGTAGGCACTTTGCAAACGGAAACCATACCCAACAAGGTTGTTTTTGCGTGCTCTGTCACCGTTGTACATACCCCTTATTTGAGGGATTGTCATGTGACTTTCGTCAATAAAGGTAACAAAATCGTCTGGGAAATAGTCTATTAGTGTGAAGGGTGGTTGACCGGGATCTCTGCCATCGAAGTAGCGAGAGTAGTTTTCGATACCACTACAATAGCCCATTTCCTGCATCATTTCCATATCGTAGCTGACACGTTGCTTTAGGCGCTGAGCTTCTACCAGCTTGTTGATATCTTCAAACTGTTGCACTTCGGCAAGCATATCTTGACCAATTTGCTTGATGGCCGATTGCATTGTTACCCCTTCCACAACGTAGTGGCTGGCAGGGAAAATAATTGTGTGCAAAAGGTTGGCTACGTGATTGCCCGTTAGTGCGTCCACTTCCGACACGCGCTCAATTTCGTCACCCCAAAACTCCACTCTGATAGCGTGTTCGCTGTAGCTAGCGGGGTAAATCTCCAAGGTATCTCCACGCACACGGAAGGTGCCACGGTGGAAGTCCATATCGTTCCTTGTGTACTGTATGGAAATGAGTTTTTTGATAACTTCTTCCCTACTAACCATATCGCCAGGTCGCAAGGAAAGGCTCATCTTGTAGTATTCGCCAGGAGCGCCCAAGCCGTAAATGCAGGATACACTGGCAACAACGATGGTATCACGACGCTCGAACAAACTGCAAGTTGCCGAGTGGCGAAGTTTGTCAATTTCGTCGTTTATGTCAATTTCCTTTTCGATGTACAAGTCTCTTGCTGGGATGTAGCTTTCTGGCATGTAGTAGTCGTAGTAGGATACGAAAAACTCCACCCTGTTTTCGGGGAAGAACTCCCTAAACTCGTTGCAAAGTTGGGCAGCTAGCGTCTTGTTGTGACAAATGACAAGTGCAGGGCGATTGACGTTGGCAATGATATTTGCCATGGTAAAAGTCTTACCACTGCCTGTTACACCGCGTAACACTTGAGTGGCAAGTCCGTCCTTTAGCCCTTGCGTAAGCTGTTGTATTGCCTGTGGTTGGTCGCCACAAGGTTGAAATTTGCTGTGAAGTTTGAAGTCCATTGCTATCCTTTATACCACACAAGTAACAAAGCTAAATGTTGTTGCTTGTATTGCTTAAATGTGTTAGTTGATTTATTTGTACTACAAACAAATGTAGTTGTGTAGCTTGAAAATACTCAAATTAGTTATTGATAGTTGCACAAAAATTTGCTTCTGTGTTGCTTGCTTTAACTGAAAAAATCAACTGTGTTATTGTTGGTTCATCTTGTAAATTTCGAACAAGCCTTTTAGTGAAAGTTCACGATCAATGTGGTCGAAGATTGGTTCTACGTCGTACACAATTCGAGATAGTCCGCCAGTTGCAATTACCTTGGCATCAGGGATATTTGCTTCCTGCTTGATGCGTTCAATTAGGTACTTAACTTGTCCAACCATACCGTAGATTACGCCGCTTTGGATGGCTTTTCCAGTTGATTGTGCCACAGTTTTACGTGGTGTTTCCAAGTCTACGTTGGGGAGCTTTGCTGTGCAACGAGCAAGACTTTCGATGGTAGATTTTAGGCCTAACGTTATTGCTCCACCAATAAATTCGTGCTTGCCGTTTACCACGTTGAAGGTGGTTGCTGTGCCAAAGTCCACAAGCACAAAGGGTGCGCCATACTGCTTTTCTGCCGCAACGCAAGTGATTATTCGGTCGGAGCCTAGCTCACGTGGGAAGTCGTATCTAATTGCCAATCCTGTTTTTACACCAACCCCCACAACAAGTGGCTTGATCTTGAAAACGTAGTTTATTACGTTTTGGAAGGTATAGTCTAGCTGTGGAATAACGGAAGATACAATAGCACCCGTGATGGACTTTTCGTCAATATTTGAGTGGCTCATCAGTTGCAAAAGTAGCGCAACGTACTCGTCGGAAGTGCGCTTAACGTCCGTTGACATCTTGAAGGATTGTACCAGTTTTCCTTCTGGGCTGAACAAACCTATTTTTATGTTAGTGTTACCAATATCTACTGTAAAAATCATATCAGTTTTCTCCAATCTATTAAGTAATGGGATTTGCTATATTTCAACTTCAACAAGCCCCACCTTGCCTAACAGATAGCGCTGTTGAATATCTTGTAATTTACAAAGCTTCTTCACTTTGCAACTATGCTTGCTTGCGAGCACGTTTGCCGTTGTTGCCGTCGATGCCCAGTTTTAGCCCCTTGCGTACACCAGCCACAACCAAAGGTGTGCCAATTGCCGCAATGAGATACTCTGGCAAGATGTTGGTAAGCAATATTCCGTAGATAACAGCCAACAATCCCTTAGCTACACCGCCAGTTATTACGTTGCAAAGTTGCACTGCGGACAAAAATCCAACTGTGTTGACAATACAGCCAACCAAAGCGGCAACACAAATGCTAACTTGTTGGGCACGCTTGGCTGGGAGCTTTTTGCACAAAACAAGCATCAAACGATAACTCCAAAAAGCGGCAAGCCCCATCAACACACGTGGGGGAATTGTTATCAGTAGCCAATACTGTGGCGCAAATGCCGCACCCACCGTTGGCGAAGGAAAAATAAACTCCTTGACAAAGCTTGCCAAGCCAAAAAATAACCCTGCAAGCACGCCCGAAAGAGCATCGTTTTCCAACAAACAAAAAGATAGCGTAATCAAAATGGCGCAAGCCGCCATACTAAATGGAAGCCCCACCATGCTGATTGCCCTATCTATCATCATAGCAACAAATATAATTGCAAGCATAATGGCATATCTAGCCACACGCAAAGCCTTGTTATTTACCATAAAAACCTCAATTTTGTCCACGAGGGGTACAAATTTCTTTTTTCGGCAAAAAGAATAAAAACAAAGTATCGTTTGGATAGTCCAATACGACCTACAGTTATTGTACCACAATGGTAGGAAAAATTCAATATATTACAGCAATTATTGGAAAATTGTATTAATATTGAAATATTAATACAAAATTGAAAACCATTTGACACGTAAAATTGACAAAGAAATCTTACATTACGGCGCTTATTTACGTCTATAAACAAAACTCAACAAAAAAAAGAGTTCAGCAATATACTGAACTCCTAGTGTTATTAGTTGTAGATATCACACTTCTTGGGGTAGATTTGTGACACAAAAGAAGAATCAAATTGACACCAACTGCATCAATACGTCAAAGGACTGTGTAACTAGAATTTGAAAACAAATAGCTAACAAAAAACAAACTATTCTTCCACGTCTTCCTGTTCTTCTTCCACTTGAACAAGGGAATCTCGATGGGCTTGTAGCACCTTGTCGATTCTATCCAAAATGGCATCTTTACCCATCTTTTGCAAGGAAGAAATTGCCACAAGGTTACTTTCGCCAACGTGCAAAAATGATGCAATGGCACGCAAACGGTTACGTACTTGACTCTTACCAATTTTGTCCGCCTTGGTTGCCACAATTGTGAAAGGAAGATGGTTTTTGAACAGGTAATTGTACATAGTAACGTCATCTTTGGTAGGATCGTGTCTTATATCTACAAGGAAAAAAACGTGCTTGAGCATAGTTTCCTTGGCAAGATACTTCTCTAGCAAATCCGACCACTTGAGCTTTTCGGCATCGCTTACTTTTGCAAAACCATAGCCTGGCAAATCGGCAAGCAAAAACTCATCCTGACTATCTTGGTTAATCAAAAAATAGTTGATTAGCCTTGTTCTACCAGGAAGTTTACTTGTGCGTGCAAGCTTACTATCGTTAACAAGAAAGTTGATAAAACTGCTCTTGCCAACGTTACTTTTGCCTGCTACGGCTATTTGGGGAATATCGGAAACCACACATTGACTGTAGCTTGCCGCACCCATTACGTACGAAGATTTTACTATTCTCATTTGTAATTCCTTATTTATTTTGTCAACAATATTTGCAGCTGTTTTGCAATAATTTATTGTAAAACCATCAACACATAACAAAACTTGTTGCGTACAACCAACAACATTTAGCATTGCAAGTTGTACACTTTAGATTGTATATATTGTACAAAAATCCGTTTAATACAGAGTATTATTTTACAAGTGCGTGTTCAAATACTGTTTGGATATCTTCTGCCAATACAAAGGTGATTTGCTCCTTGACTTCTTGTGGAATTTGTTCAAGGTCTTGCTTGTTACCGGCAGGGATAATTACCTTGGTTATGCCAAGGCGATATGCTGCAAGGGCTTTTTCGCGAAGGCCACCAATTGGTAGCACCTTTCCACGCAAGGTAATTTCCCCTGTCATTGCAACTTTGCCACTAACGGGGATTCCGCTAAAAGCAGACATCACTACTGTTGCCATTGTGATACCAGCACTTGGACCATCCTTTGGAACGGCACCTTCTGGCACGTGAATATGGATATCTGTTGTAGCAAAACGGCTCTTGTCAATGCCGTACTCTTCGGCAAGGCTCTTTACCAAGGAAATAGCTGTGCGTGCTGATTCCTTCATAACGTCGCCAAGGTTACCAGTTAGCTGAACTTCCCCCTTGCCACCAAATAACGTTGCATCCACGTTGAGTGTTACACCACCAACTCGTGTCCAAGCAAGTCCCCTTGCTGTACCAACAGTGTCATCCACCATGCCCATTTCGTCCTTGTGCTTTTCCGCACCCAAGAACTCATGAAGGTTATCTGGCGTTACTGTTACAACTGCATCTTTGTCCTCAACTAGCTTTAGCGCTACTTTGCGGCAAATTGCAGCAATTTGTCTTTCCAAACTTCTAACACCCGATTCGCTTGTGTATCTTTCCACAATTTTGCCGTAAGTTTGGTCGTCAATTACTATTGCACCATCGGGTATGCCGTGCAATGCCATGTTCTTTTTGAGAAGGAACTTGTTGGCAATTTCCACCTTTTCTAGTTGAGTGTAGCCTGATAGTTCGATAATTTCCATACGGTCAAGAAGTGGCTCAGGAATATCGTCCGTTGCGTTAGCTGTGCAAACAAACAGTACCTTGGATAGGTCGTAGGGTACTTCTAGGAAGTGATCAGTAAAGCTGAAGTTTTGTTCTGGATCCAATACTTCCAACATTGCACTGGCTGGATCGCCACGGTTATCCTTGCCCATCTTGTCAATTTCGTCCAACAACAAAACTGGGTTGATGCACTCTGCTTGCTTCATCATATAAATAATTTTGCCAGGGATTGCCCCAACATAGGTACGGCGGTGACCACGGATTTCCGCTTCGTCACGCACGCCACCAAGGCTAACACGCAAGTATTTGCGGTCTAGTGCCCTTGCAATGGAGCGAACAATGGATGTTTTGCCCACCCCTGGAGGACCAACAAAGCACAAAATTGGGCCGTTCAACTTGCCTGTTAGTTGCATAACAGCAAGATACTCCACAATTCTGTCCTTGATTTTTTCCAAACCGTAGTGGTCTTCGTCCAAAATTTGGCGAGCTTTTTTAAGATCCTTGTTATCTTGTGATTCCTTTGTCCAAGGAACATCGCAAAGCCAATCTAGATAGTTGCGGATAACGGCAGCATCTGGGCTGGTTGGTGCCATCTTGGACAAGCGAGCAAGTTCCTTATGCGCCTTTTTGGCAATTTGCTCGGGCATACCACTGTTTTTGATGCGGTCCAAATACTCCTGCTTTTCGTTGGCATCTTCACCTAGTTCAGCGGAGATTGCTCTCATTTGCTCACGAAGGTAGTATTCCTTTTGCCCTTCCTGCACTTGTTGCTTAACGCGATTGGCAATTCGGCGCTCAGCTTCTACAATATCCAACTCCTCGGCAATGAAAGCACAAATTTTTTCCATACGGACGTCAATATCCCTTTCTTCCAAAACGTCAACACGGTCCTTGAGTCTTGTTACAATTTCGTTGGCTACAACGTTTGTGAAAGCAAGATAATCTACGTCGTCCCCCTTGACAAAGGGCTTAAGGTTGATTTTTGCAACCGCTTTGTTGATTTCGCCAAGCTTGGCAATGTATTTTTGCGTTTCCAAAAACATTGTGTGAGTTTGGGTTTTGTTGCTGTGAACAAACTCCATCACTTCTACGTCGGCAAAAATGATTTGTTCGTTGCCACCGTACTTGATAACGTTTGCCGCTTCCAAAGTGCGTGCAACAACAACGGTCACGTCCTTGCTGGTGTTTTCCACACTGGCAATTTCCGCAACAACGCCACTGCGATACAAGTCGACATCGGCATTGACCGTTTCCTTTTGCTTGTCAATTTGGCTAACCATCAAGAACTTTCCACCATTTTCCAAAGCAAACTTGATTGCGTTGATGGAAAAATCTCTGGCTAGTTCAATCTTTGCACGGATATTGGGAAAGAAAAAGTTTCCGCGCATTGCAATTACTGGTAGATTGTTATAAACTGTCAAAATATTTACCTCTTTTTCCTGTTGTGATGGGCAACTGCAACGACATACGAACAAATTGTCACAAATTTTGCGACCAAAGTTACAAGATATGCCACTACAAAAGCATCCGTTGTGCCAATACATAGCAAAAAGCTACCACATCGAGCACAATTTGCCACACCGCAACGTCATCTTTTGATTAGTTTGTGTTTATTAGATAATATTATAAATGAAATTACTGTTTTACGCAACAAAAAACTGCCGGAGATATTACATCACTAGCAGTTTTTGTACGATTCGTTATTTGTTTTGTTTGTGTGCCAACAAGCAAATTGACACGACCTGCAAACAACTGGCTGTTTGACAAATATCAACAGCACGATGATTGATTATTCCACTTTGCTAACGTACAAAGGATAGTTGTTTGCTTGTGCGTTAGTAAAAAGCATTTCCTTTCAAATATGGCAAAAGGATATCTATCGTTGAGTTAGCATAAAAATCTTACATTATAAAAAGTGGATATGTCAACTTGTAACAACTAGCTGGCACGCTTGATGATTGTGGGTTCGGTGCCATTTTCCACGTTATCGCGTGTGATAACAACTTTTTCCACGTTGCCACCGGGTGCATCGAACATACAACCAAGCATCAAGTTTTCCAATACGGAACGCAAACCACGTGCACCAGTTTTTAGGCGGATGGATTTTTCTGCAACGGCGCAAATGGCATCATTGTCCATCTCCAACTCAACATTGTCGTAGGAAAACAGCTTTTTGTATTGTTTGATAAGGCTGTTTTTTGGCTCGGTCATAATGCGAACAAGAGCATTTGTATCCAATGGGGAAAGCCCAACTGTAATAGGCAATCTACCAACAAACTCAGGAATAAGCCCAAATTTGATAAAGTCTTGTGGTTGAAGACTTTTTACCAACACAGCGTGGTCAATTTCTTCGGTGCTTCTTATTGAACTACCAAAGCCCATGCCTGCACCTTGCATACGTTTTTCGGCAATTTTTTCCAAACCAACAAAGGCACCTCCGCAGATAAACAAGATGTTTGTTGTGTCGATGGCAATGTTTTCTGCTTGAGGATGCTTTCTTCCGCCTTGTGGTGGAACGCTAGCCACGGTGCTTTCGATAATTTTGAGCAAAGCCTGTTGCACACCTTCGCCACTAACGTCACGAGTGATGGAAACGTTTTCCCCCTTCTTGGCAATCTTGTCAATTTCGTCAATGTAGATGATGCCGTGTTGTGCACGCTCAATATCCCAATCGGCCGCTTGGATAAGCTTTAGCAAAATGTTTTCCACGTCTTCGCCAACGTATCCAGCTTCGGTGATGGTTGTTGCATCCGCAATGGCAAAAGGAACATCCAATACCTTGGCAAGAGTTTTTGCAAGCAAAGTTTTGCCGCATCCTGTTGGGCCTAGCATTAGGATATTACTCTTTTCCAATTCAACGTCGTCGTTGGTTGAAGGGGCAGAAAACACCCTTTTGTAGTGATTGTATACAGCAACTGCAAGGGTACGCTTTGCCTCATCTTGACCAATAACGTACTTATCCAGTTCTGCTTTTATTTGGTGGGGCGTAAGCAAAGTGCGCTTGTTGGCGTAGGTGTTGGCAGCTGATTTACAATCCAAAATGGAAGAACACAGCTGTATACACTCATTACAAATACAAGCGCCAGTTGGTGCGGCTAGTAGCTTGCCAACTTGCTCTTCACTTTTGCCACAAAAAGAACAATATTGCATTTTTTTGTAATACTCCCTAACTAATAAATAACAACACAACAATGTGGACTACTGTACAACTAGAATTGTTAAATCTCTTTTGTTGCATTGTTTAACACGCATTTGTTGAGCTGTTGCTGTTAGTTGCGTGTGTAGAATACCTTGTCCACAATGCCGTACTCTAGTGCTTGCTCGGCATCCAAGTAGTTGTCGCGGTCGGTATCTTTTTGCACTTGTTCAACCTCCTTGCCAACGTGCTTAGCTAGCAAAGTGTTGAGCTTGTTTTTGAGTTTTAGTAGTTGTCTTGTTTGGATTTCTACGTCGCTTGCTTGACCTTGGCTTCCACCCAAAACTTGGTGAATCATAATTTCGCTGTTTGGCAAAGCGTAGCGCTTTCCCTTTGTTCCAGCGGCAAGCAAAAATGCTCCCATGCTTGCTGCCATACCAACACAAATTGTGCTAACGTCACAACGGATGTAGTTCATTGTGTCGTATATTGCCATACCAGCTGTAACCGAGCCACCGGGGCTGTTGATGTAGATAGAAATATCCTTTGTGGGATCCTTGGACTCCAAGTAGATTAGTTGCGCAACAACAAGGTTGGCAACTTCATCAGTGATTTGACCAGACAAAAATATTACACGGTCTTCTAGCAAGCGAGAATAGATATCAAAGCTTCTTTCGCCGTTGTCGGTGCGGTCCACAACCATTGGGATAAGTGTCATTGTGTTAACTCCTTTGCACAGGTGTGCTGTGATAAAAAATCGGGAAAACAGTTATTACCATTTCCCCGATGAATTTAGCCTTTGTTTGTAACAAGATTTTGCACAGAGCACAAAACTACGCGATTGTGTTTTCCTTCTTCAACAATGCAAGCAAAGCTTCTGTGATAACTTGGTTTTCGAAGTAGTATCTATCTTCTGGACGAAGTTGAGCATTGAAATCTTCGTATGTGCTACCGTTGCGTTCAGCATATTCCTTGATCTTTTCGTTGATTTGCTTTGCAGTAGCCTTGATTTTTTCTGCCTTAACAATTTCTTCAAATACAAGACGTGTTCTTACAGCCTTTGTTGCGCGATCCTTGTGTTGTGCACGAAGGTCTTCCATTGTGCTGTTTGTGTACTTGAAGTAGCTGTCGATATCCAAACCTTGATACATAAGTTGATATTTGAAATCTTCAACGTAGTTATCAATTTGTTCTTCTACCATTTCTTCTGGAAGTTCAAATTGTGCTGCTTCTACAATTGTTTCTACAAGTTTGCTTTCGTCAGCATTTTCGGCATCCTTTGTGTAGCGTTCGCCGATGATGCGAGCAATGTCTGCACGGTATTCTTCCATTGTGGAAAATTCGCTAACGTCTTGAGCAAAGTCGTCATCCAATGTTGGAAGTTCTTTTACTGTAATTCCGTTGATTGTGCAAGTGAAAACTGCTTCTTTGCCAGCAAGCTCTTCTGCGTGATATTCTTCGGGGAAAGTAACTGTGATATCCTTTGTTTCGCCGATAGCCATGCCAACAAGTTGTTCTTCAAAACCAGGAATAAATGTGTGAGAACCGATTGTTAGGCTTTGTTTTTCTGCTGTGCCGCCTTCGAAAGCTACACCGTTTACCTTACCGCAGTAGTCCAAGTTAACTTGGTCGCCTTCTGCTACAGCGCGGTCTGTAATTTCTACAAAGCGAGCGTTGCGTTGAACAACCTTGTCTAGTTCTGCATCGATATCTTGATCCTTAACTTCTTGAACAGGAGTCTTTTCGATTGTAAGTCCCTTGTATTGACCAAGAACTACTTCTGGACGAACTGTTACTACAACTGCAAAGCTAACGCCCTTTTCGTCGATTTTAACGGATTTTTCGTCAATAGCTGGACGAGCAACAGGTAGTACCTTCTTATTCTTATCCAAAAAAGCTGTGTAATATTCTTGTGCAGCGATATAAAGTGCATCTTCAAAGAACAAACCTTTGCCATATCTGTTTTCCAAAATGTTCTTGGGAACGTGGCCCTTGCGGAAACCAGGAATGTTGTACTTACCCTTGTTTTGTTCATAAGCGCGCTTGTCGAAATCGGCCCATTCTTCTTGAGTCATCTTGAAAGTGATTGTTAATGTGTTAACATTTCTTTTTGTTGTGTATTTCATTGTTGTCCTCCAACAGATTTTTTACTAAATTGTAGCTAGACAAAGCCATTTGCCCAGCAATTTGTAATTTTACCACATTTGCAAAAATTAATCAAGTATTTTTGCTAATACACAAAAAGATTATATATTAATAAATTACCAGTTGCAAAAGAACTGCAAATAGGGTACAATAGCAAGGTAGGAGAAAAAAGCTATGGCATACGATGCACTTAGCCTGTCGGTATTGGCGGAAGAATTTAGGCAAATACTTGTAGGCGGCAAAATTACAAAAATTTACCAACCAGAAAGGGACGAAATTGTGCTGTTTGTATTCAACAAGCAAACGCACAAGTTGCTCATCAGTTCCAACGCTGGAGTAAACAGAATACATATTACTCAAATGCCAACGGACAACCCAAAGGTTTGCCCCACTTTTTGTATGCTTCTACGCAAGCACATAACCAACGCCACCATTGTTGCCGTAGATCAAATGCCCTACGAACGCGTGCTAGACTTTACCCTTAACGTAAGCGACGATCTGGGGTACAAAAAGGTAATGCACCTAATATTTGAACTGACAGGTAAAACAAGCAACATTATCCTAACCGACCAAAACTACGTTGTGGCCGACAGCATAAAGCACCTTCCACAAGACCTAGAAAGCAAACGCATTGTAATGGCTGGAGCGAAGTACAACTTCTTTTTGCCACAGGACAAAATTGAACCATTTGATTTGCCAAGGATACGTGCCTTTTTGGCTCAATGCAACAGCCCACTTCGAACAGCACTTAGCCAAACCTTGCTTGGTGTAAGCCAAACAACAGTAAATGAAATTTTGAGTGGCATTGACGAAAACAACCACACACTTGTCAACAACGATTTGATTGTTCAACGCATTGCAATGTACAAGGCAAACTTGCAAAACAAAAAGCCCTGCGTGATACTTGTAAACGGCACACCTGTGGAAGTTTGTCCATTTAACTACACAAGTAAGAAAGGCGAACGCCTTTACTTTGACACATTGAACCAAGCGCACGATAACTATTACTATCTACTGGACAAGGCGCAACGTTTCAACGACAAAGCAAAATCCGTTACAACTGTAGTAAAAAATGCCATCAGCCGTACCGAAAAGAAATTGGCAATTCAAAGGCAAAGTGTGTTGGAAGCGGAAAACAGAGAACTGTTCAAGCAATATGGCGACTTGATTTTGTCCAATATTTGGCAAATAAAACAAGGGCAAGAAAGTCTTGTTTGCGACAACTACTTTGATAACACAAAGGTTACAATTGAACTAGACAAACAGCTTTCTCCACAACAAAATGCTCAAGCCTACTACAAAAAATATCGCAAGATGAAGTCCAGCGCTGAGCACAATAGTCGACTGGTCGAAGAAAATCAACAACTACTAACATATTTGCAAACCATCAAGCAAAACCTTGCTTTTTGTACCGAATACGACGATTTGCAACAAATCCGCAGTGAGCTTGTTGCACTGGGGCTAATCAAGGAAAAGCAAAGCAAAAAGGTAGTTGAACCACCTGTTAAGCCACTCAAGTACAATATCCACGGATTTACCGTTTACGTGGGCAAAAATAACGTTCAAAACAACCACGTAACACACAAAATTGCCCGTGCTAACGATATGTGGCTACACACACAAAAGATACACAGCAGTCACGTTGTTATCGTAAGTGAAGATAAAACCATCCCCGACAACGTTATTGTAGCAGCGGCAGAAATTTGTGCATACTACAGCCAAGGAAAGGCTGGCAGCAAAATTCCCGTAGACTACACATTGAAGCAAAACTTGAAAAAGCCCAACCACGCACCACTAGGCTTTGTTGTGTACAACACCTACAACACCATTTTGGTAGATCCCGACCGCCACATTGCAGAACTGGTTAACTAAAAACAGTTAGGGCAGATAGGGAACTTATCACACAATCAATCTTACAATATAAAAAAACGCCTTGAACCAATCAGGGCGTTTTTTGTTTGTTTTGTTAAATTGATATACAACCACTTACACTAGGCACTAGTTGTTCTTTTGCAAAAGGTGGAGTACAGCCATTGCAACAGCAACGTAGCAGCTTTGACGGGTGTTGTCGATGCTGTAGGCATATTCCTTGATACCAGCCTTGTCTACAACAATACGGCTACCAAGAAGTGGGCAGTGAATACGAGCCTTGTCGATGAGTTCTTCGGCAATACCACCAGAAGCACCGTAGTACTTGGTTGGGTCGGAGAAGGAAGACAAGCCTAGGTCGATAACGGCATCGGCACCGAAGAAAGCAGCATCGATGTTATCCAACACGATACCACGACGAGGTGTTACAAAGTCGTCAACGGGCAAGTACCAAACAAGGGAGGAGTCGAACAGTTGCAAGCAGTAGTTTAGCTCGTTGATTTTGTTGATATCTCTGTTACCAACAGCCAAAACGGAAATATTAGTCAAACCATCCAGCTTTAGTTGCAAAGCCATCAAGTCTGCCAAAACGCCGATTGGATCGTATTGACCACTACCACCATTGATAACACCTGCACGGCTACGAGCGGAAAAGCTCTTGGCAAGGTTATCGTTGTCGTTGCTAACAACGATGGTATTTACACCCATATTGTCCAACGCACGGCATTGTTCTAGCATATCGTCAGCGCCAAGAACTGGCAAGGACGTACCAGAAAGATAGCTTGTAGCCAATGCAAAAGCTGTGCTAGCAACACTTGGTTTTTTCCACAAGCCTGCAACCACACTACCAATGAGTTGTGGGCCTTTTTTGTAGTCGGTTAGCACAATGCGACGCATTTGTGTGGCAACTTCCAAAATTTGTGTGATTTGTTCTTTGTTTAGATCTGTTAGCGACAATAAATGTTTCATATTCCACCTCATTTGCTTTTGTTTGTTAGTGTTTGCAGTATTTTGTCAAAATAGCTCGGCAATGGCGCCGAAAATGTCATTTGCTCACCCGAAACTGGGTGTGTAAAACTGATTGTTTTTGCGTGCAGTAACTGCCCGGAAAGGTTAAACTTGCAGTTTTTAAAGCCGTAAGTCTTATCCCCAACAACTGGATGACCAAGAAATCTGCTGTGCACCCTTATTTGATGTGTTCGGCCAGTTTTTAGCTCGAACTGCATCAACGTGTAGCGGTCAAATCGTTTTAGCACGGTAAAGTGCGTTTCCGCCTGTCTGCCGCTAGCAACAATATCCATCCTTTTGCGGTCGGTAGGACAGCGACCAATGGGTTGATTGACAATGCCTTGGTCTTGCTTTACAACCCCTTCCACTAGCGCCCAGTAGATGCGCTTGCACTCCTTGGTTTGAATTTGACGTTGTAGTTCCACGTGTGCTTGGTCGTTTTTTGCAACAACAAGCAATCCGCTTGTGTCTTTATCTAACCTGTGTACAATGCCGGGGCGAAGCACGCCGTTTATGCCCGATAGATCCTTGATGTGAAAAAGCAATGCGTTTACCAACGTGTCGGTGTTGACTCCGTTTGCAGGGTGCACCGTTAACCCCTGTTGCTTGTTGATGACCGCCATGTGGCTATCTTCGTACAAGATATCTAGCGGAATATCCTGTGCGGGGATATCCAACGACTGCTCATCTGGCAGGGTTACACATACCACGCTATCTTCTTTTACCACAAGTGAGCATTTGGTTACAACTGCGCCATCCACCGTTACACTGCCGCCCTGCACCAGCTTTTGTGCGTGGGAGCGAGTAAGTGTGGAGTTTTCCGCAACGAAGCTATCCAGTCGTTGACTTTGCTCACAAACTAATTGAATTTGTTTCATCTTTGTATATCTGCCGTGGCAAAACCACCGCTTACCTTCTAATTGTACCGCATTACTTAGTTGCAGTCAATGGTTGTTATTGATTGTTATCTGCGCTGGTATCCGCAGTTGATTGTTCGGTAGTAGCATCTTCCTGTAAAGCTGCATTTCTTTGTGCGATGCGTTCCAAACGTTCCTTTTTGAACTCGGCAACGATGCTGTCGCTATCAAAAAACACAATGGCAAGCACGCCCATGATTACGCCAACCACCAAAAAGCTATCGGCAACGTTGAATACTGCTGGGAAAAACGGGAAGTAGATGAAATCCCTTACCATACCGCTGAAAAAGGTATCGCCTGGCAAATACCACATACGGTCAATGAAGTTGCCAATGGTTCCGCCAATTACAAAAGCGTAGCCTATTTGTCCCCACACACTGCGAGTGCGACTGCGCAACTGCAACCAGCAAAACAGCGGCAATGATAGCAAAGTCATAATAAAGAAGATGATGTTCCAAGCATCCCCTTTCATTCCGCCAAATGCCGCGCCTTCGTTTAGTTCGGGATCAAAGTAGAAAAAGTCCTTGATAATTTGCAATGGCTTAGCAGATACGTTACCACCAAAATACTGGTCGAATATCCACAGTTTTGTTAGTTGGTCTAGCACCACGCACAAAATGGCAGTTCCAGCAAATATTGCAATGTAAATAGGTAGCGAAAGCACCTTTTTTGTTTTAGTCATCAGTTTACACCTATATTATGCCACGTTGGCAAAAACAATTATTTTTTGAAAGTAAAAATATCTTCGGCATCCGGTTGATGGAAAACAGTTGTGTTCTTTATTTCCGCAGTGCCCAAAATTGAACCCTTTTGAAGTTTGCGATAGTGCTTCCACGCAAGGAAACCTAGCAATGCAATAAGCGCCACCACCACTAACGTTGGCCACAATGGATTGTACCAGAACTTTAGGTTAACTAGTTGCTTGCGAGCGTTACCTGCCACTTGTTCAAAGGTGGAATTGGTGATAGTAGCAAAAATGCTATCTGCAACACCTTCGATGCGCTCAACAACCAAACTGCCGTTGTACTTGTTCAAGTTGGACATACTGTCCATTGGTGTGTTCATTGTTTGCTTGTTGATATCGGCACTTTCGGCAAAATCCCAAAGTTTTACGTTGTAGTTACCGGAAAAATAGAATACGGTGGGCACGCCTTCTAGCCTAAAGGAAGTGTGGTCGGAGCCTTGAATTGTTTCGTAGTAGCCATAGCCAAACATATCAATTACACCGTAAGTGCCCTTGGCATAAGGCTTGTGGGTAAGGTTAAGGGACGGCTTTGTGCAAGAAAGCACCAAGTCTTCCATATCGGTGGGCTTATTTTCCACAGCAACGTACAAATAGTCGCCGTTGACAATGCTGTCGATATTGAACATTACAAGGACGTTTTCCAGTTGACCAAAGTGTCTGTTTGCGTACTCTGCCGAACCAACTAGCCCCTGTTCTTCTGCTCCGAAAGCAACAAAGGTAACGTCAAATGGCAATGGATTTTTGTCTGCATACGCCGCTACCCTTTGCAACGTTAGATACAATGCAGTAATACCCGTTGCGTTGTCGTTAGCACCTTGACTAGATGCGGAAGCATCGTAGTGAGCACCAATAACTATGCTTTTGTTTGTGTTGGGGTTGTCGATTGTTGCAACCACGTTTTGTGATTGGTAAATGTAGTCGCCGTTAACTGTAAACTGCTCCATTGCTACGTTAACACCACTAACGCCAGAAAAACGTTGGAAAATCCAATCGGCAGCAAGCAACTCTTCCTGCTGATTGGAGCGCTGTGGGTTGTCGGCAACAAATTGTTGCAAAAACTTGTAGGTTTCGGTGTTTTGATAGCTGTCGTCATCAAAGGAAGTGTCGGCTGTTGCATTGTGTGGAACAACGGCAACAATAACTGCTACAAGCATCAAACACAACAGAAGTTGACATAGTTTTTTCATACTACAACACCCCCATCACGAAAGATGCCACAAAGAAGATTACAGCCAATGCCTTGAAGTAGTACACAACGGTAACGTCGTTGAAGTACATCTTGGCGGTTACCTTGTAGAAGGCATAGGTGCAACCAACTGACACCAAGAAGGGGAACAAAACGGTGCCCCAACCCAGCAAAATGGGAGTAAATAGGTGGATTAGACTGAGCAATCCGTTGATAAAAAATCCAATTGTAAAGAAAAACTCCACAATAAGGATGTATTCCAAACGAGGAATACTGTACAAACGCATATAGTTGAGAAGGAAATTGACAATTAGCGGAACAATAAACACCAACACCACACCCAAAAGCAGGGCACTGATAATTGCAATAACTACGCTGTTATCCCCACCAAAGATGTTGGCCGCCAGCATAAAGGCTTGCCAATTACTAAATGCAAATGTAATTACAAACAACACCTTGCACAAAATGTTGCTAAGGTTGTAGTTTGACATAAGTTTTTTTAACAAAATTATCCTCCATTACAGCGAAACGAGCTGTAAAATTAGCGTTGTCATAACTTCGTCATCATCAACAAAGGTCTTGAGCTTGGCATCGGCAACAGCAAAGCAATCTAGCGCGCGCTTTAATTGCATTGGCTTGTACTTTTGGGCAAATTCCCTAGTAAAGTTGATTGCGCCCGCCTTTACACCAAGCATACTTGCCAATTCTTCTGGGGTAAATTGGCTGATTTTTATGTAGTAGACACGTCGGTAAAAGTTGTACAACAGCCCAAACAAACCAAAGTGACTTTCACCGCTGGCAATAAGTCCGCGGTAAAGTTCTAGCGCACGGGTAGCGTTTTTGTTGGCAATTACCTTGGATAGGTCGAACACCACGTATTCGGCATCCTTGTGCACAAGCTGTTCGATGGATTGTGGGGTAACTTCGCCGTAGTCAATAAGCTTTTGAATTTCCATCTCCACACGAGCCATATCGCACAAACAGTAGGCGGCAATTTGATCGGCACACATCCTTTCCACAACCACACCTTGACGCTTGGCATAGGCCACAATCCAACCACTTACGCTAGAAGAAGAAAGCTTGTTGCAGTCGATGGCTTCCATACCGACAACGTCCAATGGTTTACTTTCCGTTTCCACCACCAAACAAAAACTTCCGTCGTATTGCTCGATAATCTTGGCTAATTTTTGCCTGATTTGGTTGCCCTTGCCTTCTGCAGTAGGTAGGTTTTGACAAACAACCACCTTCTTGGCACAGAACATACTGGGAGTGAGGCATGCAAAAGCAATGTCATCGGCAGTTGGGTTGTCCAAGTAGTCCACACCCATATCGTCGGTGACGTCCGCCCATTGACAAATACGCGCCAAAGCCTTGCGTCGTACCCATGGATCGTTACCATATATGCAAAATGCCGCAAAATCGTTGTCCTTTAGACTGTTTTGCAAATCCAAAAATTTAATCAAATTGATTCCTCACTTAAAACTAACCTTTATTGTATCATCTTTTTGGATAATTGTAAAGACCCCATATTTATTTGATCCAAAGTTATATAATATATTCTGCTGATAAAAGCTTAAAGTTGCCTTGTTTTGCTGGGCAAAAGAGTCAAATGCCTTTTGAGCGATGTACACGTCAACGTCTGGTCGCAAAAAGGGATAGTTTTGGATGGCGGCGTCACTACCGTACACAGTGGAAACGCACAACTCGCCAATGGTTACTACAACACCCCTAAGTGAGCCGTCGTACACCCCTTGCACCGATATAGAGCCGGGCAAAATGGTGTTCTTTTCCGCAACAACAAGTGGTATTTTGTGTTGAGAAAGAAGTGCCGTTGCGTTATCGTTGAAGGAACGGTCCATAACATACACCTTGTTTACTGGCAATGCTTGGCAAAAATCCTCCAAAATGCTTTGGTCACAACTGACGTAGTCCACTAGGTACAACGTGCAATTATCCACACGCATCCCTTGGGCATATTCCAGCACGTCCACCGCAACGTACTCGTCGGCAAGATTTGTTACCACAGCCATATCACTGTTGTTTGTTGCCACAAGGGCAATATCATTGTATCCAAAGAAAACCTTTACCTTTTCCGCTGGCCTGTTGGGAACAACGGCTATAACTGTGCATACAACAAGCAAAACAACACAAATGGCACTAAATAATCTTTTGCCAACCTTGGATAAGTTTACACTTCCGCCCCACACAAATAGCAAAATAACAGCAATTACTATGGTTATTCCCAGCGTGGTAGTTTTGGCAGAAGCAAATGATATGGCGGAAAATCCCCTAACAAGATAAGCCACCGCACCCAGTAGCCACCCGGCAACAGTAAGCAAGTAGTGGAAAACCCAAGGCAATAGCCCCACCATTGCCACAACAAAGGCAATGGATACCACCGGTACAGCCAATACGTTTACAAAAGGAGCCACAACGGACACTTCGCCAAAGTTGTAGGCGGTAGTAAACAATATTGCCGCAGTACAGCACAAGGACAACACAAAGCTATCCAAAACGTTGCGAACAATTTTGTTCATTTTGCGCTTGATAGTTTTGCGTTGATACACCGAGTAAATTGTGGCAATGCCGTACACCGACAAAGCGGAAAGTTGAAAACCAACGTCAAACAAGTACAGCGGATGCCACAGCAAAATGACAATAACAGACAAGCTCAGCGAAGAAAGCATATCGTATCGACCATAAATTATCCTTGCAATGTATCCGCACAGCAACATAACCAACGCACGCATAATGCTAGGCACCCAGTTGCAAATGTAGCAAAAGAACACTAGCGGCAGTAGCATAACCACCATTTCTACCGCTGGATGAAGTTTTAGCCTTTTGACTAGCACGTTCAACACGCCAACGATAAACACAATGTGCTGACCGCTTACTGCTAACAAGTGCAACGTGCCAGTGCGCCTAAATGCAAGCGAATCTTCTTCGGCAATGGCATTGCAGTCGCCCGTTAGCAAAGCGTAAACGATGGGTGCGCTTTGTGTGCCAAACTGCGAGCAAGCATCAAAAATATACCTGCGAGCAATCTCCCCAAGGGTTAGTTTTCCTGCCTTGTAGGATAGTATTTCTACGTCGGAAAGGGTGTAACGAACGTTGTTTCGAACGTAGCTTGTTTGCACCTTTGCTTGTAGTGGGTAGGTGGAGCGCAACGTTCCCTTTATTGTAACAATATCGCCAACTTGTAATGTTAAATTGTCAAAGGTGTACGTTTTAATGCGCCCAGTATACTTATTTCCATTTTCGTCGGTGCATTTTTCCAAGTACACAACGTTGCTGTCGGGGCTAAACCGACCAAGGTCGGTAACACGGCCAACAAGCATAACGTCCCTTTCTACAATTTCCATTGCTTGACTACTGTGTTGGTAAACAACCATTTGCGTTATTCCTACTGCCACCATCAATGCAACAAGTAGAAGGTACTTGAAGTTAGCCGATTTTGTACAAACAAAAAAGATGCCCAATGCAACCAACAGCACTAGACATACTACACCCATAACAATATTGCCAAAGGCAAAACAAAAAGCGCAGTATATGCCCATGATTAGGCCTACTGCGGCAAATAGGGATGGGCGGACGTTAATTAGCCTTTTCATAATCGTCTACACCCACAAAAAACTTGTAAAAATTGTCTTGATAATAGTCGCCCAAAGCTTTTTGTAGCATTGTGCGATTTTTTATATTTCCATTGTTTTCGATGAAATCCGCCAACATATCCACCACAACACTATCCACGTTGGGTATTGTTGTGCGACGTGTAACCAATGGTCCGTTGACGTTGATCGGTGTGTAGCTAACACCTTGTAAAACATACTCCACAATAACTACAGTTTGGTTTTTGTCCACAAGTTGGTCGCCAAAGGATGGCATCTTGCTTTGCTCAATTATGCCAGCTTTGCTTACAGCGCTAAAATAGTCTTCGCCCAAATTTACAGTAACGTAACCTTCGTTTTGTACTGCACCACAAACGTAAATATTTAGTTGACTGTCGGTACCGCTACTGGGCAAATCTTTGTCCCCAAGTGGTGGCTCAACATTGCAGCTAGTTAGTAGCAAAACTGCCACAATAAGCACAAAAATGGTTACTTTCTTCATCTTTTGTATAAAAATCCTTTTGGCTATATTATTACATAAAACCTTCAATTACACAACAATTCAGCAAAGATACTGCGAATATTTGGCAAAAAAAATATTCAGTACACACGATAAATAGAGCATATAACTCCATTTAGACAAAGTATTAGCTACAAACAATTGTGCATAAGGCAAAAATATCATCAAAAAAAAGGAAAATCCCACCATAGCCGTGGTTTTACGATGGTTCAACCTGACAAAACAGGTGGGTATTCTGCGAGATGATATCAGCCTTTTACCGAGACCGTAGTCTACTGACTTCCGCAGAAGCCCTACGTAACCTGGCATCTTCATCCCGACGCAAATCCCTTTTACGAAACGTAGTTGACGCATTTTGTAAAACTTATCGAACAAGGCAGGATTTTTTATATTAAGTTAGTTTGTAACAGTGCCACACTTCCAATGCAGGTTGCAAGCAACCAATGAAATCCGTTATAACGGATAAAATCACTGTTGTGAAAAAATCTTGCTTTGGCAAGGTATCGGTCAAGCTTTAATAAAACTGTAGGGCAGGTGCGTACTCCTGCCGTACAAATAATAATCTGCATAAGGATCAACAGCTCTTAGTGCAAGCAAGTGTACATCACACGTTTGCAAACCTGTTTGGGCTGGTTACCACGAAGTGACTGCATTACAGCTAGATGTGTTGTTTGGTAATTGCTTATTTGCGAGTGATGGATTTGGCACTATCAAAGCCCTGTGGGTAACGTGCCTTGAGCTTGTCAACGTTGTGCTGAAGCACACTTTCTAGCGATACTCCCAGCGCTGTTGCCGCTTCGGCAAGATACCAAGCAACGTCACCAAGTTCATCAATTAGCTTATCTTTGTTGAGTTCGTGGCCTTGCGCCAGCCATTTTTTTACAATGTCGATACACTCGCCCGATTCGCCACACAAGCCCATAACGCTGTTGATGAGTACGTCCTTGCTATCTAGTTGTGGATTGAGTGTGGTCATTGCAAGTTGTTGATATTCGTTTACTTTCATAATTACTCCATACTAAAAAATGAATCATAAGTGCAAAAAACATACTGCATAGTGGTTTTCGCACTACCACCCTTCCACCACTAACGTTGCCCCTTCCCTAAAAGTCTGTGTTGAACTGTAAAGGACGGCTTAGATATCTTTTACCCGTACTAAAATATCCATCTTCCGCCAACTTTTGGTGGTTGAGGACGTTTGTCTAGGTCGTAGCTTCGTATATAGTTATCCACCGCACCGCGGGAAAGAATATCGCACAAAATAAGTGCTGTAGCGGTGCTGTCGCTATCGGCTCTGTGATGATCCAATGCTATACCCAAGTAGTTGCTGATTGTGTTCAACTTGTAGTTAGGCAAATTGGGATAGTAGTTTTTTGCAAGGCGAACGGTATCTAGGTAGTTAACGGATGCTTTCCAATAGATGTTGTAATCACGCAAACACTTTGCAAGCACACACAAATCAAATGGCGCATTGTGAGCAACCAACACACCACCGCCCATCAAAAGCTCAATTTTTGCCCACACCTGGTCGAAGGTGGGCTTATCTTTTACCATCTCGGCGGAGATGCCCGTCAATTGCGTGTTGAAACTGTCAAAATGCGTTTGTGGATTTACCAAACTAAAAAATTGCTCCACAATAGCACCGTCTTCTACAACGGATATGCCTATTGCACTAATTCGGTCATTTTCACAGTTGGGTGTTTCCACGTCAAACACAACGTATTGCATAAATTTTACTCTCCCTTGATACCTATATGGTAACAAAAAATGTGGAATTTTGTCAACAAAATGAACATCGGTGTGTTGCGTTGGTAAATATATAAAAAAAGACAGCACAGAAAAAAATTCTGCACTGCCCAATATTATTGAATTTGTTGTTCGTAGGGGATTGCGCACTTGCCACCATATTTGTAATTGGAAATAACCGCAGTAACAACTGCAAAGCCAATGGCAATAAAGTGCCCTAGATACATTGCTACAAGCTGATTGAACAGCATTGAGCTAACCTTGTACACGCTTGTAAACAAAAAGGTTAGGTAGCACACAATTGCGTTGACAATGCTAGCAACAAGTAACGTTACAACTAGATTTAGGTAGCAGTTGATTTGATACTTGCGTAGTAGCGACCAGCAACAAACTACCACAATGCAGGACAAAATACTACCCACACTTCTAACGAGATACCCAAACAGTTTTTGTACAAGTTGGTCGGTTAAACCATCAATACTGCACACCGTTAAGCCTTCTATTATGCCAGCAAACACTACCGCAGCTATGCAAGCAATAACCAATGTGATTGTTTCCTTTTTGCCGTAGTAGGCGTACATCATAGTTACGCAAAACAGAAACAATATGTACACAACACTATCCATGCCAAATGGGAATTTGCCTATCATAATGGGAAATGCATCGGCAGTAAAGATAAATCCATTGACAATGGAACCAATTGCCAACGTGTACAATATGGTGCTTCGCGCCTTGGGTTGAACTATCAAGTAGACACCCCAAGATATTATGCAAAATGCCAGTAAGTAAAGAATTTTCATATATCTTTGGTTTCCTTTTTGTGTGTGAAATAACTTTTTTACTAAAAACGTATGCTAGTTTTTTATTATACCACAAACAATACTTTTGTCAATACACAATTTTTGCTGGACACTTGTTGCTTGACGAATAACAACATCTAATTTGCTAAGTAGTTGTACTGTAACTATTTATGTTACGTCAAGTTCCACATTAGTATTTGTTGCGTTTTTATTTGCCAAGCCTTGACTTTATTGTCAAAAAAGTGGTTTATCTGTAATTATCCATGAAAATTTACAAATAATTTTTCTATTTAGTATTGACTTTGTATTTTCAAATATATATAATTGTAATACCTTGTTGGAACTAGGCATTTTCCAACGCAAAAAATATATTTTATTTAGGAGGAAACTAAATGAACAAGAAACTCTTATTTCTCATGGTCGGCATGATCGTCTGCCTATCAATCATAGGTGGCGCTCTTGCCGTAAATTACTTTAACGCTACACCAGCTACTGGTACTATTAGGGGCGATAAAGTAGTTAAGCTGTCACTAGGACAAAGCACACCTATGAATTCCATTACGCTTGAAGAAGGTGTTGCAAAAAACTATGACGTTGTTGCTACTGTTGATAAAAGTGCAACGGCAGAAGCCAATGGTACACTAGTTATTACATTGTCTGACACAAGCGTTTCAGTACTAGCGAATAAAATCAAAATTGATGTTTACGCAAGTGCTGACCGTACAGGCGAAGCTCTTCACTCAATTACAGGTGCAGACGACATTACTATCACAGGCATTGATGAAACAACAACATACTACTTGTCCATCACATTGCTAGATAAGCTTGATGCAAGTTATACACAACAAGAACTAGCTCTTATTGGTGGTAGCATCAACATCAGTTTCACACAAACACAACAATAAGGAGGACAATGAATTATGAAGAATAAAATTTTAGTAATGCTTGTTGCTTCCGTTTTGTGTATTGCATTTATAGGAGGATGTTTCGCATTGTACATAATCAATGCAGAAGAAAAAAACATTACCCTTACTACAGGTAACTCAATTAGCTTAACATGGGGTGGTAACACATCTCTTGATGCTACTGTAAATCCTGATAATGACACAACAACTTGGACTCTTGAACTCACCACAACGGAAGAAGTTTCTGATACTTCTAAATATGGTAAGTTCTCCCTTACATTTGGAAATGGCATCAGTTCTATGCTTGAAGTTGCTACAACTATCGATGATCAACCCTATAACTATACTAAAGAACAATTAGCAAACGGTGTTTATTTTAAACTTAATGGACTATCTGCTTCACCACTCGAAGTTACTTTTTCCTTTACCTTTACTGGAGAAGACGCTGATTGGGAATCTTGGGCAGAAAGAGTTGCAACTGTAACAGCTAATTGGGTAATTGATGAAAGTTACACCGGTTCTTGGGAACCTGTTGCTGGTTGGTATCTTGTAGGTAATATCAATGGCACAGAATCTTGGGCTGTACATACAGATGGAGAAAATGCTTTGTATAAATTTACTGAAGCTAATAATTCTCACTATGCTACACCTGAAGATATTGGTGTTAACAATAATAGAGCTTGGCTTGAAGACGTACAATTGAAAGCTGGCGATACAATCAAGATTTTGCGTTACTATTTAGATAATGAGGACGCACTACAATCCGCTTGGGAAGGCAACTTCAGGGGAGTAAGCGGAACAGGTTATGGTGATATGCGACTTGATGGTCAAGGCAACTTTATTGCTAATCTTGATGGTTACTACAGTATTTATGTAAATCACAACTGGGAAATCTACGTTTCATACTCTGCACAACCATAAACCTAATCTAAGTTTCCTATAACCTATTTTTATGCCGGGAGTGTGACCTTGGGTTGCACTCCCTGCAAGTAGGTTTGGAGCAATTTTTTGCAAAGGACACTTTACACTATCACTGTTTTTTGCAAAGCATTGTTCTGCTTTTATTTTGAAAGGTGTTTTTTACTATGGCAAAAATCAACAAGCAAAAAAAGAAAAAAAGTGCATTGGAAGGTATCCTTAACGTTTTGTTGTGGATAATCATTGTTGCTGTGCTTTTTGTTGATGCGGTGGCGATTGTTTCCAAATTGCGGGGCGATGACACCTTCAACTTTTTTGGTTACAGAGCTTATCTTGTTAACAACAGCCCTAGTATGAGCGAAATCCATCCTTCTAACATGCACTACCTTGCCAACAGACAGGACGAGCAGTTTGGTGCAAATGACCTTATTTTTATCAAGCCTGTGGAAGATAGCAGTCAACTATCCATCTACACAGTTGTTGCTTACAAAAATAGCAACGGAAAAACAGTTGTGCATCGCATTATTGACAAAACCGAGTACGTAAATCAACAAGGTCAAGTTGTGCGTATGTACACTTGCAGGGGCGATGCTAACAACGCAAACGATCCCTATTTGGTGGACGAACGACAAATAATTGGTATCTACTGGACAACCTGGGGTAGCGGTTTTGCTACCGTTATTAGATTTGTTCAAAGCATTTACGGTATTATTGCTGTTGCTGGATGCTTGTTTATCTATTTCTTTGCTGCTTTCTGGCTGGAAGTGCTTGCAGATAAACAACGCAAGGAAAAAGCCGTGTGGGACGACTGGAATCAAAGGTATCAATCGCAACTAGATTGGTCTGCGCCCAATTTGTCCGTTAGTGCCAATGGCTCTATCGTGCAAGACAAGCACAACCGAAAGATTTATCTTGGTGTTATGCCACCACCCCCACCTTTCAATCCAAACGGAAACAACAATCTTACACCACCTTACCAAGTGGAAGATCCAACCGTGCTATTGGCAAAAACACCCGAAGAACGCTTGCGTGCCCAAAAACGTGTAGACAGGCTAAACAAACGCAAAGCAAAAAAATCTGCACAAAAAACTACCAAACAGGTGCAACAAGCACCAGTGGAAGTTATCCAAACCACACTGTACCCTTATCCGCAACTGCCACCCAATGCGGTAGATTTGCAAAAAGAAATGTACAACAACTAATTACTACGATATGAACAACAACACAACCAAAACATTGATATTTATTTTTGCTGTCCTACTGTGCTTTTCCGCAGTGGGCAGTTGTTTTGCGTTGTACACCCTAAACGCCGAGCCACTTAGCATAACCATCACAGCCGCCGTTCCCGAAAGAGAATTGCAAAGTATCACTGCAAGCTATACGGGTGGAGATATTTTTGTAGGACAATCCTACGATCCAAATGAACTGAGTGTAGATGCTAACTACACCACTGGCGAACCGGAAACACTAGAATCTTCACAATATACAGTTGAAATAACAAGCGGAACAAATACCGCCGCTGGTACTGTTACCTATACTGTTACATACCAAGGTCAAACAGACACATTTACTATTACTGTTTTGGCAGTAGAATTAGTAAGTATCACAGCAACCTATACGGGCAATAAGCTAGAAGTCGGAAGCAACATGCCTGAAAATGCTCTAACAGTAACAGCTTATTTTAGCAATGAATCTAGTGCCGTATTGGACGAAAGTGATTATCAATTAACATGGAACAACCAATCCACAACCCCTGGTGACTCGTCTGTTTCATATACTTACGAAGGAATAACCAGGACAGCAACCTTTACTCCTACTTTCTATTACAGATACTATGTTCTTGGTGACTTTAACAACTGGACTGCGACTGAGACATACGGTATGAAGGTTAATCCATCTAATTCAAACGAAAGAATGTTAACTGGAGTTCCTGGATATAGTGGAGCTGGACTAAAAATTGTTGATGCCCTAACATCTCAATACATTTACTACGGCACAAAATATAATAAAACAGGAAGTCAAGGGGCAACTTCATCTTCAGACGACAACATTTATTTGTCATACACTGATTTGTATGATTTCTACTTTGATACTTCAAAACTTTCAGAATCCAACGAAAGTATTTATATAGCAAGACAAAACACTACATTTACATACACTCTTACCACTCACACCTTCAAAAATAGTTCTGGTACTACACTTTTGACTGGTAATCACAATAGCGACCATAGTGACACTGGATGTTGTACGGTTTGTGGCAAAAAGATACTTTATTTCAAACCTAATAGTTCTTGGAATAGTGGGGGCGCTAGATTCGCAGCATACTTCTTTAATAATACCGCTGGAACAAATACCTGGGCAAGTATGACAGATAGCAATGGCGATGGAATTTTTGAAGTTATTATTCCTGATGGTACTTGGATAAACGTTATTTTCTGTCGAATGAACGGAAGCGTTTCAACAAATAACTGGGATAACAAGTGGAATCAAACTGGTGACCTTACACTTCCAACCAATTCTAACAACTTGTATACCAAGACTTCTTCCACATGGGACGGCGATATATCAGGAACTTGGTCAAAAAAATAACTCCACCTAACTCGCAATAATTATCTCTACAAAAAACAATCTCAACGTTCGTTGGGGTTGTTTTTATTTGTGAAGTCTTGACAATAATATAAAAAAGGTGTACATTTGTTGTGTAAAAAATCTTTATTGTTGCGGAGGGTTTGTAATGGACTATCAAGGCACTATCAGCAGAGGCGTTCGCGCCCCCATCATTAGACAAGGGGATGACCTTGTTACCATCGCTTGCGATTGCGTTATCAACGCTAGCAAAACGGGCGGATGGCCAATTCAGGACCACGACGTGTACTGCATTACCGAAGCTGTTCTTGGCAGAGCGCAAGGCAACTACGCCACCATCGACCAAATTGCAAAGGACGTTAACAGCATCTTTGGCGACGAAACTGTTGGATTGGTTTTTCCAATTTTTAGCAGAAACAGATTTTCTCAAGTGCTTGCTGGCATTGCAAAGGGGGTAAAGAAGCTTATCGTTCAACTATCCTACCCAAGTGACGAAGTGGGCAACAGCTTTGTAACCTACGAAAAAATGATGGAAAAGGGAGTTAACCCCTACACCGACGTGTTTACCGACCAACAATTTTACCAAACCTTTGGCGACGTTAAACACACCTTTACTGGCGTAGACTATATTGACTACTACAAGTCCATTAGCGGTTGCGAAATTATCCTTGCAAACAATCCTTGCGAAATTCTCAACCACACAAAGTACGTTATCGCAGCAGATATCCACACACGTTTCCGCACACAAAAAATGTTGCAATTGGGCGGTGCAGAAAAGGTTATCACATTGGATAACATCTTGTGCAAGAGCGTTGACGGTAGCGGCTACAACGAACAGTACGGTGTTCTTGGTAGCAACCTTGCAACAGCAAACAGCGTAAAGTTGTTCCCACGTGATGCGCAAAAGTTTGTACAAGCCGTTCAACAACAACTACTTCAACGCACAGGCAAGCTTGTGGAAGTTATGGTTTACGGCGATGGCGCTTTCAAAGATCCCGTTGGCGGAATTTGGGAACTTGCCGATCCAGTTTGTAGCCCAGCGTTCACCGCAGGCCTTAGTGGAACTCCAAACGAAATCAAACTAAAGTACGTTGCAGATAACGACCTACGTGACCTTACTGGCGAAGAAGCAATTGCCGCAATGAAACAAGCCATCCTAAACAAGGAAAGCAACCTTGTGGGCAACATCAAGAGCCAAGGAACTACACCACGTAGACTAACCGACCTACTTGCAAGTCTTGCCGACCTAACAAGCGGTAGCGGCGACAAGGGCACACCATTTGTATTGGTACAAAACTACTTTAAAAACTACGCAATGTAGTACAACATGCAACTACAAGCCATCCCCAGTTGGATGGCTTTTTTTGTGTCTTTTTGCACAGCCAAAGCATATACTACCACATAGCAAGGGGGTTGTTGTGGATAAAAATAGCTTTGGAAGGGATGTATTTGAAGGTCAACTTACCCCTAGCGGTGTAAAGAAGCTTAAAAACTGGGCAATTAAACGTGGCGCAACGCACTTTGGGCACTACTTTGTTCCCATCGGTGGTAAACCCTGCGCAAAACTAGCTCCCATTGAACTGCTTGACGAACGTACAGTTGCCCTTTCCGAAATGGACGGCAGTAACTTTGCCTCACGGCTGTGCAATTTGACTAACGCCTACGCATACGCCACCATTTGCAATACTAGCCCCTTTGTGTTGGACAACGTACTGTATTTACCTAGCCACTTTGCTTGCCCCAAAGGAGCGCTGGACTACTTTGTTCCATTGCAAAAAGCTTGCAAAGCAGTAGAAAAACAGTTGCTTCGCTTTACAAATGCGCTAGGGTACAACTACTCCACTAGTTGCATCAAGCTTGGTATTGAACAGGAGTACTTTTTGATACCACAAAATGACAAATCAAACTTGCAATACAACAACTACTGTGCACTACCCACCAGCAAAACAATAGACTACTGGCAAAAGGTGCAAAAGAGCCTATCCCGTTTGGGAATAGTAGTAGAAAGCCAACACAACGAAGTTGCTCCCTGCCAGCAGGAACTTACACCGCAATTTTGCAACGCAACACAAGCTTGCTGGAACAATCACATAGTAATGCAAGTGCTAAATAGCATTGCCCAAAAAGAAGGGTACAACTGTGTATTTGAAGAAAAGCCCTTTCCCGATCTCAGCGGAAGCGGAAAGCACCTAAACTTCTCGTTGTGGGCGGAGGACACCAACTTGCTACAAGTGGGCAACACGCCAATGGAAAACGCAAGATTTTTGCTACTTATTGCTGCATTTGTAAACGCCATTGCAAGCCATCAACAGCTACTGCAATTTGCCGTGTTGACACCCACAAACTGCAAGCGTTTAGGTCAAAAGGAAGCACCGCCAACAACCATCAATATGTGCCTAGGACAGCAATTACACACGGCGGTAAATAAAATTACACAATCATCCTTTGACGTAGAAAAAGACTTGTTGAAGCTAAACAAAATTCAAAGAAACAGAACTGTTGCTGTAAGCTACCAGCAAGGTCGAATTGAGTGGAGAAGTGTTGGTTCAAAGGCTAACTGTGCCTTGCCAACAACTGTGCTA
Organism: Clostridia bacterium; assembly: GCA_017457305.1. Classification (GTDB taxonomy): domain Bacteria; phylum Bacillota; class Clostridia; order Christensenellales; family CAG-314; genus Fimimonas. Next base: position 2,302 of record JAFTHP010000004.1, on the reverse strand, counting down.
CTAACGGCGCTTGCAAGCCAATTATCTTGTATTACAAACCAACTGTTAGAAGCAAAGGACACCGCCCAAAGGGCGCAAAAAATATTGACAAATACCTTCCGTTCAAACGACAAATACCTGTTTTGCGGAAACAACTACAAAAAACAAAACCAAATACCACAGCCCCTACAAGTGGCACAAACGTTGCTTTCGCCCACTACCGTGGACCTATTTGAAAGCACGTTGGTAGCCACCAAAGCGGAACTGTTGGAGTGGAAAACGCAATTTGAACAATCCCACAAATTGTACAATAAAGGGAGCTAAACAACCATAGTTGTACGTTTTAACATATATAAGTAACAAAAAAACGCTATTGATAGTTCAATAGCGTTTTGTTGTTTTTGTTGATTTGTTCTACTTGATAATTTTGTCTACAAGTGCATCAAGCCAAGTTCCGCTGACAGCTTCGATAGCACCCTTGTCGCAAAGTGTTGCAAACTTGGGGTCGATTGGCAACTTGCAAACTGTGTCGATACCGTATTGTTCGGCAAGTTTGTCAACGTTGCTTTCGCCATAGATCTTGTGTTGCTTTCCACAATCTGGGCAGTTGAAGTAGCTCATATTTTCTACCAAACCAATGATTGGAACGTTGAGCATTTCTGCCATTTTTACAGCCTTGCTAACAATCATACTAACAAGCTCTTGTGGGCTGGTTACCACAACAATGCCATCTACTGGCAAGGATTGGAAGACTGTTAGTGGAACGTCCCCAGTTCCTGGTGGCATATCTACAAACATAAAGTCTACGTCATCCCAAACTACGTCCGTCCAAAATTGTGTTACTGCGCCGGCAATAACTGGGCCACGCCATACAACTGGATCGGCTTCGTTTTCTAGCAACAGATTGATGGACATAATTTGTGTTCCGTTGGCGCTGGTAACAGGATAAATACCCTTGTCGTCCGCCATGGCATTGCAATGCAAGCCAAATGCTTGTGGAATACTTGGTCCGGTGATATCTGCGTCCAAAATGGCAGTGGACTTATCTTTGCGTTGAGTTAGTGTTGCAAGCAAGCTTGTTACAAGACTTTTGCCTACACCGCCCTTACCGCTGACAACTGCAATAACCTTGCCAACCTTGGATAGTTCGTTTAATTTTGCGTGTTGATTTTCCGCTGTGCGACTGGAGCAATCTGCTGTGCAAGTGGAACAATCATGTGTACATTCTGACATAATTCTCTCCTAAAAGTTGATAGTTATATTGTAAAACTTTTGTTGGCATTTGGCAAGCAAATGACCAGCCCTATCAACTTGATTATTGTTTACAAAAACTGTGCTAGTTATACAAATATATCTTGCATCAATTGTGCAATGGATATACCCTACCACTATTTACAAATTTTGTGTTGCAAATTTTGCACAAAAGTTGATATTACTTTCCTTGTGCTCGGTCCAAACGATACTTAAGCACCTTGTACATTACGCCATCGTCGTGAAGCTTGTAATAACCCTTGTCGGTACCAATCTTTTGCCATTGGTTATAGATTTCGTCGTAGGTAGCTGTGCGTAGGTCAACCTTTAGCTGTTCGTCTTGAAGATTCATGCGATATACGTACAATCCCCAGCTGTTATCCCACCAGCCAACGGATGCAACCTTGTAGTTCCAAATGGTCCAGTTCCAACCGCGTTGATCGTATCCGTCCAACCACTTGATCCACTCCTTTTCGTCGGCAAATAGGTTGAACTCGCCAATTAGATAGGGCACTTCGTGTGGGGCAAAGCTGTGAACAAGGTCTTGCACCCAGTAGAAGAAGTCGTTTGGTATAAAATCGTGCACCCAGTTGTACAGGTGAATTTGGTAAAGAACGTTTTCCCAGCCGTATCTTTCGGGATTGGGGAATTTGTTGAAGAACCAGCAAAACTCGATGCTAATCATATGCTTTGTGTCCACTTCCCTGATGGCTTGGTACATCTTGTCCATAACCTTGGCTTGTGCACGAGTTGTGCTTGGTGTGTTGCGGTCAACCGGCTCGTTAACTAGGTCGTAGGCGGCGATTGTTTCAAACAAATCGGGACGATCCTCAACATAGTGACGGGCAATTTCCTTCCACATCAGGCACATTTCCTGTTGGTACACTTCGTTTTTCCAAAACTCAATATCTCTTGTACTGCTGTGCTCGTAGCCACTTTGACCACCAACAACGGCGTGCATATCAATGATGGCGTACAGCTCGTACTTTTTGCACATTTCCAAGAACCAGTCCAAGCGTTCAAAGGCATCAGCGCGCAGTACAAGTTGATCATCTGGCCCGTCCATAAAGTT